>NZ_JBEZOK010000021.1:0-162487 GCF_040706515.1 Streptomyces sp. NPDC047880 | reverse complement strand
AACGCGTCACCAACATCTCCCTGTCGACGACCAACGACATCGGCAACGTCGTGGAGTTCGAGGAGACCGCCACGGAGCCGGGCCGCCCCTCCTGCCGCGTGGGTCTCAGGCCTTCAGCGGTGTGATCGACGTCGGCGCGTGGCCCGGCTCCGTGGCGGTCTCCTCGAACTCCACGACGTTGCCGATGTCGTTGGTCGTCGACATGGAGATGTTGGTGACGCGTTCCAGGATCGCCTCGACGACGACCGGGACCCGGTACTCCGCGGCGAGCTTCCTGGCCTGCTCGAAGGCGGCACCCAGCTCGGCCGGGTCGGTGACGCGGATCGCCTTGCAGCCGAGGCCCTCGGCGACCTTGACGTGGTCGACGCCGTAGACGCCGATCTCCGGGGAGTTGAGGTTCTCAAACTCCAGGTTGACCTGGAAGTCGATCTCGAACGCCCGCTGCGCCTGGCGGATCAGGCCCAGGTAGGAGTTGTTCACCAGGACGTGGACGTACGGGATCCGGTGCTGCGCGCCGACGGCCAGTTCCTCCAGCATGAACTGGAAGTCGTAGTCGCCGGAGAGGGCGACGACCGAGGCCTCCGGGTCGGCCTTGGCCACGCCAAGCGCGGCCGGGATGGTCCAGCCGAGCGGGCCGGCCTGGCCGCAGTTGATCCAGTGCCGGGGCCGGTACACGTGCAGCATCTGCGCGCCGGCGATCTGCGAGAGGCCGATGGTGGAGACGTACCGGGTCTCCGGGCCGAAGGCCTTGTTCATCTCCTCGTAGACGCGCTGCGGCTTGATCGGAATGTCGTCGAAGTGCGTACGGCGCTGGAGGGTCGCCTTGCGCTCCTGCGCGGAGGCGGCCCACGCGGAGCGGTCGGGCAGTTTCCCGGCCGCCTTCAGCTCCCTGGCGACCTCCACGAACAGCTCGAGGGCCGCCTTGGCGTCCGAGGCGATGCCGTAGTCCGGGGCGAAGATCCTGCCGATCTGGGTGGGCTCGATGTCGACGTGGACGAATGTCCGCCCGGCCGTGTAGACGTCGAGCTTGCCAGTGTGGCGGTTGGCCCAGCGGTTGCCGATGCCGAGGACGAAGTCGGACTCCAGGAAGGTCGCGTTGCCGTAGCGGTGCGAGGTCTGCAGGCCCACCATGCCGGCGTTCAGCTCGTGGTCGTCGGGCAGCAGGCCCCAGCCCATCAGGGTCGGGACGACCGGAGTGCCCGTCAGTTCGGCGAACTCAGCGAGGAGTTCGGCGGCGTCGGCGTTGATGATGCCGCCGCCCGCGACGATCAGCGGCCGCTCGGAGGCGTTCAGCATCCCGATGGCCTTCTCGATCTGGGCGCGGGTCGCGGCGGGCTTGTAGACCGGGAGCGGCTCGTACGTCTCCGGGTCGAACTCGATCTCCGTCAGCTGGACGTCGATCGGCAGGTCGATGAGGACCGGGCCGGGGCGGCCGGAGCGCATGAGGTGGAAGGCCTGCTGGAAGACGCCCGGGACCTGCGCCGCCTCCAGCACCGTGACGGCCATCTTCGTGACCGGCTTGGCGATGGAGGCGATGTCGACGGCCTGGAAGTCCTCCTTGTGGATCACACCGGTCGGGGCCTGGCCCGTGATGCACAGGATCGGGATCGAGTCGCCGGTCGCGGAGTACAGGCCCGTGATCATGTCGGTGCCGGCCGGGCCCGAGGTGCCGATGCAGACGCCGATGTTGCCCGGGTGGGTGCGGGTGTAGCCCTCGGCCATGTGCGAGGCGCCCTCGACGTGCCGGGCGAGGGTGTGGGCGATGCCGCCGGAGGCCTTGAGCGCCGCGTAGAACGGGTTGATCGCCGCGCCGGGGACACCGAACGCGTCGGTGACGCCCTCGCGCTTGAGGATCTCAACTGCCGCGCGGGCAGCGGTCATTCGAGCCATCGAGTACTCCTGCTTCGGCTGTCGGATTCGCACTCCCGTCGCGCCCCCGCGGTGAGCTCTTCCGTATTGTGGAAATTGTTTTCTACGATCTGGAATGAATGTATGCGGGGTGGGCGAAGGGCGTCAAGAGACGGAAAGCACCGGACAGGGCGGGGCCGGAGGGGGCACGATGGGCACGCCGTCCCGCTACGACACGGTTCTGGAGTGCCATGTCCGAGACCGTCGCGGTGCGCTGCCCTGCCTGCCGCCGCGAGCACCGCTGCACGACACCGGCGTACCCGTGCGTGTGCGGCGCGCCGGTCGCCCCGCGCCTGGACCGGGACGGCACGGCGACGCCCGTCTCGCACCGGACCTGGCAGGACGACTGGGTGACGGTGCGGTGCGGCTCCTGCGGGCGGCGCGGCGAATGGCCGCGCCCCGAGGTGGGGTGCGCGTGCGGGGTGGTGTTGCGGGTGGCGGTGGTGGAGGACGGAGAGAGCGCTGCCGACAGTGACGGCACGCCCGGCGCCGAGGTCACTCCGGCCCCGCAGGCCGACACGGTCCGGCGCGCCACCCCGGCCGCCCGGCCCCCTTTCCCCTCCGTCACGATCCGTACGGCGCGCGATGCCGTCACGGCCACCGCCCTGTACCTGCGCTGGCTCGGCTACCGGGGTGTCCGCAGGGCCGACCAGCGTCCGCCCTCCGGCATCGGACTCGCCGCCCGCGGTGTCGTCGCGCAGGTGGATCCGGCCGTACGCCCGGCGACCCTGCGGGACGTCGAATGCCTCTGGCTGACGGCCATGACGGAGTCCGTGGAGGGCCTCTACTTCTCCCTCGCCGGGTACGCGGACGACGCCCGGGCCCGCGCCGACACCCTGGGTGTCGCCCTGTTCGTCCTCGACCTCACCGGCACACCGCGGCCGGTGAACGCCCCGGCCGACGCCCTGGCTGCCTCCGGCGCCGGGAACCGGGCCCCCTGACCGATCCCGCGCACCGCATACTCACCGCATGCGCATCCGCCTCGCGACCCCGGCCGAACTCCCCGCTCTGCAGGACATCGAACGGGCCGCCGGCGCCCCCTTCCGCGACCTCGGCATGCCGGAGATCGCCGACGACGAACCGCCCGCCCTGGACCAACTGGAGCGCTACCGCCGGGCGGGCCGCTGCTGGGTCGCCGCCGACCAGCGGGACCGGCCGGTCGCCTACCTCCTCGCCGAACCCGTCGACGGCGCCCTGCACATCGAGCAGGTCTCGGTCCACCCGAGCGCCGCACGCCAGGGCATCGGACGCGCCCTGCTGACCCACGCCGCCGGCCGCGCCCGCGAGGAGGGCCTGACGTCCCTGACGCTGACCACCTTCGCGGAGGTCCCGTGGAACGCCCCGTACTACGCCCGCCTCGGCTTCCGGCCCCTGGCCGGGGCGGACCTCACGCCCGGCCTCCGCGAGATCCGCGCGGCGGAGGCGGCACACGTCCTCGACCTCTGGCCACGGGTGTGCATGCGCGCGCCGCTGTGACATGCACACCCCTCAGCCGTCGGCGAACCTCTCCCGCAGCTCCACCTTGCGGACCTTCCCGGACACCGTCATCGGGAAGGACTCCAGGATCCGCACCCGGGCCGGGATCTTGTAATGCGCCAACTGCCCCTCGCAGAAGGCCCGCAGCTCCTCCGGGGTGGGCGGGTCCGCCGGGTCGCGGGCGATGACGCAGGCCAGCACCTCCTCGCCGTAGCGCTCGTGCGGGACGCCGACGACCTGGACGTCCTGGATCTTCGGATGCCCGTAGAGGAACTCCTCGATCTCGCGGGGGTAGATGTTCTCCCCGCCCCGGATGATCATGTCCTTGATGCGGCCGACGATCTCGACGTAGCCGTCCTCGCGCATGACGGCGAGGTCCCCGGTGTGCATCCAGCGGCCCGCGTCGACGGATTCGGCGGTCTTCTCGGGCTCGTTCCAGTAGCCGAGCATCACGCTGTAGCCGCGGGTGCACAACTCGCCTGCTTTTCCACGCGGTTGCGTGACGCCCGTCGCCGGATCGACCACCTTGACCTCGATGTGCGGCAGGACCCGGCCGACCGTGCCGGTGCGGTGCTCCAGGTCGTCGTCCCGCCGGGTCTGCAGTGACACCGGGGACGTCTCGGTCATGCCGTAACAGATGGACACCTCCGCCATGTGCATCTCGGCGACCACCCGTTTCATCACCTCCACCGGGCAGGGCGAGCCCGCCATGATGCCGGTGCGCAGGGAGGACAGGTCGTAGGAGGCGAAGTCGGGGAGGTTCAGCTCCGCGATGAACATCGTCGGGACGCCGTAGAGGGACGTGCAGCGCTCCTGCTGGACCGCCTCCAGGGTGGCCTTCGGGTCGAAGGACGGGGCCGGGATGACCATGCAGGCGCCGTGCGAAGTGGCGGCCAGATTCCCCATGACCATGCCGAAGCAGTGGTAGAAGGGGACGGGGATGCAGATCCTGTCCTGCTCGGTGCAGGCGATCGACTCACCCACGAAGTAACCGTTGTTGAGGATGTTGTGGTGGGAGAGGGTCGCGCCCTTCGGGAAGCCGGTCGTGCCCGAGGTGTACTGGATGTTGATGGGGTCGTCGCAGGAGAGCTCCTCGTAGCCGGCGTCGGGGGTCGCCCTCTCCAGCAGCGCCTCCCAGCCGGGGTCGCCGAAGTAGACCACCTCCCGCAACTCCGGCAGTCCGCCTCGGACTTGTCCGACCATCGCCCGGTAGTCGCTCGTCTTGTGCCGCAGGGAGGCGAACAGCAGGGACACGCCGGCCTGCTTCAGGACGTACTCCACCTCGTGGGTGCGGTACGCCGGGTTGATGTTCACCATGATCGCGCCGAGGCGGGCGGTGGCGTACTGGACGAGCACCCACTCGGGGCAGTTGACGGCCCAGATGCCCACCCGGTCGCCCTTGGCGACGCCGGAGGCGTGCAGGGCGGAGGCGAGCTCGTCGACCGCCGCGCCGAACTCGGCGTAGGTCCAGCGCCGTCCGGAGGGCACGTCGACCAGGGCCTCGCGGTCCGGCCAGGCCGCCACGGCCCGGTCCAGATTGGCCCCGATGGTGTCGCCGAGCAGCGCCGTCGCGCTGGTGCCGTGGCTGTAGGAGTTCACCGGAAGTCCTCCTCGCGGTACTCGGCGTCCGACCCGGCCGCCGTGGCCTCACGCAGCTCGATCCGGCGGATCTTGCCGGAGACGGTCTTGGGCAGGTCGCCGAACTCCAGGCGGCGGATGCGCTTGTAGGGGGCCAGGGCCTCGCGGGAGTGCTCGAAGAGGACCCTGGCGGTGCCGGGGCCGGGCTGCCAGCCCTCGGCCAGCACGACGTACGCCTTGGGGACGGCCAGCCGCAGCTCGTCGGGGGCGGGCACGACCGCCGCCTCGGCGACCGCCTCGTGCTCCAGCAGCGCGCTCTCCAGCTCGAACGGGCTGATCTTGTAGTCGGAGGCCTTGAAGACGTCGTCGCTGCGGCCGATGTACGTCAGATACCCCTCGTCGTCCCTGGAGGCGACGTCGCCCGTGCGGTAGTAGCCGCCGGCCATCGCCTCGGCCGTGCGGTCCGCGTCGCCGTGGTAGCCGGTCATCAGCCCGACGGGCCGGTCGGACAGGTCCAGCGCGATCTCGCCCTCCGCCGCGCCCGGCGCGCCGGACACGGGGTCGAGGAGTTCGACGCGGTAACCGGGGCTCGGCCGTCCCATCGAGCCGGTCTTGAGCGGCTGGCCCGGGCTGTTGGCGACCTGGACGGCCGTCTCGGTCTGGCCGAAGCCGTCCCGGATGGTGCGGTGCCAGGCCCGGCGGACCTGCTCGATGACCTCCGGGTTGAGCGGCTCGCCGGCCGCGACGACCTCGCGGGGCGGGGTGCGCAGCTGCGTCAGGTCGGCCTGGATGAGCATGCGCCACACGGTCGGCGGGGCGCAGAACGTGGTGACGCCCGCCCGGTCCATCTCGGTCATGAGACGAGCGGCGTCGAAACGCGTGTAGTTGTGCAGGAAGACCGTCGCCTCGGCGTTCCACGGGGCGAAGAGATTGGACCAGGCGTGCTTGGCCCAGCCGGGTGAGGAGATGTTCAGATGCACGTCGCCGGGTTTCAGGCCGATCCAGTACATGGTCGACAGGTGGCCGATCGGGTACGACGTGTGGGTGTGCTCGACGAGCTTGGGCCGGGCGGTGGTGCCCGAGGTGAAGTAGAGCATCAGCGGGTCGTCGGCCCGGGTCGGGCCGTCGGGGGTGAAGTCGGCGGAGGCCTCGTAGGCGTCGTCCAGCGGCAGCCAGCCGTCCGGCACCGCGCCGGCGGCGGTCGCGGCGATGCGCGTGTAGTCGCCGGGGACCTCGGCGAACTTCCCGGTGTCCTCCGGGCGCGCGATGACGTGCCGGACCCGGCCGCGCTCGACGCGGTCGCGCAGGTCGGCCGGGCCGAGCAGCGGGGTGGCCGGGATGACCACCGCGCGCAGTTTCATCGCGGCGAGGGCGGTGATCCACAGTTCGGCCTGGTTGCCGAGCATGACGAGGATCCGGTCCTCGGCGCGCACGCCCCGTTCCCGCAGCCAGGTGGCGAACTGGGCCGAACGCACCGACATCTCCCCGAAGGACAGCCGGGTCTCACGGCCGTCCTCCTCGACGAGGTGCAGGGCGGTGCGGGCGTTGCCGTCGGCGATCTCGTCGAACCAGTCGAGCGCCCAGTTGAAGTACTCGGGCCGGGGCCAGCGGAAGCCCTCGTAGGCGGTCGGGTAGTCCTCGCGGTGTTCGAGCAGGAAATCCCGCGCGTCGCGGAACAGCTCCGTCGCCGATGTCATCTGTCCTCCTGGGTGCCGGACCATTGCCGGGCGGCTCTGAGCCATCGTGTAATCCGTGATGCAGGTCTCACTACCCCCGAACGGGGGGTGCGCCCGCACAGGAGCCGTAGTGAAGGGGCGATCAGGTGACGACGGACGCGTCCGACGCGGTCGAGATACGCGATGCGCTGCTGCGGCTGCGCCGGGGGACCGGTCTGCCCGTCGCCTTCGGCGGCCTGATGGAGGCCGGGCAGCAGATGCGCATCAGCGAACTGAGCGGCACGGCGACGCACGCCCTGCGGTCGCTGGTGGTGACGCCCGGCACCGGTCTGGGCGGCAAGACGGTCGCGCTGGCCCGGCCGTGCGTGGTGACCGACTACTCGGTGTCACGGCAGATCAGCCACGAGTACGACGCGCCGGTCGGCGCGGAGGGGCTGCGCTCGGTGCTGGCCGTGCCGGTGGTGGTGCGGCACCGGGTGCGCGGGGTGCTGTACGGGGCGCTGCGCACGGCCCTGCCGCTGGGCGGGCGGATGCTGGACGCGGCAGTGGAGGCGGCGCGGGACGTGGAGCGGGCGCTGGCCGTCCGGGACGAGGCCCGCACCCTGGCCGCCGCAGCCGGGGCGGGGCCGGGGTGGGAGCGGGTACGCGAGGCGCACGCGGCCCTGCGGGCACTGGCCACGCGGATCGCGGACCCGGAGTTGCGCGCGGAGTTGCTCGGCGCGTGTGCGCTGCTGACGGACGAGTCGGCCGGGCCGCCCCGGGTCCGGCTCGCGCCGCGCGAGGTGGACGTGCTGGCGTGCGTCGCGGCGGGGGCGACGAACGCGGTCACCGCGGAGCGGCTGGGCGTGACGCCGGAGACCGTCAAGGGGTACCTGCGGTCGGCCATGCGGAAGCTGCGGGCCCGCACCCGTGGTGAGGCCGTGGTCGCCGCGCGCCGAGCGGGGTGGTTGCCGTAGGTTTGTGGTGATTTCTCTGATGCCTGCACGAGCGCTGGGCCGAGGGGTCCCCGAGAGGGCGCCGACCCCGTCTTCCGGGGCATTCGGGAGTCCGGAGAATTCTCCCGCCGTCACATGTTGTTATTTCCCTCACGAGGTCGTCCCTCCGAAATTCAAAGAACTGTTGCCTAATATTGGCCAGGACACGACACAGGGAGGGGAGCGGTGACCGCACGACGGGACTTCCAGGAGCCTCCCAGGAGCCGCCCCGACCAGGTCATCGGCCGGGAGGAGCTGTTCGCGTCGGCGCGTGAACAGCTCGGCCGAGGGGGCAGTGTGCTGCTCCACGGCCCGGCCGGAATTGGAAAGTCGACCGTCCTGCGGGCGCTGGCCGCGGATTACGGCGGCGCGGACCGGACGGTGTTGCGCTGCTCGGCGACCGAGTCGGAATCCCACCTGCCGTTCCTGGCGCTGGCCGATCTGTTCGGGCTGGTCCTGGACGACGTGTCCGGTGCGCTGCCCGGCGCCCAGCGCACGGCACTGGAGTCGGCGCTGACCGGCCGCGGCGAGTCCACGCTCCAGCGGGACGGGCTCGCGCTGCGGCTGGCGGTGCTGTCGGCGCTGCGCGCCCTGGCCGCGAAGGGCCCGGTGCTCGTGGTCGCCGACGATCTGCAGTGGCTGGACGCCGCCAGTGCGGAACTGCTCGGCTTCGCGGCCCGCCGGCTGGGGGACACTCCCGTGCAGATGCTGTGCGCGGTGCGGACCGAGGGCCAGGAGTACGACCGTCACCTGCCCGCGTCCCCGCCGGACACCCTCGCGGTCCGGCTGGGCCCGCTGACCCGCACGCAGGTCTCCGCGCTGCTGGACAACCGCGGCTACACGCCCCTGTCGCGGTCCACCATCCGCGACATCCACCGCACCAGCGGCGGCAACCCGCTCTTCGCGCTGGAACTGGGCCGCGCCCTGGCCGAGAGCCCCACCCGGCCCCGGCCGGGCGAACCGCTGCCGGTGCCCACGTCGCTGCGCGCCCTGGTGCTGAGCCGGCTGGAGATGCTGTCCGACGAGGCGCGCCGCACCCTCCTCGTGGCCAGCGCCGGTGCCCGTCCCACCGTGGCGCTGCTGCACGCGGCCGGGCGGGAGCACGCCGAGGCCGAGACGGCCCAGGCGGCGGCCCTGGGGCTGCTGGCCACGGACCCCGAGGCGCCGGCCCTGCGGTTCGCGCATCCGCTGATCTCGGCCGCGCTCTACGCGGAGGCCCCGGCGCAGGAGCGGCGGGCCGTGCACGCGGCGCTGTCCACGGCGGCCTCCGACCCCATCGAGCGGGCCCGGCACCTGGCCCTGGCGACCACCGGCACCGACCCGGAGGTCGCGACACGGCTCGCCGAGGCCGGGGCACTGGCCCGGGACCGCGGGGCCCCGTCCGTCGCCGCCTCGCTCGGGCTGCTGTCCGCCCGGCACACCCCGGCCGACAGCGCTCCCGGCCCCGACGAGCGGCGTCTGCAGGCCGCGGAGGACGCGATCACCGCCGGTGAGGCCGATCTCGCCCGGGACATCGCACGCGACGTACTGACGCGTGCCACCGTGCCGGCCGAGCGGGTCCGGGCCTGGATGGTGGTCATCGAGGCGGCCGGCCAGGCCCTCGGCGAGGTCGACGCCGTCTTCCCGCAGGTCCTGGCCGACGCCGGTGACGACCCGTGCCTGCTCGCCCAGGTCCACTACCAGCTGGCCTGGCGGGGCCTGGTCGTCGAGGGCGATTTCGCCGAGGCCCGGCAGGAGGCCGCGCACGCGGCGGAGCTGGCCGCACGGGGCGGGGACCGGCGCACCGAGCTGATGGCACTGTCCTTCCAGGCCTCCACCGAGACCCTGATGGGCCATCCGGACGCCCCCGTGACCGTCAAACGGGCCCTCAAGGAGCCCCAGGACCCCTACGTGGCCTGCCATCACAACGGCGCCGGGTCGGCCCGCTTCCGCTGGCTGATCATGAGCGACCAGCTGCCCGAGGCGCGGGCGACCATCACCGCGCTGCTGCGCGAGGTACGGCGGCGCGGCATGGTCGAGAGCGAGGTGCACTTCCTGCGCTTCCTCGCCGACACCGAGCTGCGCTCCGGGCACTGCGGCCGGGCCCTGGACCTGGCCCGGGAGAGTCTGCGGCTGGCCCGGGACTCCGGGATCGGCGAGGGCGCCTCGGCCATGCTCGCCTCCCTCGCGGAGGCCTCGGCAGGGGACGTCGACCGGGCCCTGGCCCTCGCCCGGGAGGCGGCGGACCACGCGGAGGTCGACGGTGACCAGATGTACCTGTCCCGGGCCCTCGCGGCGCTGGGCTACGCCCAGTTGGTGGCCGGCGACCCGGCCGCCACCGTCCGCTCCCTGCGCCGGGTCCGGGAGCTGGAGCAGGGTCTCGGCATCAACGACCCGGGGCGGGGCCGCTGGCACGGCGACCTCGCCGAGGCCCTGGTCCGCATCGGCGAGCCGGCCGAGGCCCAGGACGTCATCGACACCACCCGGGCGCACGCGCTGCGGCTGGGCCGGCAGAGCGTACTGGCCGTCCTGGACCGGGCCGAGGCGCTGGTGCGGGCCGCACGGGGCGAACACGAGGCCGCCCTCGTCCGGTTGACGTCCGTGCAGGACCGGCTCGGGCGGCTCGGATACGGCCTGGAGGAGGCCCGGGCCGCCTTCGCCCTGGCCCGCCTGCGCGCCCAGGCGGCCGCCGCCCCCCGCCCGGGGGCCAGGCCGCTGCCGGGAACGGCGTCGTACGACGAGGCCGCGCGGCTGTTCCGGCGTTGCCGCGCGCTGCCCTGGCTGCGACAGGTCGACGCGGCCGCCACCGCAGGACCCACCGCGGTGGCACCGGCCGCCACCGCGCCGCCGGTCGCCCTGGACGCGCTGGAGGGTCTCGCCGCGATGGAGCGTCAGGTCGCCTCGCTGGTGATGGAGGGCGCGACCAACCGGGAGATCGCGGCCCGCCTGTTCATCAGCGTCAAGACGGTCGAGGCGACCCTCACCCGGGTCTACCGCAAGCTCGGGATCCGTTCCCGGGTGGACATCGTCCGGCTGGCCGCCGGCCGCCGCCCGACCTGACCCACCTGGGTTTGCGGGGCCCGACCGAGGGTTATCCCTGCCCAACTCCCTTAGGGGGTTCCCTCATTGGGGCCGCCCCCCGCGGGGCTCTAACTTTGGGGCGTGCCGCTCGCCGGGCACACGGAGATCCGAACAAAGGCGTCAGGGTCCCCGTGCTCCACCACCCGCGCGACCCCCCACCGGCAACTCCCCAAGGAGACCCATGTTCGGGCTCAACGCTGCCAAGAAGCTTGCCGCCGTTGCCGCGGCGACCGCCGCCGCCACGACCGCGCTGCTCGCCGCCCCCTCGGCCGTCGCCGCGCCCCAGCCGATCGTCGGGGGCACCACGACCACGACGTCCGCGTACCCGTTCGTCATGCAGATCACGGACGCCTCGCAGAACCAGTTCTGCGGCGGCACGCTGGTCTCGCCCACGAAGGTCGTCACCGCCGCGCACTGCATGGCCGGCGAGACCACCGGCAGCGTGCGCGTCGTGGGAGGCCGCACCTACCTCAACGGCACCAACGGCACGGTCAGCAGAGTCAGCAAGATATGGATCCACCCGAGCTACACCGACGTCAGCAACGGTGACGACGTGGCCGTGCTGACGCTGTCGACGTCCATGCCGTACACCCCGGCGAAGTACGTCTCCGCCTCCCAGACCTCGGTGTACGCGGCCGGCACCACCGCCCGCATCCTCGGCTGGGGCACCACCGCCTCGAACGGCAGCTCCTCCAACCAGCTGCGCACCGCGACCGTACCGACCGTGTCCGACTCCAGCTGCGGTAGCTCCTACGGCTCCGACTACGTGAAGAGCGACATGGTGTGCGCCGGATACACCTCCGGCGGCGTGGACACCTGCCAGGGCGACAGCGGCGGCCCCCTGCTCATCGGGGGCGTCCTGGCAGGCATCACTTCCTGGGGCGAGGGCTGCGCCCAGGCCGGTTACCCGGGTGTCTACACCCGGCTGACCACCTTCTCCAACCTGGTCACGACGCAGGTCAAATCGTGACCACACGCTGACTCCTGAGTACCCCTCAGGTGAATGACCAGGGGGCGTTGCGGGCCTCCACGAGCGGCCCGCAACGCCCCCTTTCCATGTCGCGAGGCGCGTCAGGTCCGTACCACGCCGAATCGGACGTCGCGCGACGACCCCGGGTGCATGACGTGCAGCATCCGCTCCCCCTCGGCGGTGACCTCGTCCTGCTGCGTGCGGGTGAGGCGGTCGAAGGGCTCGATCACGAGCGCGTCCTCCTCCAGCCGCCACAGCCCCGCGAGGAAGCCGTCGACGAGGAGCGTGCGGTAGGCCATGTTGCCCTTCCACGAGCGGCCCCGGTACTCGGGCGGGACGACGCGGCCGCGGTCGGCGTGCGAGAGCAGCAGGTTGTCGAACTCGGGCAGGAAACGCGGCGGCGCAGGGGTGTCCGGGTCGGGGCGAGGGGCGTCGGGGAGGTCGAAGAGCTCGACGCCGGCTTCGTCCCGGAAGGTCACGAGCCGCGGCCGGAGACGTTCGAAGGCGTCGCGCAGGCGGGTCATGCCGGCCCAGGCCTGCATGTCCTTCACCGAGGCCGGGCCGAAGGCGGCGAGATAGCGCAGGACGACCGCGTCGGGCGCGGGGGCCGGTTGCGCGGGCCGGCCGAGCCAGTGCTCGGCGGTGGTGAGACGAACCTGCCCGCTGCGCTCCCACAGCCCGCGGGGCGTCACCTGCACCAGCGGGAGGCGGCAGCGGGCGGCGACGGCCAGGGCCTGCGGATCGGCGTCGGGCCACTCCCGGAGCAGGGCCTCGCGCAGCTGCGTCATGGTGCGGGGCTCGGTCTCGACGAGGTCGCGGGCGAGCGCGGCGAGCCGGTCCAGGTCGACCCCGGCGAGTCCCTTGCGGAAGGTGACGAGCTCCCGGTCGCGGGCGGGCTGCACCAGGGGCCGCAGGGTGAGGCAGTCGTCCGCGGTGTGGGTGTGGATGGTGGAGCGCATCGTGACGATCCGGACAACCTCGCGGCCGGCCATCAGCCGGGACAACGCCTCGGGGGCGAACCCGTCGAGCCGGGCGGCGAGGGCGTAATACGGCGGCCTGACGTTCTGCGCCTGGAGCCCGAGCAGGTGCTCGACGGCCGCCGCGACGGAGAGCCGGGCGGGTCGCAGCAGCAACTGCCGGTCGAGGGTGGCCCGGTTGAGGGCACGCGCGCCGAGCAGGGGTGCCGTGCCGGTGACGCTCCGCTTGGTGTTCGTCATGCGATGCACGGTAGCGGGGCTTGCGGACAGGTTCTGGCCGCGACTCCGCAGGGGAACGCACGGGGCTTTCAGGGCGGCCCATGATCCCCAGTGGGCACCGCGACGCCGTCACCACGGGCTGAGGACGTCCGGACGGGTCGTCGGCGGGTTGTTAGCCCCACCGCGCCGCCGGGTACTCAGCAGTGCGTTCGCGCAACCCGCACCACACGCTCCACCGGGAGATCCGATGTTCCGACCTCTTCCGCGACGCGATCCCGCCGTTTCCCATGAGTGACAGCACCGAAGAGGCGGCCGAGGGCCGGGTACGGGGCGCGGACCCGGCACGATCGGCTCTGATCGTGATCGACATGATCAACACGTACGACCACGAGGACGCCGAGCTCCTCGTACCGTCCGTCGAGCAGGTCGTGCCCGTCCTGAAGGAGCTGATCGGCCGGGCCCGTGAGGCCGACGCCCCCGTGATCTACGTGAACGACAACTTCGGACTGTGGCGCTCGCACCACGGAGAGCTGCTGGACGCCGCCCTGTCCCAGCCGAACGCCCACCTGATCGAACCGATCCGGCCGGACGACCGCTCGCTGTTCGTGCTGAAGGCCCGCCACTCGGTCTTCTTCGAGACTCCCCTGTCCTACCTGCTGTGGAGCCTGGACGTCGGGCACGTGGTCCTGACCGGCCAGGTCACCGAGCAGTGCGTCCTGTACTCCGCCCTGGACGCGCACATCCGCCACCTGGACGTCACGGTGCCGAAGGACGCCGTGGCCTCCATCCATCCCCATCTGGCGTCCGCGGCCTTGGAGATGATGGGGCGCAACATGGGCGCCCGGATCATCACGGCGAAGGAGACCGAGTTCACGCCCCGTAAGGACTGAGACCCGTACAGTGGCCTTCCCCTGGTGGGGCGAAGAGGGGCCACCGGTTCCGGGCGCGCGTCATCGGCGCGCAAAGTAGTGACCTTTCGGCGGCGGCCCGGTCGGTCAGCGGTGCTCGGGGTTGTCCGCCCCGGGGCGGCAGCCGGCGTCCCACTCCGAGCGCCGGTTGCCGTGGGCGGGGACCCCTCCGGCGCGCTTCAGCAGGGCCGCGATGTGCATCAGGTTCCAGGTCATGAAGCTCGTGTTGCGGTTGGTGAAGTCGTTCTCCGGGCCGCCCGAGTCCGGGTCCAGGTACGAGGGTCCGGGGCCGGCCGCGCCGATCCAGCCCGCGTCCGCCTGGGGCGGGATCGTGTAGCCGAGGTGCTGGAGGCTGTAGAGAACGTTCATCGCGCAGTGCTTGATGCCGTCCTCGTTGCCGGTGATGAGACAGCCGCCGACCCGGCCGTAGTAGGCGTACTGCCCTTGGGGGTTGAGCAGCGAGGAGCAGGCGTAGAGGCGCTCGATGACCTGCTTGGTGACGGAGCTGTTGTCGCCGAGCCAGATCGGCCCGGCCAGGACCAGGATGTCCGCCGCCATGACCTTCTCGTACAGCGACGGCCAGGCGTCCGTGGCGAAGCCGTGCTCGGTCATGTCGGGGTAGACGCCGGTTGCGATGTCGTGGTCGACGGCACGGATGAGCTCGGTGGTCACACCGGCTGCGGCCATGATCGACCGGCTCTTGTCGATCAGGCCCTGGGTGTGGCTGCGCTGCGGGGACGGTTTGAGGGTGCAGTTGATGTAAAGGGCCGTCAGATCGTCGAAGCGGTGGGCCGCGCCGGATGCGGGGGAAGCTGTCATGGGGGCAGGTTCTCGCGCCGGGCCCGGTTTGCTGCGGTTCGGCACACCGTTCCCGTCTTACGGAGTCATGACGTACCGCCGCGCTCCCGTGAGCCGGCGCCGGTGTGCGCCTAGCGTGCCCGTATGCGCGTACTGGTCACCGGCGGTGCCGGGTTCATCGGGTCCCACGTGGTCGCCGCCCTGCGGGAGCGGGGGCACGAGGCGATCGTGTTCGACGTGCGGGAGGATCCCTCGGCCGACGTGCGGGACCCTGCGGCGGTGGGCCGCGCCCTGGCCGGTGTGGACGCGGTGTGCCACCAGGCCGCGAAGGTCGGGCTCGGCGACGGCGTCGCCGACGCGGCGGACTACGTCTCGCACAACGACCTGGGGACGGCCGTGCTGCTCGCGGCCATGGCGGAGGCGGGGGTGCGGAGCCTCGTGCTCGCCGGGTCGATGGTGGTCTACGGCGAGGGGCGGTATGTGTGCGAACGGCACGGGGCGGTGCGGCCGGGGCCGCGGGCGGTGGCCGATCTCGACGCGGGCCGGTTCGAGCCCGTGTGCCCGGAGTGCGGGGCGGACCTCGCCCCCGGGCTGGTCCGCGAGGACGCCCCGGCAGACCCGCGGAACGTGTACGCGACGACCAAGCTCGCCCAGGAGCATCTGGCGGCCGCGTGGGCCCGCTGCACCGGCGGGTCGGCGGTGTCGTTGCGCTACCACAACGTGTACGGGCCCGGCATGCCCCGGGACACCCCCTACGCCGGGGTCGCCTCCTTCTTCCGCTCGGCGCTCGCGCGGGGCGAGGCCCCTCGGGTGTTCGAGGACGGGCGGCAGCGCCGGGACTTCGTGCACGTGCGGGACGTGGCGGCGGCGAACGCCGTGGCGCTGGAGTCGCGGGCCGCCGCTCCCGGCGTGGTCACCGCCTACAACACCGGCAGCGGCGACCCGCACACCGTCGGCGAGATGGCCCGGGCGCTGGCCGCCGCCCACGGCGGGCCCGAGCCGGTCGTCACGGGTGAGTACCGGCTCGGGGACGTCCGGCACATCACCGCGGACTCGTCGCGTGTGCGGACGGAGCTGGGGTGGAAGCCCGGGGTCGGCTTCGCGGAGGGCATGACGGAGTTCGCGCGAGCCGGGATGCGCGAGGGGTGACCCCGCCGGATCCGGCCGGGTTCGGTAGGCGGCGGCCGGCGGCACCACCTCGCGTCGGCCGGGTTCAGGACGCGGCGGCCGGCAGCACCACCTCGAAGCGGCCAGGTTCAGCACGCGGCAGCCGACAGCACACCTCGAAGCGGCCGGGTTCAAGACGCGGCAGCCGACAGCACCAGCCACCCCGGCCCGGTTCAGGACGCGGCAGCCGGCAGCACCAGCCACCCCAGCCGGGTTCAGGACGCGGCGGCCGGCAGCATCACCTCGAAGCGGCAGCCCCCGGGGATGTTGCGTACGCCGGTCCGGCCCTGGTGGGCCTCGACGATGCCGCGGACGATGGCGAGGCCCAGGCCCGCCCCCGCCGGAGGCGTCCGTGCGTGCGTGCCACGCCAGCCGGTGTCGAAGACGCGCGGCAGGTCCTCCTCGGGAATACCGCCACAGGCATCGGTCACGGACAGGACGACGCCCTCGGGCGAACGTTCGGCGGCGATGGCGACCGTGCCGTCGGCGGGGGTCCGGCGGATGGCGTTCACCAGCAGGTTGCCCAGGACGCGGCTCATCTCCTTGCCGTCCACCTCCACCGGCACCGGCTCGATACGGCCGCCCATCAGCCGCACCCCGTACTCGCGGGCGAGGGGGTCGACACCGGCGAGGGCGTCGCCGACGAGGTCGTACAGGGAGATCCGGGTGGGCGTCAGCGCCAGGGCCCCGGCGTGGATGCGGGACAGTTCGAAGAGGTCGCCGACCATGTCGTTGAGGCGTTCGACCTCGGTGCGCATCTGCTGGAGGTAGCGCTTCGGGTCGGCGGCGACGCCGTCCTCCAGTGCCTCCGACATGGCCCGCAGACCGGCCAGCGGTGTGCGCAGGTCGTGCGAGATCCAGGCGACGAGCTCGCGTCGGGAGGCTTCCAGGGCGCGTTCGCGCTCCCGGGACTCGGCGAGCCGGGCGCTGGTGGCCGCCAGCTCGCGGCTCACCGCGGCGAGTTCGGCGGTGGCGGGCCCGTCGGGTGCCGCGAAGTTCCCGCCGTCGCCGAAGGAGCGCGCGGCGACCGCGAGTTCACGGCTGCGGGCGACGACCCAGCGGCCCAGCAGCAGGGCGGTGGCCAGGGAGACGACGGCCGCCATGGCGACGACGGTGGTGACGACGGTGAGGTCGTGCGCCGACAGGAACATCGCCCAGGCGACGGCGAGCGTGCCCGCGAGCATCGCGACGACGCCGACCGCCGCCACCACGGCGAGGGAGACGGTCAGCGAACGGCGGCGGATCAGGCGCAGTACGCCCGCTCCGGCCAGCCCCGTCACGGCGGCACCGGCGAAGGCGTACAGGGCGATCAGGAGGTTGGCGCTCACGGTCGGTCGTCTCCTCCACCGGGCTCACCGGGTGCGGCGGGTGCAGCAGGTGCAGCAGGTGCAGCAGGTGCAGCAGGTGCATTGAGTTCACCAGGTGCGCCGGGTTCACCGGGTTCACCGGGTTCGAAGCGGTAGCCCACGCCCCAGACGGTCTGGATCAGTCGGGGCCGGGCCGGGTCGTCCTCGACCTTGCCGCGCAGCCGGCGGACGTGGACGGTGACCGTCGACAGGTCACCGAAGTCCCACCCCCAGACCTCGCGCATCAGGTCCTCGCGGCCGAACGCCCGCCCGGGGTGGCGCAGGAAGAACGAGAGCAGGTCGAACTCGCGGAGGGTGAGCGCGAGTTCGGTGCCGTTCTTGGTGGCACGGCGGGCCGCCGGTTCCACGGTCAGGCCGGCCGCCCCGAGCCGGTGCCCCGTGGCGGCGGGACGGCTGCGGCGCAGCACCGACTCGACGCGCAGGACGAGTTCGCGAGGGCTGAAGGGTTTGGTGACGTAGTCGTCGGCACCGACCTCCAGGCCCAGGATCCGGTCGTCCTCGTCACCGCGGGCGGTGAGCATGATGACGGGCACGGGGCCGTGGCCGCGGATCCGCCGGCACACCTCCAGGCCGTCCATGCCGGGCAGCATCAGGTCGAGCACGACCAGGTCCGGCCGGTGTGCGGCGGCGCGCGTGAGGGCGGTCGGGCCGTCGTCGGCGCGGTCGACCGCGTAGCCGGCGCGGTCCAGATAGCCGGCGACGACCTCGGCGACGGTCGGGTCGTCGTCGACGACCAGGACCCTGGGCGCCCCGCCCGCGGTCCCGGGGCGCTCGTACGATTGCTGCTGCATGCCTCCAGCCTGGCACCGCGCCACCGCCGGCGGGGCCCTAGTACCGCCCGCGGACTCCGACGTCCGCGTTTCGTAAGGACCGATGGCCCGGTATGCCTGATTCGCGTTCGTAGGGTGAAACCCGTGACGACGACACCTTCGGACGTCGACGTGGTGCTGCCCTGCCTGAACGAGGCCGAGGCCCTTCCCTGGGTGCTCGAACGGATTCCGCCGGGCTGGCGCGCACTCGTCGTCGACAACGGTTCCACGGATGGCTCGGCCGAGGTCGCCCGCGCGTGCGGTGCGACCGTGGTGCGGGAGCCGCGGCGGGGCTTCGGCGCCGCCTGCCACGCCGGGCTGACGGCCGCCACGGCCGACCTGGTGTGTTTCTGCGACTGCGACGCCTCCCTCGACCCCGGGCTCCTGGTCCCCTTCGTGCGCGAAGTACGCGACGGCCGGGCCGACCTGGTGCTCGGGCGGCGACGTCCGCAGGGCCGGGGCGCGTGGCCCCCGCACGCCCGGGCCGGCAATCTCGCCCTGGCGCGGATGCTGCGCCGCCGCACCGGGCTGCGGCTGCGCGACCTCGGCCCCCTGCGCGCCGCCCGCCGCGAACCGCTGCTCGCCCTCGGCCTGAGCGACCGGCGCAGCGGCTATCCGCTGCAGATGGTGGTCCGCGCGGCCGACGCGGGATGGCGGATCGAGGAGCATGACGTGCCGTACCTGCCGCGTACCGGGGCCTCGAAGGTGACGGGCACCTGGCGCGGTACGTGGCAGGCCGTACGGGACATGAGCCGCGTGCTGGCCGAGGCCCCGGCGCACGAAGCGCACGAAGGGGGAACCGTCCGTTGACCACGCTCCTCGTCATCGCCAAGGAGCCGCGGCCGGGCCGGGTGAAGACGCGGCTCACGCCGCCCTTCACCCCCCGGCAGGCGGCCGCACTGGCCGAAGCGGCCCTCGCGGACACGCTGCACGCGGTGGCCGCCACGCCCGCCACCCGGCGCGTCCTCGTGCTCGACGGCGCCCCCGGCCCGTGGCTCCCGCCCGGCTTCGACGTCGTGGCGCAGTGCGCGGGCGGTCTGGACGAACGGCTGGCTGCTGCCTTCGCGCGCTGCGCCGGACCGGCCCTGCTCATCGGCATGGACACCCCGCAGGTGACCCCGGAGCTGCTCACCGTGGACTTCGCCGGCTGTGACGCCTGGTTCGGCCCGGCCGAGGACGGCGGTTTCTGGGCGCTGGGTCTGGCGTGTCCGGATCCCGCTCTGCTGCGGGGCGTGCCCATGTCGACGCCGGTGACGGGTGCCGTCCAGCGGGAGCGGCTGGTCACGGCGGGCCTGCGGGTGCGGGACCTGCCGTCCCTGCGTGACGTCGACACCGCTTCCGACGCCCACGCCGTCGCCGCGCTGGCCCCACGGGGACGCTTCGCGGCGCGGCTCGCCCGGTACACGGCGGACGGGCCGTCCGAGGCCGGGCCGTCCGATGCCGGGCCGTCCGAGGCCGGGCCGTCCGAGGCCGGGCCGTCCGATGCCGGGCCGTCCGAGGCCGGGCCGTCCGATGCCGGGCCGTCGGCCGGACCGGTCGCACCGACGGCCGGTCCCCGATGAGCGCCCCGCCCGCCACCGCCCTGGCCTGGGCCGCCGCCGACCCCTACGACGCCGCCCTGCGGGCCGGCCGCGGCCCCCTGTTCCTGCGCCGCCCGGACGGCTGGCTGCTGCCGCTGGAGGTGGAGCGCTGGTGCGCCCGGGCCGACGCGGTCGACCGGGACGTACTGGACCGGTGCGAGGGGGCCGTGCTGGACGTGGGGTGCGGGCCCGGACGGCTCGTGGCGGAACTGGCCGCCCGGGGCCGGACCGTCCTCGGGATCGACGTCAGCGGAGCCGCGGTGGAGCACACCGTCCGGCTCGGCGGGCAGGCGCTGCGGCGCTCCGTCTTCGAGCCGCTGCCCGGTGAGGGCCGTTGGGACACCGCGCTGCTCATGGACGGCAACATCGGCATCGGCGGCGACCCGCGCGCCCTGCTGGATCGGGTCGCCGCCCTCCTGCGCCCCGGTGGCCTGCTGATCGCCGAGACCGCCCCCGCGGACGTCGACGAACGCGTGGACGTCCACATCACCGATGCCCACGCCACCTCCGGCGCCCCGTTCCCCTGGGCACGGCTGGGCACCCGCGCGCTGCTGCGGCACGCGCGGGGCTGGGAGCGGGCCGGTCAGTGGTCGGCCGGCGGGCGGCGTTTCGCCGCCCTGCGCAGTCGCAGCAGCCGCACCGCCAGCAGCAGCGCCGAGCCGCCGAAGAGGGCGGCGGTGATCAGCAGCCAGCGTGTGAGGAACACCTCCGGCGGCAGGCCGGTGGCGGACCGGTAGCGCGCCTCCACCATGGAGCTGATCAGCGGGAACCACACGAGCAGCAGCAGCCCGGAGAGGGCGGCCGGTACGCGCACGTACATCGCCCACTCCCGGCGGCGGAGGCCTTCGAGCCCCCGCACCACCGCCCGGTCCGCCGCCGCGTACAGCGGCAGCAGGACGAGGTCGTGCAGCAGTGCGACGCCCACGACCCACAGGGCCACGGCGAACCAGTCCCCGGCGAGCAGGCGCACTCCCGCGTAGGCGGCCAGGGCGAACGAGCAGCAGAGCACCAGGAGTTGCAGGGGGCTGCCGATCACGGCGCGTCCACGCATCACAGTTCTCCGAACGTCATCCGGACCACCCACTTGGTGTTCAGCACGCCGGGCGCGGCGGGCACGATGATCCGCGCCGGGTAGCCGTGGTCGGGGGACAGCTCCTCGCCGTTGACGTACAGGGCGAGCAGGGAACGCGGGTCGGCCACCTGGTTGGCGCGCAGCGCGGCCTTGCGGAAGGCACCGTGCCGCTGGAGGGACTCGACGAACACGTCCGGCGGATCGTCCTCGTACCCGACGAGGGCCGCGAGGTCGCGCAGCCGCACCCCGCGCCACCGCTGGTCGGGCGTGGACCAGCCCTCCACACAGGCGATGGGCAGCGCCGAGTTGTGCAAGGGGAGTTCGGCGAGACGGGCGCGGCTGAGGCGGATCGTTCCGGTGCGCCCGGTCACGACGAGCCGCCAGGCGTCCCCGGCCGTCTCCGCCGTGTCGATCCCGGCGTACGCGGCGGTCTTGTTGATCTGGAAGCCGTTCGGGCCGGTGCCGGGTTCGCCGCCCCCGTGCGGGGCGAGGAGGGCGGTACGCCGCAGCGGGCCGCCGAAGTTCTGCCCCACGGTCGTGGCGAACAGCAGCAGCGAGCCGCTCCCGACGAACCACAGTGCGCCCCGCCGGGAGACGGTCGGCTCGGCGGGGCGCGGTGGGACCAGGTCGTTCTTCTCCTCCCCCGGCTGCCGCAGATTGCGCAGTGCCGTGGGGGCCTTCAGCAGGACGTGGGCCACGAAGGCGGCGAAGAACACCCAGGCGCCGTAGAAGTGCAGGGGGTAGAACGAGCCGGGGAACACGTAGTCGAGCTGGACGTTGAGGACGCCGGTCACGAACTCGAACAGTCCGCCGCCGACCAGCAGGAGCAGCGAGATCCGCTCCAGGGCGTGCGCGAGCGAGCGGGCCGGCGGCAGCGCGAACAGCCTCGGCACGACGGACCACAGCTTGGCGAGCAGGACGGGGATCAGGGTGATGCCGAGGGTGACGTGGACGCCCTGGTTCAGCCGGTACAGCCAGTGCGGGTCCGTCGGCCAGGCGAACAGGTAGAAGCCGAGGATCCCCTTGCCCGGGGTCTTGTCGTTGACCGGCGACAGGTCCGGGTTGTAGGCGGCGTACGAGACGAGTCCCGTCACGAACAGCACGGTGACGCCGGCCAGGAGGACGAGGCCCAGCACCGAGGTGAGCCAGGGCCCCCGCAGGGGGCTGCGCCAGAAGGCGGGGGACGTGGGGAGCCGCGGATCGCGTGGGTCGTCTCGCATGAGCCGACGGTAGGCCGCGAACACCCCGCGAACGGGTGCGCGACCCATGACGAAACGCTGACGTCGGGGCCCGGTCGGCGGCCCGTGGCCGGCCGCGCGGCCTAGCGTGCCGGTGTGATCCGCACCCCGCCCACCGCCCCGTCCCGGGACCTGCGCCGCGATGCGTACGCCGTCGGGGCCGCCGCGCTGCTCGTGACGGCGTCCGTCCTGGTCGGCCGCCACATCCAGGACACCCGCCGGACGCTGTTCGTCGACTGGCCCCCACTGCTGGCGTCATGGGCCCCGCACACGGGCCCCGGCACCCCGGCCGCCGTCCTGATCGCGGTCGCCACCGTGGCGTACGGGCCCGTCCTGGCGGCCCGGCTGTCATGGCGTGCCCTGCTCCCGTCCGCCTGGGCCACGTCCACGGTGTGGATCCTGTCCCTCGCCCTGGTCGACGGCTGGCACCGGGGTGTCGCCCGCAGGCTCACCACTCGCCATGAGTACCTCCAGGTCATCGACCGCTTCCACGACGTCCCGGCGGCGCTGCGGGGCTTCACCGGGCACATCCTGCTGGACTCCCCCGACAACTGGCCCGCCCACGTCGCGGGGCACCCACCCGCCGCCACCCTCACCTTCGTGCTGCTCGACCGGGCCGGCTTGCGGGGCGGGGGGTGGGCCGGGGCCTGGTGCGTCGTCGTAGGGGCGACCGCGTGCGTGGCCGTGCTGGTCGCGCTCCGCGCGCTGGCCGACGAGGCGCTCGCCCGCCGTGCGGCGCCCTTCCTGGTCCTGGCCCCGGCCGCCGTGTGGATGGGCACCTCGGCCGACGCGTACTTCGCGGCGGTGGCGGCCTGGGCCGTGGCACTGCTGGCGCTGGCGGTCACCCGGGGTTCCCCGGGGTGGGCGGGCGTGTCCGGGCTGCTGTTCGGCCTGACCTGCTACCTGTCGTACGGCCTCACGCTCGTCGCGCTGATCGCCGGGGCCGTCCTCGTCCTCGGCCGCCACGGGGTCCGGCGGCACCCGGTCGTACTGGCGCCGCTGCTCGCCGGGCTGGCGGTGGTGCCCGCGGTGTTCACGCTCGCCGGCTTCGACTGGTGGGAGGCCTACCGCCTGCTGGTCACACGCTACGCTCAGGGCGCGGGCGGTATCCGTCCCTACGGCTACTGGGTGTGGGCCAATCTGGCCTGCGTGGTGCTCGTCACGGGACCGGCGACCGTGGCGGGGCTGCGGCGGACAGCGGCCTCGCTGCTCCGGCACCGCACCGGGGCCCGGGCCGGTGTCCGCCTCGCCTTCCTCGTGGCCGCCGCGCCGGCGGCCCTGCTGGTCGCCGACCTGTCCGGCATGAGCAAGGCGGAGACGGAACGCATCTGGCTCCCCTTCGCCCTGTGGCTCCTGCCGGCGTGCGCCTTCCTCCCCCGCCCCCGCCTGTGGCTCGCCGCCCAGGCGCTGCTCGCACTGCTCCTGAACCATCTGCTGCTCACCGGGTGGTGAACCCCGCCGGGAGCCGGCACCGTCGCGGGCTTCAGGCCGCCGGGTTGGTGTCGATCACCGCGTCGGCCTCCTCGTCCCGTGCCGGGCGCAGGCGGGCCGTGATCTGCTTGCCGTCGCCGAAGGGGCTGACCACGACTTCCGCGCTGACCGTGTGCACCACGTGCATCCCGTGGCCGCCGAAACGCTGCCCGTCGCGCTGCCTGACCACCGGCCGCTCGGCGGAGGTGTCCCACACGGTGATGGCGAGTCCGTCCCCGGACAGCTGGAGGATCATCCCGCAGGGTCCGGGTGCGTGCCGGATCGCGTTGGTGACCAGTTCACTGACGACCAGCTCGGCATCGATCGCCAGCGAGGCCGGCACGGAGCGGCGGCCGGTACACGGTACGTGCGACAAGAACGCGCGCAGCGCCCGGCGCGCCTCGACGGCGCAAGCCGCGCCTTCGGCCCAGACCGCGCCGCAGCGCGGGGTGGCCCGCTCGTCCGCGCCCGGCTCATCTTCCGCCTGCTTCATAAGCGGGATGACCATACGGGGGCTCTTTCGTTGTTGTTCGTGTTGCCCAGTGACCTTTCGGTCGTTCGTCTACCCAGGCGCTCACCCCACACACTGCCGATGACCCACCGCCGGGTGTGCTCTGCGCCGCATCACGGCCGGTACTTCTTCGCCACACACGGGGCCTCGAGGGCGGACGCGTCGCTAGCATGGGCGCCGCCCACCGTCCGTTCGGGCCGGGCGCGGGCGGGGAGAGCGAGGTCACAACCGGGGCGAGGGCAAGGTCACAGCCGTTCCCTCTGCAGCTCGTTCGTTAACGTGGCCTAACATCCGAGCATGACGGTCCTGCCTGACGACGGGCTTGAGCTGGCCGGCGAGTTCCCTGACGTGCCCCATGAGCAGTGGCAGCGCCTTGTTGCGGGCGTACTGCGCAAATCGGGCAAGGACGTCGAGGGGGCCGAGGCCGAGGAAGCCCTGTCCACCGCGCTGGAGGACGGGTTGCGCACCCGCCCTCTCTACACCGCCCACGACTCCGCGCCCGAGCCGGGCTTCCCCGGTTTCGCTCCCTTTGTGCGCGGCGGCCGCCCCGAGGGGAACACGGTCGGCGGCTGGGACGTACGGCAACGGCACTCCACGGCCGACCGTGACGCGGTGCTCGGGGACCTGGAGAACGGCGTCACCTCGCTCTGGCTGACGGTCGGGGAAGGCGGCATCCCGGTGCCGGACCTCGGCCGGGTCCTCGACGGCGTGTACCTCGACCTGGCGCCCGTCGTCCTGGACGCCGGGCGCGATGCCGAGCCCGCCGCACGGGAGTTGCTCCGGGTGTACGCGGAGCGGGGAGTGGCCCGGGACGCGGCGCGCGGCAATCTGGGCGTGGATCCGCTCGGGCACGAGGCCCGTACCGGTCAGCGGTGCGACACCGCGCCGGCGGCGGAACTCGCGCGGCTGTGCGCCGGGGAGTACCCGGGGCTGCGTGCGCTGACCGTGGACGCGCTGCCCTATCACGAGGCCGGTGGTTCGGCCGCCCAGGAGCTGGGCTGCTCGCTGGCCACCGGCGTGGCGTATCTGCGGGAGCTGACCGGGGCCGGTCTCGATGTCGAACAGGCCTGTGCCCAGCTGGAGTTCCGGTACGCGGCGACCGCCGACCAGTTCCTGACGATCGCGAAGCTGCGGGCCGCGCGGCGGCTGTGGGCCCGCGTGGCCGAGGCCTGCGGGGCGCCGCGCGCGGGTGCGCAGCTCCAGCACGTGGTCACCTCGCCCGTGATGATGACGCGCCGCGACCCGTGGGTGAACATGCTGCGCGCCACGATCGCCACCCTGGCCGCCGGGACGGGCGGGGCCGACGCGGTCACCGTGCTGCCCTTCGACCACGCCCTCGGCCTGCCGGACGCGTTCGCGCGCCGGATCGCCCGCAACACCTCGACGATCCTCATCGAGGAGTCGCACCTGGCGCGGGTGATCGACCCCGCGGGCGGCTCCTGGTACGTGGAGCACCTCACGGACGAACTCGCCCACGCGGGCTGGGAGTTCTTCCAGCGCATCGAGCGGCTCGGCGGCATGGCGGCCGCCCTGCGGTCGGGGGACGTCGCGCAGGACCTGGCCGAGACCTGGCGGGCACGCACCGGCAGGCTGGCCAAGCGGCGCGAACCCATCACCGGCGTCAGCGAGTTCCCGTTCCTCGCGGAGAAGCCGGTGGTCCGCGCGGACGCACCCGAGCCGCGCTCCGGCGGTCTGCCGCGCGTACGCCGTGACGAGGCGTACGAGGCGCTGCGCGCCCGTTCGGACGCCCACCTCGCCGCGACGGGTTCCCGGCCGCGGGTCTTCCTCGCCGCGCTCGGCCCTGCCGCCGCGCACACCGCCCGCCTCACGTTCGTCTCCAACCTCTTCCAGGCCGGCGGCATCGAGCCGGTCGCGGAGGGCACCTTCGAGGAGAGCGGTGCGACGGAGGCCGTGCTGTGCTCCAGCGACGCGCTGTACGCGGAACAGGCCGAGGCGGCCGTCCGGGCGCTGAAGGACGCCGGCGCACGGCATGTGTTCCTCGCGGGCCGCCCCGGGGAGTACCCGGGTGTCGACTCGTACGTCTTCGCGGGCTGCGACGCCGTCGCCGTGCTGTCCGCCACCCTCGACCGCATGGGAGTGTCGTGATGGGTATCCCCGACTTCTCCGGGATCGAGCTGGGCGCCCCGGCCTCGGACGGCGGCGCCGACGAGTGGCGCACGGCGGTCAAGAACGCCTCCGGCGGGGACGACCTGCTGTGGGAGACCCCGGAGGGCATCGCGGTCAAGCCGCTGTACACCGGCCGTGACCTGGAGGGACTGGACTTCCTGGACACATACCCGGGAGCGGCGCCGTACCTGCGCGGCCCGTACCCGACGATGTACGTCAACCAGCCCTGGACGATCCGCCAGTACGCCGGCTTCTCGACGGCCGAGGAGTCCAACGCCTTCTACCGGCGCAACCTCGCGGCCGGCCAGAAGGGCCTGTCGGTCGCCTTCGACCTGCCCACGCACCGGGGTTACGACAGCGACCACCCGCGGGTGACCGGTGACGTCGGCATGGCGGGCGTGGCGATCGACTCCATCTACGACATGCGGCAGCTGTTCGACGGCATTCCGCTGGACAAGATGACCGTGTCGATGACGATGAACGGTGCCGTGCTGCCGGTGCTGGCGTTGTACATCGTGGCGGCGGAGGAGCAGGGCGTACCGCCCGAGAAGCTGGCCGGAACCATTCAGAACGACATTCTGAAGGAGTTCATGGTCCGCAACACCTACATCTATCCGCCGAAGCCGTCGATGCGGATCATCTCCGACATCTTCGCGTACACCTCGCAGCGGATGCCGCGCTACAACTCCATCTCCATCTCCGGCTACCACATCCAGGAGGCCGGTGCGACGGCCGACCTGGAGCTGGCGTACACCCTCGCGGACGGTGTCGAGTACATCCGCGCGGGCCGTGAAGCGGGCCTGGACGTGGACGCCTTCGCGCCGCGGCTGTCGTTCTTCTGGGCGATCGGCATGAACTTCTTCATGGAGGTCGCCAAGCTGCGGGCGGCGCGCCTGCTGTGGGCGAAGCTGGTGAAGCAGTTCGACCCGAAGAACGCCAAGTCCCTGTCGCTGCGCACCCATTCGCAGACCTCGGGCTGGTCGCTGACCGCGCAGGACGTGTTCAACAACGTGACGCGCACCTGCGTCGAGGCGATGGCCGCGACCCAGGGGCACACGCAGTCACTGCACACCAACGCCCTCGACGAGGCGCTCGCGCTGCCGACGGACTTCTCGGCGCGCATCGCCCGCAACACCCAGCTGCTGCTCCAGCAGGAGTCCGGCACCACCCGCGTGATCGACCCGTGGGGCGGCAGCGCGTACGTGGAGAAGCTGACGTACGACCTGGCCCGGCGGGCCTGGCAGCACATCGAGGAGGTCGAGGCCGCGGGCGGTATGGCCAAGGCCATCGACGCGGGCATCCCGAAGCTGCGCATCGAGGAGGCCGCGGCGCGCACACAGGCCCGGATCGACTCGGGCCGGCAGCCGGTCATCGGCGTCAACAAGTACCGGGTGGAGTCCGACGAGCAGATCGACGTCCTGAAGGTCGACAACTCCTCCGTGCGGGCGCAGCAGGTCGAGAAGCTGCGGCGGCTGCGCGCGGAGCGGGACGAGCAGGCCTGCCAGGACGCGCTGGACGCGCTGACCCGGGCCGCCGGCGGCGAGGGCAACCTGCTGGAGCTGGCCGTGCACGCGGCCCGCGCGAAGGCCACCGTCGGGGAGATCTCCGACGCCCTGGAGAAGGTGTACGGCCGGCACGCGGGGCAGATCCGTACGATCTCCGGCGTGTACCGCAACGAAACCGGAGAGTCCCCGAGCGTGGACCGCACCCGCACCCTGGTGTCCGCCTTCGAGGAGGCCGAGGGCCGCCGCCCGCGCATCCTGGTCGCGAAGATGGGCCAGGACGGTCACGACCGCGGCCAGAAGGTGATCGCCACGGCCTTCGCCGACCTCGGATTCGACGTGGACGTCGGCCCGCTGTTCCAGACGCCCGCCGAGGTGGCCCGGCAGGCCGTCGAGGCGGACGTGCACATCGTCGGCGTCTCGTCGCTGGCGGCCGGTCACCTCACCCTCGTCCCGGCGCTGCGCGAGGCGCTGGCCGAGGAGGGCCGCGAGGACATCATGATCGTGGTCGGCGGCGTGATCCCGCCGCAGGACGTGCCGACGCTGCTGGAGATGGGCGCGGCGGCCGTCTTCCCGCCCGGGACGGTGATCCCGGACGCGGCGTACGACCTGGTGAAGCGGTTGTCGGACGGCCTCGGGCACGAGCTGTGATCGATGTCGACGCGTATGTGAAGGGCGTGCTCGACGGGAAGCGGGCGGTCATCGCCCGCGCGATCACCCTCGTCGAGTCGACCCGGCCCCAGCACCGGGCGCTGGCGCAGGAGTTGCTGACCGCGCTGCTGCCGCACAGCGGCCGGGCCCGGCGGATCGGCGTCAGCGGGGTGCCGGGCGTGGGCAAGTCGACGTTCATCGACGCGTTCGGCACGCTGCTGACCTCGCTCGGGCACCGGGTGGCGGTGCTGGCCGTCGACCCGTCCTCCAGCCGTACGGGCGGCTCCATCCTGGGCGACAAGACCCGGATGGAGCGGCTGGCCGTGGACCCGGCGGCGTTCGTGCGTCCCTCCCCCACCGCGGGCACGCTGGGCGGGGTCGCCAAGGCCACCCGCGAGTCGATCGTGGTGATGGAGGCCGCAGGGTACGACGTGATCCTGGTGGAGACGGTCGGCGTCGGCCAGTCCGAGACGGCCGTCGCGAACATGGTCGACACGTTCCTGCTGCTCACCCTCGCCCGCACCGGCGACCAGCTCCAGGGCATCAAGAAGGGCGTCCTGGAGCTGGCCGACGTGATCGCCGTCAACAAGGCGGACGGGCCGCACGAGCGCGACGCCCGGGCGGCGGCCCGGGAGCTGGCGGGCGCACTGCGCCTGATGCACGGCAAGGACGCGTTCTGGACCCCGCCGGTGCTGCACTGCAGTGCCCGCGAGTCGACCGGCCTGGACACGCTGTGGGAGCGCCTGGAGCAGCACCGCACCCTGCTGGACTCCACCGGCCGCCTCACCGCGAAGCGCCGCGACCAGCAGGTCGACTGGACCTGGAACATGGTCCGCGACGAGCTCCTCGGCCGCCTCCAGGCCGACCCGGCGGTACGGGCGCTGGCGCCGGTGCTGGAGCGGCGCGTCCGGGAGGGCGAGCTCACCCCGACGCTGGCCGCCGAGCGGATCCTCGGCGCGCTCGGGGGTTCCGGGACAGCGGGTTCCTGAGCTCTGAGCAGCCGGGACGGCGATTTCGCATACCCGGCTTGCATGAATATGCAAAGTGAGACATACTCTTTCTATGTCCAAGGTCCTCACCTCCCTGCCCGCCGGCGAGCGCGTCGGCATCGCCTTCTCGGGCGGTCTCGACACCTCCGTCGCGGTCGCGTGGATGCGCGACAAGGGCGCCGTCCCGTGCACCTACACCGCCGACATCGGCCAGTACGACGAGCCCGACATCGCCTCGGTGCCCGGCCGTGCCAAGACCTACGGGGCCGAGATCGCGCGCCTGGTCGACTGCCGTGCCGCGCTGGTCGAGGAGGGCCTGGCCGCGCTGACCTGCGGCGCGTTCCACATCCGCTCGGGCGGGCGGGCGTACTTCAACACCACCCCGCTCGGCCGGGCCGTCACCGGCACGCTGCTGGTGCGGGCCATGCTGGAGGACGACGTCCAGATCTGGGGCGACGGCTCGACCTTCAAGGGCAACGACATCGAGCGGTTCTACCGCTACGGCCTGCTCGCCAACCCGCACCTGCGGATCTACAAGCCCTGGCTGGACGCGGCGTTCGTGACCGAGCTCGGCGGCCGCAAGGAGATGTCCGAGTGGCTGCTGGCCCACGGACTGCCCTACCGGGACAGCACGGAGAAGGCGTACTCCACGGACGCCAACATCTGGGGCGCCACGCACGAGGCCAAGACCCTGGAGCACCTGGACACCGGCGTCGAGACGGTCGAGCCGATCATGGGCGTCCGGTTCTGGGACCCGTCGGTCGAGATCGCCGCCGAGGACGTGACGATCGGCTTCGCCGAGGGCCGCCCGGTGTCGATCAACGGCAAGGAGTTCGCCTCCCCCGTCGACCTGGTCATGGAGGCCAACGCCATCGGCGGCCGGCACGGCCTGGGCATGTCGGACCAGATCGAGAACCGGATCATCGAGGCCAAGAGCCGCGGCATCTACGAGGCCCCGGGCATGGCCCTGCTGCACGCCGCCTACGAGCGTCTCGTCAACGCGATCCACAACGAGGACACCCTCGCCCAGTACCACACCGAGGGCCGGCGCCTCGGCCGGCTGATGTACGAGGGCCGCTGGCTGGACCCGCAGGCGCTGATGATCCGTGAGTCGCTGCAGCGCTGGGTCGGCGCCGCCGTCACCGGTGAGGTGACGCTGCGGCTGCGGCGCGGCGAGGACTACTCGATCCTCGACACCACGGGCCCGGCCTTCAGCTACCACCCGGACAAGCTGTCCATGGAGCGCACCGAGGACTCCGCGTTCGGCCCGGTGGACCGGATCGGCCAGCTCACCATGCGCAACCTCGACATCGCCGACTCCCGCGCCAAGCTGGAGCAGTACGCCGGCATCGGCCTGATCGGCACGGGCAGCCCCACCATCGGCGCCTCCCAGGCCGCCGCGACCGGCCTCATCGGCACCATGCCCGAGCTGCCGCAGGGCGGCGCCGAGGCCATCGCCTCCCGGGGCGAGGTCTCCGAGGAGGACGCGTGGCTGGACCGTGCGGCGATGGAGTCCGGCACGGACTGACCCCGCAGCACCGCGAGAGGCCGGCCCGGCATGATGCCGGGCCGGCCTCTCGGCGTTCTCATCGGCCGAGGGCCGCCGCCGCACCTTCGGTGGACACCTCGTCCGGCAAGCACCCCTCGACGCCCAGCTCTTGCCCCAGGCCGAAGGCGTCGACCCGCTCGTCGGCGCTTCCGTGGTCCCCTTCCTTCGTCCAGGGTGTGTTGTCGGCGTCGCGGACGAGGGCCGTGCGCAGCTCGTCGACGTCCCCCTCCTCGAAGACGACCGTTCCGTCCCGGGCCGCGCCGTCGAGCTCTGCTCCGGCCAGGCAATCCGCCTGCAATTCAGCGTCCACGGTGCGGAGTTCGGCCTCGAGGCGGTTCTGTATCGCATGACCCCACTCGTGCGCGACGACCAGGTACACGAACGCGTCCCCGTACCGGTAGCCGGATCGCATGAGATCGGTGTCCCAGGCGAGGTAGTCCTCGGCCGTTGTGCAGTAGAAGGCGTTGTCGTCGGCCAGCGGTTCGCCGTCGCAGGTGGGGACCTCCGCGGAAGCGCCGTCGTACTCGCCCAGGACGGTGGGCGGGACGTACGTCTCCGTGAAGAACTCGGACCAGTGGGCGCCCCAGAAGGCGTCGACTCCCTGCACGGCCGATTCGATGTCCTGGCCCATGTCGTCACGCGCGGGGGCCCCGTACGCCCAACCACCGGAAAGGGCCAGCAGAGCGGTGGTCAGCACTGCGCACACGCGTATCCGAAGCTGATGGGTCATGGTCGACTCCGCAACATGCCGGTGTGACGCGGCGCGGCTGCGTCATTCCGCCGCGTGCCAGGCGTGTCGTGATGCCCTCATCACCAGTCAACGCCGATACCGGGCCGACCGCACCCTCGGGGACGCCGGTGCCCCGCCGGTCAGTACCGGCGGGGCAACGCGCTCAGCGTGACGTGCCGGCCATCTCCGGGACCGGTGCGTCCAGGGAGTCCAGGCCGCGCAGGATGTCCTCCACACGCTGCCGGGCGTCGCCGAACAGCATCTGGGTGTTCTCGCGGAAGAACAGCGGGTTCTGCACGCCCGCGTAGCCGGCGGCCATGGACCGCTTGAAGACGACCACGTTCGCCGCCTCCCAGACGTGCAGCACCGGCATGCCGGCGATGGGGCTGGACGGGTTGTCGGTGGCGGCCGGGTTGACCGTGTCGTTGGCGCCGATGACCAGGACGACCGAGGTGGCGGCGAAGTCGTCGTTGATCTCGTCCATCTCCAGGACGATGTCGTACGGCACGTTGGCCTCGGCGAGCAGCACGTTCATGTGCCCGGGCAGCCGGCCGGCGACGGGGTGGATGCCGAACCGCACCTCCACGCCCCGGTCGCGCAGCTTGCGCGCCAGTTCGGCGACCGGGTACTGAGCCTGCGCGACGGCCATGCCGTAACCCGGTGTGATGATGACCGAGGTGGCGTTGCCGAGGAGTTCCGCGGTCTCCTCGGCGCTGATCTCCCGGTGCTCGCCCTGCTCGCCCTCGTCGGCGGCTGCCGCCGGGGTGCCGAAGCCGCCCGCGATCACCGAGATGAAGGAGCGGTTCATCGCCTTGCACATGATGTACGACAGGTAGGCACCGGAGGAGCCGACCAGCGCGCCGGTCACGATGAGCAGGTTGTTGGCGAGCAGGAAGCCCGAAGCGGCGGCGGCCCAGCCGGAGTAGCTGTTCAGCATGGAGACCACCACCGGCATGTCACCGCCGCCGATCGAGGCGACCAGGTGCGCGCCGAGGGCGAGCGCGATCACGGTGACCGCGATGAGCAGGCCCATGTTCGGGCGGGCCACGAACGCGATGGTCAGCCCCACGAAGGCGACCAGCGCGCCGATGTTGAGGACGTGCTTGCCGGGCAGCGTGAGCGGGCGGGAGTTGATGCGCGCCGAGAGCTTCAGGTACGCGACGACCGAACCCGTGAAGGTGACGGCGCCGATGAACACCCCGATGAACACCTCGGCGTGATGGATGCCCAGCAGCGAACCGGACAGCTCCGCGTCGACGTCGAGGTAGCCGTTCCAGCCGACGAACGTGGCGGCGAGACCGACCAGGCTGTGCATGATGGCGATGAGCTCGGGCATGCCGGTCATCTCGACGACCCTGGCCCGCCACAGGCCGATGCCCGCGCCGAGGGCCGTGGCGACGACGATCAGCACCAGTCCGGTCGCGGAGATGCTGCGGGAGGCGAGCCCGACCGTGGCGGCCAGGGCGACGACCATGCCCGCGATGCCCCAGACGACTCCGGAGCGGGACGTCTTGTGCTGGGAGAGGCCGGCGAGGCTGAGGATGAACAGCAGCGCGGCGACGACGTATGCGGCCTGGGCGGCCGTGTCTGTGGTCATCCCTGATCAGCCCTTCGAGAACATGCCGAGCATGCGGCGGGTGACGGCGAATCCGCCGAAGATGTTGATGCTCGCCAGCAGGATCGCGGCGAACGACAGCACGGTGACGGCGGTGTCGCCCTGCCCGATCTGCAGCAGCGCGCCGACCACGACGATGCCGGAGATGGCGTTGGTGACCGACATCAGCGGGGTGTGCAGCGCGTGGTGCACGTTGCCGATGACGTAGAAGCCGATGACGATCGCCAGCACGAACACCGTGAAGTGGCCGAGGAGTTCGCTCGGGGAGAAGGCCGTCACCAGGAACAGCGCGAGCGCGCCCGCGCCGACGAGGGCGTAGGAGGACCAGGCGGGGCGGGCGGGCTTCGCCGGTGTCCCGGCGGCGGCCGGTTCCGGCTCCTTGGCCGCGGCCGGTGCGGGGGCGGCGGACACCTGGACCGGGGGCGGCGGCCAGGTCTTCTCGCCCTCGCGGACCACGGTCATGGACCGCTGCACCACGTCGTCGAAGTCGAGGACGAGCCGGCCGTCCTTGCCCGGGGTGAGCAGCTTCATCAGGTTGACGATGTTCGTGCCGTACAACTGCGAGGCCTGGGCGGGGAGCCGGCCGGGCAGGTCGGTGTAGCCGATGATCGTCACGTCGTTGTCGGTGACGACCGCCTTCCCGGCGACCGTCCCCTCGACGTTGCCCCCCTGGGCGGCCGCCATGTCGACGATCACGCTGCCGGGCTTCATGCGCGCGACGTCCTCGGCGGTGATCAGCCTCGGCGCCGGACGGCCCGGGATGAGCGCGGTGGTGATGATGATGTCGACGTCGGCGGCCTGCTCGGCGTACATCTGCGCCGCGAGCCGGTTGTAGTCGTCCGAGGTGGCCTTGGCGTAGCCGTCGGTGCTCACCTCCTGCTCGGTCGAGACGGAGAGGAACTCCCCGCCCAGCGAGCGGACCTGCTCGGCGACCTCCGGCCGGGGGTCGGTGGCGCGGACCACCGCGCCGAGGCTGCGGGCGGCGCCGATGGCCGCGAGGCCGGCCACTCCGGCCCCGGCCACCAGGACCTTGGCGGGCGGTACCTTGCCGGCGGCGGTGACCTGGCCGGTGAAGAACCGGCCGAAGGCGTGCGCGGCCTCGACCACGGCCCGGTAGCCGGCGATGTTCGCCATCGAGCTGAGGACGTCCAGCGACTGCGCGCGCGAGATGCGCGGCACGGCGTCCATGGCGAGCACGGTGATCGGCCGCCGCGCCAACTCCTCGACCAGTTCCGGGTTGAGGGCGGGGCTGATCAGCGCGATCAGTGTCGCCCCGTCGCTCAGCCGGCCGGCCTCCTCGGTCGAGGGGGCGTTGACCTTGAGCACGATCTCCGCCTGCCACGGGTCGCCGAGCCGGGCCCCCGCCTCCTCGTAGGCCGCGTCGGAGAAGCGGGACGAGGCTCCCGCGCCCGGTTCGACGACCACCTCGTACCCGAGCGCGACGAGTCTGCCCACGGTGGCCGGTGTGGCCGCCACCCTGGTCTCGTCCGCAGTGGATTCGGCCGGAATGCCGATCCTCTGGGGTTCAGCTTCCGCTGGAACCATCGTCTGCCTCTCCTCGTCTTTGTGTCTGTCCTCCTTGGTGCCCGCATCCTGCACGGTCGACGCGGCATCCGTGGCGGACCACGGTCACACGGCCGGGGAGGCCGTCCTCACACGACCGAGGGGTTGCCGAAAGGCCCGTTCGGCGGTATTGACGTGACGCCAGAGGCGGCAGATGTCCCGTGATGCGGCATGTTTCCCGTGGGCGCAGACTGAGCTGGTGAGCAACGTGCGCCCGGGACGCGGGTCCGCGTCCCCCTCCCGAACCGCGCCACAGCAGACACTGGCGCTGGCGGCGATGATGTTCGCCGTCGCCATGACCTTCATCGACCAGACCATCGTGTCGATCGCGGCTCCGGACATCGTCCGCGAACTGGGCCTGTCGTCCTCCGGGATGCAGTGGGTGGTCAACGCCTACCTGCTGGCTCTGGCGGCGTTCTTCGCGCTCGGCGGGCGGCTCGCGGACCTGTACGGGCCGCGCCGGGTCGTCGTCATCGGCACAGTGGTGTTCGTCGTGTCGTCCGTGCTGTGCGGCTGCGTCCCGGAGGGCGGCGCCGCACAGGCCTGGCTGATCATCTTCCGGGCCGCCCAGGGTCTGGGGGCGGCCCTGCTGTTCCCCGCGGCCCTGGCCGTGGTGGTGGCCGTCTTCCCGGTCGAGCGGCGCGGCCGCGCCCTGGCCCTCTTCTTCGGCGTCACCGGTGCGCTGACCGCCGTCGGACCGCTCCTGGGCGGCTGGCTGACGAACTGGACCTGGCGGGCCGTGTTCTGGGTCAACGTCCCGGTGGCGATCGTGGCGCTGGTGCTGACGGCCCTGGCGCACATCCCCGACCGGCGGCGGTCCGGAACGCTGGACGTGCCGGGTGCCGTCCTCATCGCCATCGGCATGGGCCTGAGCGTCCTCGGCTTCCAGCAGGCGTTCTCCTGGGGCTGGGACAGCTGGGCGACCTGGCTGTGCATCGTCGGCGGCCTCGCGGTACTGGCCGGGTTCGTCCGCTACGAACGGGGGGTGGAGCACCCGCTGATCGACCTGAGGGTCTTCCGCGACAAGGCGTTCAGCGTGGACGCGCTGGTGCTGTTCTTCGCCATGCTCGCGTTCGTCCCGCTGTTCTTCTTCGCCTCCGTCTACGCGCAGGTGTCGCTGAGCGCCTCGCCGAACCAAGCGGCGCTGTTCCTGCTGTACTTCTTCGTGGGCTTCGCGATCGCCTCCCAGTGGGGCGGCCGGATCCTCGACAAGAAGGGCGCGAGGCCGGCCCTGAAACTGGGCTCGGTGGTGGGCGCCGTCGGGTTCGCGCTCTGGGCGGGCGAACTCACCAACCTGACCATGCACGACCAGTGGCTCTACGCGGCGCTGGCCGGGGCCGGTATCGGCTTCGTCCTGGCCCCGGCGTCGACGGACGCCGTGAACAGGGCCATCGGCGCCTCCTACGGCGAGGTCACCGGCATCACCCAGACGGTGCGCAACTTCGCGGCCAGCGTGGGCATGGCGATCTTCGGCACGATCCTGACGCACGTCACGACCGGCAACGTGACGGGCACCCTGGAGTCCCGGGGCGTGCCCGCCGGGACGGCCGAGAGCGTGGCGCGCGGCGTCACCGAGTCGGTCACGGGCAACGGCGACGCCCAGCCGCCCACCGGCACCGGGCCCGCCGCGGAGGCGACCCGGGACGCGATGTCCGCGATCCGCATGGACTTCGCGGAGGCCAACCAGTGGGTGTTCTACGGCATGGCCATCGCGCTGGGCATCGCCTTCCTGTGCGCCCTGCGGCATCCGGGTGGCAGGGTGGACTCGGACGCGAAGGTGCAGGAGCCGGCGGCGCAGGCGCGCTGACGGAGCCCGTCAGGATGTGGACGACTCGTCCGTGCGCCGCTGGATCTGTTCCGGTGTCAGCTCCTCGATGGTCTGGGAGATCATCCAGAGATGGCCGAACGGGTCGGCGAGGCGGCCGCCGCGCTGCCCGTAGTGCTGGTCGGCGACGGGGTGCACCACCGTCGCCCCGCTCCGCAGCATGGACTCGGCCACGGCGTCGGCGTCGGACACCTCGAGCGCGATGATCACCGGGCTGCCGCCGAGGGACGTCGGCGCCGGGTCGCCGGCGTCGGCGTCCTTGACCGCGATCGCCGCGCCGCCGAGTCTCAGCATCGCGTGCACGATCCGGCCGTCGGGTCCGGTGTACCGTTCGCTCTCCTCGGCGCCGAGCGCGTCCCGGTAGAAGTCGATCGCGCGGGCTCCGTCGCAGACCACGAGCCGTGCGTAGAGCCGGGTGACGGCGGGTTCAGCGGTTGCGTTCGTCATGTCCCCACGATCGCCGCCGCCGGCGGGCGTGGATTGCAGAAAACGGTCACCCGGGCGCGGTCCGTCACCCGCCGAGCGGGACGTGATTGGTTTCGCGCGGCGAGCGCGGGACGTAAGCGGTCGGGGTGATCCCGGCGAGCGCGCGGAATTCGTGGATCAGGTGGGCCTGGTCGTGGTAGCCGCAGTCCGCAGCCAGCACCGCCCAGTCCGGCGGTCCGTGCCCGGCGTTCACGCGGCGCAGCAGCCGCTGGAAGCGCCGGACCCGGGCATACTGCTTGGGCGCGAGTCCCAGCTGGGCGGTGCACCGGCGGGCCAGTCGCCTGGCGGTCCAGCCCAGCCGGTCGGCGACCTCGGCGACGGGCGTGCCACGGTCGAGCAGCGCGGCGGCGAGACGGACCGCCGGGTCGGGCTCCAGGGGGCGCAGCGCCCGCTCCAGCAGGGTCGTTTCCAGCATCCGCAGCGCGGCCTTCGGGCCCCCGGCCGCCACGGCCCCCAGCAGCCGCTCGCGCAGCACCACGCCGTCCGTGCCCCAGAGCCGGTCGAGGCCGACGAGCTCGTCGCGGACCGCGGAGACCGGCGCGGCGAGGAAGGGGTGGGCGCCCGCGGGGCGGAACGCCACCCACAGGACGGCCCGTTGCTGCGCGGGATCGATCAGGGCCGGCTCCGAGAACGGCCCGTGCAGGGCCGCGCCCCCGGTACGCCGGTCCGCGCCCTTCCGCGTGGACGAGGACAGGGCGTCGGCGTCGAGGTTCACCAGGAGTTGTGCCGCGCCCGTCGGCAGGGCCAACTCGACGGCGTGCGCGAACCGTGCCTCGGCGTAGCCCATCGCGCCGATCAGCGGCACGAGCGCGGGCGCCGAGGGCCGGACGGTGAGCGCGGCGGGTGACTGCCCGGCCGTACGAGCCATGGGTCCACCCTACGGCCGCGCACCGCCCCTTCACACCCGGTGACAGGACGGTCGGTGACCGTAATGCCCGGAATGTCTTTACGGGAGGCGGGAACTCAGGGCATGTGCACACACAACAGGGCAAGCGACCGCGCAGGGTGTTGCTCACCGGGTGGTTCAGCTTCCGGGACAGGGAGGCGACCGCCGGGGACGTGCTGGCCCTGCGCCGGGTGGAGGACGTGCTGCGGGGGACGGGTATCCCCTACGACGTCGCCTGGAGTCCCCGCTTCCGTCCGGAGGCGTTGCATCTGGACCGGCTGTGGCCCGAGGACTACACCCACCTCGTCTTCGTGTGCGGCCCGCTGCACGGGCCGCAGATCGAGGAGCTGCACCAGCGGTTCGCGCACTGCGTGCGGATCGCCGTCGGCACCTCGGTGATCGACCCCGGCAGCCCGGCCGTGACCGGCTTCCACCGGGTGCTGCCGCGGGACGGACCGGACAGCGAGCCGGTGGAGGACCTCGCGGCCCGCGCCCCGGACGTACCGGCACGGCCCGTGGTCGGGGTGATCCTCGCGCACGGGCAGCACGAGTACGGGCGGCTGCGGCGGCACGGACAGGTCGCCGAGGAGGTGACGCGCTGGCTGGCCGGCAAGGACTGCGGCAGGCTGGAGCTGGAGACCCGGCTGGACACCCACGACTGGCATCTGAGCGCGACGCCCGCACAGCTTCAGTCGGTGCTGGCCCGGCTGGACCTGGTCGTCACCGACCGGCTGCACGGGCTGGTGATCGCGCTGCGGGTGGGCACGCCGGTGCTGGCCGTCGACCCGGTCGCGGGCGGCGCCAAACTGACCGCGCAGGCCCGGGCCTGCGGCTGGCCCGCGCTGGTGCCCGCCGAGCGGCTGGACGTGCGGCAGTTGGACCGCTGGTGGGACTGGTGCCTGACCGGCGGCCGGGTGACTGCGCGGCAGATCCGCGACGGGTTCCGGGAGGGCACCGTCCCGGACAGCGCGGACCGGCTCGTCGAGGCGCTGGCGCGCCCGGTGCCCGGTTAGCCCGAGGGCCCCACGGGGCACCCGCTTGTACGTCCCCGCTGTACTTCCCCGCCGCACGTCCCCCCGGGAGGAGAGACGGTCCGGCCGCCCGGAAGGAGAGAGCGTGTCCATCGGCCGACTTCCCGAGAATGAGCAGCGCATCCTCGATGAGATGGAACGGGCCCTGCGCCGCGACCGTCGTCTCGACCGCAAGCTGCGCACCCACCGAGTGAGCCGCCGCCCCGACCCCGCCCGCCTCCTGACCCGTGCCGCTTCCTACCGCCCCCGCGTGTGGACCGTGGCGGTCCTGCTCGCGGTGTCGACGGGGATGATGGTGGCCGGGATCGTCACGTCCGAGCCAGGGGTGATCTGGGCGTTCGCGGCGATATGGCCCCTGACGATGTTCGCCGGGTTCCGGCTGATGTGCCGGTGGTGCGGGAGCTGAACGCGCCCCGTCCCGCTACGGCCGTGGCCCGCCGGGCACTTCGGTGACGGCGCGCAGGACGTCGTCTTTCACGGGCCGGTCGTGAACGCCTGCCGGATGGGGCGTTCGTCGGCGAGGACGCGGCCCTTCGGTGGTCCGTCCAGCAGCGCCCGGGCCGCGGTCAGCAGGTCCGGGGCGACGTGGTCGGCCCGGGTGGTCTCCTCGGGGCGGGTGTGCCCGTTCGGGACGAGGATGCCGTGGGCGCCCGCCCGGCGCGCGGCCTCGGCGTCCGCCGCGGTGGAGCCGATGACGGCGAGTTCGGCGGGACCGGTGCAGATCCGGCCGCCCGCCCACAGCAGCATGCCGGGCTGCGGCCTGCGGCAGTGACAGCCGTCGTCGGGGCCGTGCGGGCAGACGGCGAACACGTCGAAGGGGCCGAGGAGTTCGTCCACACGGTGGTTGACCCGGCGCACGTCGGCGTCGGTGAGCAGCCCGCCCGCGACACCGGGCTGGTCGGTGACGACACCGGTGCGGATGCCGCGCCGCCGCAGCAGCGCGAGCGCCTCGCGTGCCCCCTCGACGGGACGTACCCGATCGGGGTCGGCGTTGTCCGGGACGTCTTCGACGAGCGTGCCGTCGCGGTCGAACAGCACGGCCTTCACCGGGCTCACGGGGTGGCCTCCTCCTGCCAGGCGGGGATGTGTCGGTGGCGCCAGGCACCCGCCAGCCGGTGCCAGGTCGCGGTGGGCGGGATGAGCACGCTGGTCGCCAGCATCGTCGTCACCTCGTGGCGGGTGCGCGGTCCGGGGGCGATACGGGCGCGGGCGAACTCCGCCGTGCCGGCCGCCCAGCCGAGCGCGCAGGCCGTGGCGGCCCGGCCGTGCCCGGTGGCGGCGAGGGCGCAGGCGGCGAGCCCGGCGGTGGTGATGGCCGCGTGGGTGCGGATCCGGCCGCGCGGTGCGACGGCCTTGTCCCACCAGTCGGGGCCGTGCAGATGCCGCATGAGGGCGTCGTCGGCGTTGCCGCGCTGCTGGCGCACGGACTCCCAGCGGGAGGCGGAGCGTACGGGGTGGCGGGTGGTGCGGCGGCCCTGCCGGATGCGCCAGCCGGAGTCGAGGACGCGCAGCGCGAGGTCGGCGTCCTCGCGGAAGGCGCGCCGGAAGCGTTCGTCGAAGCCGCCGACCCGCTTGAGTGCCTCGGTGCGGTAGGCCATGTCGGCGGTGACCCAGTGGGCGCGGACGAGGCCCGCGGTGCCGCGCTCCCAGTCGGTGGGGCGGCGTTCGCCGGGCAGCGGAACGGCGAGGACGCCCTGGACGCCCGCGGTGTCGGGGGACGCCCCGGCGAGGTCCTCGGCCAGCTGCTCGCACCAGTGGGCACCCACCTGGACGTCGTCGTCGAGGAACACGGTCCACGGCGTACTCACGGCGCGCAGCCCGGTGTTGCGGGCGGCGGCGGGCCCACGACCGCCGCCGCCCAGCACGGTGGTGCGTCCACGCAGGTCCCCGAGGACGCTCAACGGGTGCCGCAGCGGCCCGGGTTCGGGGTCGGTCCGGTCGTCGACCAGGACGATCTCCTCGGGGCGCGGCCCGGTCGCGGCGGCGAGCGCGGCGAGGCAGTCGGCGAGGGTGTCCGGCACGAGGGTGGGGATCACGACGGCGTACGAGGTCATACGGGCGGCCCTCCCTCCGACGGTGTACGCGGACTGCCGTGCTGGCGAGTGCCGCGGTACGGCTCCCTCAAACACCAGGTCAGACCCGTCACGGGACACCTCGGCGACTATGAACCACGTGTATACACGCGATACGACGGCACGGTGCCGGCCGTGCCGGGGATCATCGGCGCCCTGAAGGAGCGCGGCTACGTCTTCGTGACGGTGCCCCGGTTGCCGGCGCCGGGCACGGCGGAGCCGGGCGAGGTGTACCGCTGACGCCGCGCGGGTTCCCTACGATCGGAGCGTGGCGAACTTCCTGCTCGAACGCACGGCTCCGCTCCCCCTCGACGAGGCGTGGCGGCGGATCACCCGGTGGCAGCGGCACGGTGACGCGGTGCCGATGACGGTGGTCAGGGTCGTGCCGCCCGGGCCGACACGCGAGGGAACGCTCGTCGTGGCCCGCTCGGGCGCCGGACCGCTGGGCTTCGACGACCCCATGGAGGTCACGGTGTGGCAGCCGCCCGTGGACGGGTCGGCGGGGGTGTGCCGGCTGGAGAAGCGCGGCCGTGTGGTGCTGGGGTGGGCCGAACTCGAGGTGCGGCCCGGGCCGGGGGGCCGTACGCGGGTGGTCTGGCGGGAGGAGATCCGTGTCCGGTTCCTGCCGTCGCTCTTCGACGGCGTGGTGCGGCACTCCTCGCGGTACGTGTTCGGGCGAGCCCTGAACCAGTTGCTCAGGCAGCCCTGAACCGCCTGCTCGGGCGAGCCTGAACCTGCACAGGCGGGACCGCAATCCGGCCCGCGGTGCGGCGCCCTCCGCTCCGGTTCCGGCTCCGGCTCCGCCCCCGCTCAGGCCACCGACCCGATCCGCCCCACGGTTCCCGGCCCCGGCTCGTGGTGGATCGGCGTGTGCGCCCCGGTCAGGGAGACCCCGCTGCCGCCCCGCCGGCCGGCGACGATCTCCGACGCGATCGACAGGGCCGTCTCCTCGGGCGTCCGGGCCCCGAGGTCCAGGCCGATCGGCGAGCGCAGCCGACTCAACTCCAGTTCGGTGACGCCCACTTCACGCAGGCGGGCGTTGCGGTCCAGGTGGGTGCGCCGGGAGCCCATGGCTCCGACGTACGCCACCGGCAGGCGCAGGGCGAGCTTCAGCAGGGGCACGTCGAACTTGGCGTCGTGGGTCAGCACGCACAGGACCGTGCGGGCGTCGACCTCCGTGGCCTCCAGGTAGCGGTGGGGCCAGTCGACCACGATCTCGTCGGCCTCCGGGAAGCGCGTCCGGGTCGCGAAGACGGGGCGCGCGTCGCACACCGTGACGTGGTAGCCGAGGAACTTGCCCATCCGGACCAGGGCGGAGGCGAAGTCGATCGCCCCGAAGACGATCATGCGGGGTGCGGGGACCGAGGACTCGACCAGGACCGTGAGGGGCGCCCCGCAGCGAGAGCCCTGCTCGCCGATCTCCAGGGTGCCCGTGCGCCCGGCGTCCAGGAAGGCGCCGGCCTCGGCGGCGACCGTGCGGTCCAGTTCCGGGTGGGCGCCGAAGCCGCCCTCGCGAGAGCCGTCGGGGCGGACCACGAGGGCCCGGCCCGTCAGTTCGCGCGGGCCCGACACGATCCGCGCCACCGCCGCCGCCTCCCCTAGTGCGGCGGCGGTGAGCGCGGCCCTGACCACCGGGCGGACCGGATCGGCGGCCCGTACCGGCGTGACCAGGATGTCGATGACGCCGCCGCAGGTCAGGCCCACCGCGAAGGCGTCGTCGTCGCTGTACCCGAAGCGCTCCAGGACGGTTTCGCCGTCCCGCAGCGCCTGCTCGCACAGTTCGTAGACCGCGCCCTCCACGCAGCCGCCGGAGACCGAGCCGATCGCCGTGCCCTCGGTGTCCACCGCGAGCGCGGCGCCGGGCTGCCGGGGCGCGCTGCCGCCGACGGCCACCACGGTGGCCACGGCGAAGTCACGGCCCTGCTCGACCCACCGGTTCAGCTCCTCGGCGATGTCCAGCATCTGTCTCGGTCTCCTTGAGGTTGCGGCCGGGGGCGGGGCGTCAGTGGACGCCCAGCCAGCTCTCGATCGGGTTGAGGGCGAAGTACACGAGGAACACCGCCGTGAGGATCCACATGAAGGCGCCGATCTCACGCCCCTTGCCCTGGGCGGTCTTGATGGCGGCGTAGGAGATGACGCCCGCGGCGACACCGGTGGTGATGGTGTACGTGAACGGCATCAGCACGACCGTGAGGAACACCGGGACAGCGGTGGCCCGGTCGGCCCAGTCCACGTGCCGGGCGTTCATCAGCATCATGGCGCCGATGACGACGAGGGCGGCGGACGCGACCTCCTGCGGCACGATGGCCGTGAGCGGGGTGAAGAACAGGCAGGCCGCGAAGAACAGGCCCGTCACCACGGATGCCAGGCCGGTGCGGGCGCCTTCGCCGACGCCGGTGGCGGACTCGATGAACACCGTCTGGCCGGAACCGCCGGACACGCCTCCGATCGCGCCGCCGGCCCCGTCGATGAACAGCGCCTTGGACAGGCCCGGCATACGGCCCTTGTCGTCGGCGAGCTCGGCCTCGGTGCCGACGCCGATGATGGTCGCCATCGCGTCGAAGAACCCGGCGAGCACCAGGGTGAAGACGATCATCCCGACCGTCATCGCGCCGACCTCGCCCCAGCCGCCGAACCGCACGTCCCCGAAGAGCGAGAAGTCGGGCATGGACACCGCGCTGCCGTGCAGTTCGGGTGCCCCGCCCGACCACTGCCTCGGGTCGATGACGCCCGCCGCGTTCAGGATCGCCGCGACGACCGTGCCGCTGACGATGCCGATGAGGATGGCACCGGGGATGTTCCGGGCCTGGAGCATGAAGATCAGCAGCAGGGTCCCGGCGAACAACAGCACGGGCCAGCCGGACAGTTCGCCCGCCGGGCCGAGCGCGAGGGGCGTGGCCTTGCCCTGGTGCACGAAGCCCGACTTGTAGAAACCGATGAGGGCGATGAACAGGCCGATGCCCATGGTGATGCCGTGCTTGAGCGCGAGCGGAATCGCGTTCATGATCATCTCGCGCAGGCCGGTGACGACCAGCAGCATGATGACCACGCCGTACATCACGCACATGCCCATAGCCTGCGGCCAGGTCATCTCGGGTGCGACCTGGGAGGCGAGGACTCCGGAGACCGAGAGGCCGGCGGCGAGGGCCAGGGGCACCTTGCCGACGAAGCCCATCAGCAGGGTGGTGAAGGCCGCCGCGAACGCGGTCGCGGTGATCAGGGCGGGCTGGGCGAGCGTGGCCCCGGCCGCGTCCTCGCCGGACAGGATCAGGGGGTTGAGCAGGAGGATGTACGCCATCGCCATGAAGGTCGTGATGCCGCCGCGCACTTCACGGGCGACCGTGGACCCTCTGTGGGATATGTGGAAGTACCTGTCCAGCCAGGACCGTCCCGCCGGGACGCGGGTGCCTTCGCCCGCGTCGTCGGCTGTGGCCCTCGGCTCCAGTGATTGCTGGGTCATGGGTGCCGTCTCCCAAGTTTCAAAGGGGGTTGGGATGTTCACGACCCGGGGGACGGCCCGAGACGAACAAGGGACCTGGGGGGCCGAAGCCCCCCAGGGGATCGTGACTGCTCAGCCCTCGGAGAGCTGGGTACCCGTCAGGTGCTCGGGCCTCACCGGGGTCCGGTTCAGCTCGAGCCCGGTCGCGTCGCGGATCGCCGCGAGGACGGCCGGGGTCGACGACAGGGTGGGTGCCTCACCGACGCCGCGCAGCCCGTACGGGGCGTGCTCGTCGGCGAGTTCGAGGACGTCGACCGGGATGGTCGGCGTGTCGAGGATGGTCGGGATCAGGTAGTCGGTGAAGGAGGGGTTCTTGACCTTCGCCGTCTTCGGGTCGACGACGATCTCCTCCATGACCGCCACGCCCAGGCCCTGCGTGGTGCCGCCCTGGATCTGGCCGAGCACCGACAGCGGGTTGAGCGCCTTGCCGACGTCCTGGGCGCAGGCCAGTTCGATGACCTTGACCAGGCCGAGCTCGGTGTCGACCTCGACGACGGCGCGGTGCGCGGCGAAGGAGTACTGCACGTGCCCGTTGCCCTGACCGGTGCGCAGGTCGAAGGGCTCGGTCGGCCGGTGCCGCCACTCCGCCTCGACCTCCACGGTCTCGCCCTCCAGCACGTCGGCCAGGTCGGACAGGACCTCGCCGCCGTCGGTGACGACCTTGCCGCCCTCCAGGAGCAGCTCGGCCGTCGCCCAGGCCGGGTGGTAGGAGCCGAACTTGCGGCGCCCGATCTCCAGGACCTTCTCGCGGACCAGCTCGCAGGAGTTCTTCACCGCGCCGCCGGTGACGTACGTCTGCCGGGAGGCCGACGTGGAACCGGCGCTGCCCACCTGGGTGTCGGCCGGGTGGATGGTCACCTGGGTGACGCCCAGCTCGGTGCGGGCGATCTGCGCGTGGACGGTGACGCCGCCCTGGCCGACCTCCGCCATGGCGGTGTGCACGACGGCGACCGGCTCACCGGCGACGACCTCCATACGGACCTTGGCGGTGGAGTAGTCGTCGAACCCCTCGGAGAAACCGACGTTCTTGATGCCGACCGCGTAGCCGACCCCGCGGACGACGCCTTCGCCGTGCGTGGTGTTGGACAGGCCGCCCGGCAGCTGCCGTACGTCGGCGCCCTCGCTGGACTCCCACTGGCGCTCCGGCGGCATCGGCATCGCCTTGACGCGGCGCAGCAGTTCGGCGACCGGGGCCGGGGAGTCGACGGGCTGCCCGGTCGGCAGGAGGGTGCCCTGCTCCATGGCGTTGAGCCGGCGGAACTCCACCGGGTCCATGCCGAGCTTCGCGGCCAGCTTGTCCATCTGCGCCTCATAGGCGAAGCACGCCTGGACCGCGCCGAAGCCGCGCATGGCGCCGCAGGGCGGGTTGTTGGTGTAGAGGGCGATGGCCTCGATGTCCACGTCCTCGACCACGTACGGGCCGACGGACAGGGAGGAGGCGTTGCCGACGACGGCCGGGGATGCGGAGGCGTAGGCGCCGCCGTCCAGGACGATCCGGCATTTCAGGTGGGTGAGCTTGCCGTCCTTGGTGGCGCCGTGCTCGTAGTACAGCTTCGCGGGGTGGCGGTGGACGTGCCCGAAGAACGACTCGAACCGGTTGTAGACGATCTTGACGGGCTTGCCGGTGCGCAGGGCCAGCAGGCAGGCGTGGATCTGCATCGACAGGTCCTCGCGGCCGCCGAACGCGCCGCCGACGCCGGAGAGCGTCATCCGCACCTTGTCCTCGGGCAGGCCGAGCACGGGCGCGATCTGGCGCAGGTCGCTGTGCAGCCACTGGGTGGCGATGTAGAGGTGGACGCCACCGTCCTCCTCCGGCACGGCGAGGCCGGACTCGGGGCCGAGGAAGGCCTGGTCCTGCATGCCGAAGGTGTACTCGCCCTCGACGATGACGTCGGCCCGCTCCCGGGCGGCCGTGACGTCGCCGCGGACGATCGGCTGGCGGTGCACGATGTTGGGGTGCGGGACGTGACCGGCGTGGTGGTCGTCGCGGTTCTCGTGGACGAGAAGCGCGTCCGGGGCGGTCGCGGAGGCCTCGTCGGTGATGACGGGCAGTTCGCGGTAGTCGACCTTGATCTTCGCGGCGGCCCGGCGCGCGGTCTCCGGGTGGTCGGCGGCGACGAGGGCGACCGGCTCGCCGTGGTGGCGGACCTTGCCGTGGGCGAGGACCGGGGTGTCCTGGATCTCCAGCCCGTAGTTCTTCACGTCGGTGGGCAGGTCGTCGTACGTCAGCACGGCGTAGACACCCGGCATGGCCAGGGCCTCGCCCGTGTCGATGGACACGATCTCGGCGTGGGCGACGGTCGAGCGGAGGATCTGCCCCCACAGCATGTCCTCGTGCCACATGTCGGACGAGTACGCGAACTCGCCGGTGACCTTGAGGGTGCCGTCGGGGCGCAGCGTGGACTCGCCGATGCCGCCCTTGGTCTGGGAGCCCTGGGTGATCTTCGTGGGGGTTCCACTGGGGGAAGCCATGATCAGACCGCCTCTCCCTGCCGGGCGGCCGCGAGGCGGACCGCATCCATGATCTTCTCGTAGCCGGTGCAGCGGCACAGGTTGCCCGACAGCGCCTCACGGATGTCCGCGTCGCTCGGGTTGGGGTTGCGCTCCAGCATCTCGTCGGCCGCGACCAGCAGGCCCGGCGTGCAGAAGCCGCACTGGACGGCGCCGGCGTCGATGAACGCCTGCTGGATGGCGGACAGCTCCGTGCCCTCGCCGGTCTGCGAGTCGATGCCCTTGGCCTCCCTCCCCCAGGCTTCGCCCGGGGGGACCCCCAGCTGGGCGTTCTGCGGGGACGTACCGCAGGCACCGGAGGAGCAGCCGTCCTCGGCGCGCTGCTTGGCGAAGTCGGCGAGCCCCTCGACGGTGACGACCTCGCGGCCCTCCACCTGCCCGGCGGCGACCAGGCACGCGCACACCGGCACACCGTCCAGACGGACCGTGCACGAGCCGCACTCGCCCTGCTCGCAGGCGTTCTTCGAACCCGGCAGCCCGAGCCGCTCCCTCAGCACGTACAGCAGGGACTCGCCCTCCCACACGTCGTCGGCTTCCTGCGGACGGCCGTTGACCGTGAAGTTGACGCGCATCACGCAGCTCCCTCGGTAGTGCGGCGGGCGCCGCGGTAGGACTCCCAGGTCCAGGTCAGCGTGCGGCGGGCCATGACGCCGACCGCGTGGCGGCGGTAGCTCGCGGTGCCCCGGACGTCGTCGATCGGGTTGCAGGCGGCGGAGCACAGGTCCGCGAACTGCTTGGCGACCGACGGGGTGATGATCTTTCCGTTGTCCCAGAAGCCGCCCTCCTCCAGGGCGGCGTTCAGGAACTCCTCGGCGGCCCGGGCCCGGACGGGAGTCGGAGCGGCCGAACCGATCCCGGTCCGCACGGTCCGCGTCTCGGGGTGCAGCGCGAGCCCGAAGGCGCACACGGCGATGACCATCGCGTTCCGGGTCCCCACCTTGGAGAACTGCTGCGGCCCGTCGGCCTTCTTCACGTGCACGGCGCGGATCAGCTCATCGGCCGCCAGCGCGTTGCGCTTCACACCGGTGTAGAACGCGTCGATCGGGATGAGACGGCTCCCGCGCACCGACTCCACCTCCACCTCGGCGCCCGCGGCGAGCAGGGCGGGGTGGGCGTCGCCGGCCGGGGATGCGGTGCCGAGGTTGCCGCCGACACCGCCACGGTTGCGGATCTGCGGGGAGGCGACCGTGTGCGAGGCGAGGGCGAGACCCGGCAGCTCGGCGCGCAGGTTCTCCATGATCTTCGTGTACGGCACGGAGGCCCCGAGCCGCACGCTCTCCTCGCCGACCTCCCACTCGGAGAGGTCGCCGACGCGGTTCAGGTCCAGGAGGTACTCGGGCCGGCGGTGGTCGAAGTTGATCTCGACCATCACGTCGGTGCCACCCGCAATCGGCACAGCTGTGGGGTGCTCGGCTTTCGCGGCGAGCGCCTCCTCCCAGCTGGCGGGGCGAAGGAAGTCCATGACCGGCTCTCTTCTTCGTCTTCTCGTGGGGCGTTCAGATTGAGCCAATCCGTGTGCGGCGGTCCCGGCTCGTTCATGTGCTGTTCACGCGTAGTGGCCTCAGTACACAGCGCACTGCGCCAAGCGAGTCAGTCACGGAAACCATGAAGGAGTTGGCTGGCCAGGACAGGCATCTTGTAGATTCGTATGAACGGAGGCCCGTGGAAACCTCCTCGTTCCCCTGTGGAAACACGCGACCCGACAGCGTGACCTGGAACACAGCCGGGGCAGGGCTTGATTTCGAGACTAGAACGGCGGCGACGAGAATGCGGCTGCGCGCACTGCTGGACACCGACGCGCTGGGCCTCAAGCTGCTCGGCGGCGAGGACGAGCTGGACCGCACCGTCCGGGGTGTGATGACCACCGACCTGCGTGACCCCAGCCGCTACCTCGCGGGCGGCGAACTGGTGCTCACGGGCCTGGCCTGGCGCCGGGACGCCGACGACTCGGAGCCGTTCGTGCGGATCCTGGTGCAGGCGGGCGTGACGGCCCTCGCCGCGGGCGAGGCCGAGCTCGGTGACGTGCCGGAGGACCTGGTCGTGGCCTGCGCCCGGCATCGACTCCCGCTCTTCGCGGTGCACGAGTCGGTGGCGTTCGCGACGATCACCGAGCACGTCGTACGGCAGGTCTCCGGCGAGCGCGCCGGAGACCTGGCGGCGGTCGTCGACCGGCACCGCCGGATGATGACCGCGGGACCGGCGGGCGGCGGCCCCGACGTGGTCCTGGACCTGCTCGGCACGGACCTGGACCTGCGGGCCTGGGTCCTCTCCCCCACCGGCCGCCTGATCGCGGGCTCGAAGGCGACGGGCCCCGCCCTGCCGGCCGAGGCGTGCGCCCGGCTCGCCGGGGAGCACCTGGCCGCCACCCGGACGGGCCGCCGCGGCCCCCACCGCGTCGTCCTGGGCGCCACGACGTACTCACTGTTCCCGGTCCGCTCCGCGGGCCGTTCCCCGCAGCCCGCCCGGGACGTCCGTGAGACCGTCCTCGCGGACTGGCTGCTGGCCGTGGAGGCGGACGCCGGGGACTGGCCCGAGGAGCGGCTGGATCTGCTCTACGGCGTCACCCAGCTCATCGCCGTCGAACGGGACCGCCGCGACGCGGCCCGCACGGTCCGCCGCCGGCTGGCCCAGGAGGTCCTGGAACTGGTCCAGGCGGGCGCGGCGCCCGCCGAGATCGCCGCCCGCCTGCGCGTGGCCGCGCCGGTACTGCTGCCCGGCCTGGGCTCCGCGCCGCACTGGCAGGTGGTCGTGGCCCGCGTCGACTGGGAGGGCGAGGGGATCGAGGGCGGCCCGGTGGCGCAGGCCCTGCTGGAGGAGGTCCTCGTCGACCCCGCGGTCGCCGGGCCGGAGCATTCCGACCGCATCGCGGTGGCCCACACGGGTGGCGAGGCCATCGCCCTGGTCCCGCTCCCCGCCGTCTCGGCGGAGCACGACGGCCCGGAGCCGGGCGTCCTCGCGGACACGCTTCTGGCCTCGGTACGGGAACCCCTCACGGCGGGCCTCGACGACTACGGCCGGCTCACGCTGGGCGTCAGCGCGTCGGTCCACTCGGCGGAGGGTCTGCGCGGCGCGCTGGAGGAGGCCCGCCACGCCCGGCGCGTCGCCGCGGCCCGCCCGGGCCGGGTCTGCGCGGCGGGCCACCACGAACTGGCCTCGCACGTCCTGCTGCTGCCCTTCGTCCCGGACGACGTCCGCCGCGCCTTCACGGCCCGCCTCCTGGACCCCCTCCGCGACTACGACCGCCGCCACCGCGCCGAGCTGATCCCCACCCTGGAGGCCTTCCTCGACTGCGACGGCTCCTGGACCCGCTGCGCCACCCGTCTGCACCTGCACGTCAACACGCTGCGCTACCGGGTCGGCCGAATCGAGCAGTTGACGAGTCGTGACCTGTCACGCCTCGAGGACAAGCTGGACTTCTTCCTGGCACTGCGCATGAGCTGATACGCAGGGTGTCCCGGGGGCAAACCCCGGGCACCCCGGGATCCCACGACTTTGTGAAATCCTTCACCCACCCTCTTGGCCCGGCCCGCCGATTCGTGCTGAGATGCCGCCACCACTCAACAGCTCGATGGCGTGCTCGGGGAGGGCAACGTGGCGCATACCGCCATGTCTGGTAACGGAACGACCGCCGGTGACGATCCCCTCCAGACCGCGGTATGGCGGCTGCGCTCACGCGGGTGCTGGTCCGACGCGGCTGCCCTGCTCCTGCCGGCCACACCGGCGGCGGCGCTGCAACGCGCGTCGCTCCTGGTGGAACGGTGTCTGTACACCGAGCAGGGCTGGGAGGAGGCCGAGGACGCGCTGCGCACGGCCGAGGCGATGGCCCACAGCGACGACGAGCGGGGCGCGGCCGCTTGTGAACGCGGTTACTTGGCCTACGCGGCGACCCTGCTCGCGGTACGGGACCGGGCCGACGAGGCACGGGCCGCACTCGGCCGGGCGGCGGCACTGCTCCCTCCAGGAGCTCCCACGCGGGCGCTGCTGGACTTCCGTCGCGGCCTGCTGGCGGAGAACCTGACGAGCGCCCCCCAGGCCGCCCGCGCCGCGTACCGCCGGGCCCACGCGGGCGCGACAGCGCACTCCGACCCGCTGCTGCTGTCGTTCACCTGGCGCCACCTGGCCGGACTCGCCCTGCGCGAAGGGGAGTTGGCGGAGGCGCGGCACGGATTCACGGAGTCACTGCGGCTGAGGGAGGAGCTGGGCTATCTCGTCGGCACGGCCCCGGCGCTGGTGTCCCTCGCCGACACGGAGACGGAGCCGGAGGCGTCGCGGCTGCGTGAGGAGGCGAGGCGGTTGTTCCGGCTGCTCGGCGGCGTACCGACGTGGCTGTCCCGCCAGTTGGCTCCGCCGGTACCGCCGGCTGCGACGGCTTAGGTGCTCGGCGTTTCCGAGGACGGACACCCCCGGAGCGACCCCGGCCCACCCCCGGCGAGAAGGCGAAGACGCGCTCACCGCCACTCAGCCGACGGCACCCGCCCCCGCGAAGTGCTCTCCCACCAGCGCCCTGACCACATCCAGGTCCCGTGCGGCCAGCGCGTCCAGCAACGCCGTGTGCTCGTGTGCGTCCGCCAGCAGATCGGCCCGCGCCCGCACCCCGCGACCGTCCCCGCCCAACGGCCACTGCGCCCTGCGGTGCAGATCCTCCGCGATCTGCACCAGCTGCGCGTTGCCCGACAGCGACAGCACGGCCCGGTGGAACCCCCGGTCGGACTCCGCGTAGGTGGCGCGGCAGCCCGAGGACGCCGCACGGACCGTCGCCTCGGCGAGAGGGCGCAGTTCGGCCCAGCGCTCGGCGGGAACGGTGCGGGCCAGCCGCAGCATCACCGGGACTTCGATCAGCGCCCGGACCTCGGCCAGTTCCGCCAGTTCCCGAACCCCCCGCTCGACCACCCGGAACCCGCGGTTGGGGACGACCTCGACGGCGCCTTCGAGGGCCAGTTGCTGCATGGCCTCCCGGACCGGCGTCGCCGAGACCCCGAACCGCTCGCCGAGCACCGGCGCCGAGTACACCTCTCCGGGCCGCAGATCCCCCGCCACCAGCGCGGCGCGCAACGCGTCCAGGATCTGCCCGCGCACCGAGGCCCGCTGCACCACGGGCCGGACCCGCGGGGCGACCGGCGCGGCCGGCTCACTGTGCGTGTGCTCCCCGCGCACCTCCCCGGCCTGCCGCGGCACGCGCGTGGACCCGGCCGGTTTCCCGGTCGCCGCTGACGTCGCTGCCGAAGCCGGCGGCGACGTCGCTGCCGATGCCGCCGCGGCCGCCCACGGAGTCCCCGTGCCCGCAGAGCCCTGCGCTCCCTGCCTCACGGGTCCTCCTCCGGACGTATCGGTACTTGGGGTCATTACGGCGGGTTGTTACTCGCCCGTCAAGCACCATAAGCGCCGAAGCCCCGAGTTCACATCCCCGTTCAACTTCCGGCGACCTTGAGTAAGGTTAGGCTTACCTTCAAGAACTCCGTTTCTCCCGTCGGATCGGTGATCACATGCCTGCCACCCTTTCGGCCGTCTCCGGCGCCTACGCCCGTCTGGCCGATGTCCTCCCGGGCCTCGCCGTCACCGAACTGGACGCGGCGGACGAGACGCCGCCCGGCGACGGCTGGACGGCGGCCGCCGACCTCGCAGCCGCCGGCCCCGCCCTGGACCGCTTCCTGGCGTGGGACGTGGACCAGATCCGGCGCGACTACGACCGGCAGGCCCGCCCCGATGTCGTCGCCGGCTTCGGGCTGCACCGCTACGCATGGCCCGCCTGCCTCCTGATCACCGTGCCGTGGTTCCTGCACCGCCGGGTCCCCCGCTACCCCGTGACGCATGTCTCCTACGACCGCACCGCCCCGGGCCGTGCCCTCGGACACCTGGCCGTCCGCCCCGCCGGCTTCGCCTGCCTGCCCGACGACGAGGCGGCCACGCTGCCCGGCGCCAGGGTCGTCCCGGACGAGGAGGCACTGCGGGCGGAGGTGCGGTCGGCGGTCGCCGAGCACCTGGAGCCGGTACTGACCGGCTTCGGCCCCCGGATGCGCCGCCGCGGGCGCGCGCTGTGGGGCATGGCGACCGACGAGATCGTCGAAGGGCTGTGGTACGTGGCCCAGTTGCTCGGCGAGACCGAGGAGCGCCGCGCGATGCGCGAACTGGAGCTGCTCCTGCCGGGCGCGACCAAGCCGTATGCCGGCACGGCGGCGTTCCGGGAGCTGACCGGCCCCGGCGGCGAGCCGCTGCTCACCCGGGACCGCGCGAGCTGCTGCATGTTCTACACACTGCGCCCGGAGGACACCTGCACCACCTGCCCGCGCACCTGTGACACGGAACGCGTCACCAAGCTGCTGGCCACGGCCGGTTGACGGACCCGCGGGGCCGAGCCCCCGGGTCGCTCCGCACGCCGGCAGGCCGGCCCACCCGCAGGCGATTCACATCATCCCCACGTGTCACGGGAACTTTCCGGAGAACCACTCGTGCGGGTAGTCTTGCTCGAACTCAACTCCCGCCCCTCAAGCGACAGTTCGAGCAGATCGCCGTCCTGGGTATTCCCTTGCACTTCCTTGGCGGTCTCTTGCCCCGAAACCCCCTGAGGGCCGATGGGATTGGGCCACTATGGCGGGCGTTACGCCCTATCCCAATGCAAGGGACCACCCAGATGAGACTGACCGACATATCGCTGAACTGGCTGCTTCCGGGCGCCGTGCTTCTCCTGGGCATGCTGGCGGCGGTGGCGGTGCTCGCGCGCGGCAAGCGCTCCTCGGTCAAGGACACGAGCGCGGACGACTCCTGGGAGCGCAGCGAGGAACGCCGCAGACGCAAGGAAGCCCTCTACGGCACCCTCTCCTATCTCCTTCTGTTCTGCTGTGCGGCCGTCGCCGCCCTGCTCTCCTTCCACGGCCTGGTCGGTTTCGGCGAGCAGAACCTCGGACTGTCCGGCGGCTGGCAATACCTCGTCCCGTTCGGCCTGGACGGTGCGGCGATGTTCTGCTCCGTCCTCGCGGTGCGCGAGGCCAGCCACGGTGACGCGGCGCTCGGCTCCCGGATACTGGTCTGGACGTTCGCCTTCGCCGCGGCCTGGTTCAACTGGGTGCACGCCCCCAGGGGCATCGGCCACGCGGGCGCCCCCCACTTCTTCGCGGGCATGTCCCTGTCGGCGGCGGTCCTCTTCGACCGCGCGCTGAAGCAGACCCGCCGGGCCGCGCTGCGGGAGCAGGGCCTGGTGCCCCGTCCGCTGCCGCAGATCCGCATGGTGCGCTGGCTGCGGGCTCCCCGCGAGACCTACCGCGCCTGGTCGCTGATGCTCCTGGAGGGGGTGCGCAGCCTGGACGAGGCGGTCGACGAGGTGCGCGACGACAAGCGCAAGAAGGACGAGACCCGGCAGCGGCGGCGCGACCAGCAGCGTGTGGAGCGGGCCCAGCTGAAGGCGCTCAGCCGCGGTCACCGCGGCCACTTCGGCCGCGGTGGCGGACGGCAGCTGGAGGTACAGGTGGAGCGCGACTCCTCGCAGGTCTCCGCGGAGCCTGCCATATCCGCGCCGGAGCCCCTGCCCGTGCGCTCGCGTCCCTCCCTGCAGCCGGTGCGCAAAGGAGCTGACGCGGTGACCGTCGACCTCACCGCGGAGGACGACACCATGGCTCTGCCGCGTCTGGACTCCCTGGAGCGCAAGCTCAAGGACCTTGAGCAGCAGTTCGGTTAGCCGAGCCGCAGCGGCGAAGGGGCGTGGCCTGCGGGCCGCGCCCTTCGGCGTTCACGCCGCGCCGGCCTCCAGCTCGAACCAGACGGACTTGCCCACGCCGTGCGGCCGCACACCCCACGCGTCCGCGAGGGACTGCACCAGGAACAGGCCCCTGCCGTTCGTGCCGTCGTCGGCGACCGGGACGCGCAGCCGGGGTCTGCGGGCCACGAAGTCCCGCACCTCCACCCGCAGTCCGCGGGGTCCGACGGTGGCCGTGAGGACCGCGTCGTGGTCGGTGTGGACGATCGCGTTGGTGACGAGTTCGCTGGTGAGCAGTTCGGCCACGTCGGACTGCCCGTGCTTCCCCCACTGCCCGAGCAGTTCCCGCAGGGCCCTGCGTGCTTCGGGAACGGCCCGCAGGTCCGCCCGCCCCAGTCGGCGCCTCAACTGCGGCGCCGGATCGTGTTCCGTGACATCGTCGGTCCTGTCCTCCACCGTCTTCGCCGAGAAGCCCCCGATCGCTATGGGACCGCCTCGTCGTGCCTGCCTCTCCATGGCCCCCGCCCGCGCGCCGATGTCGGTTCCCCTCCTGCTCGAACACGTTCACGGGGATCCATGCCCCATCGGGAACGCGGCAGTCATGCCGGATCGTCGACGACCGGGTGTTCGGCCACCGGAACGGCACGGGCGGCACGGGCGGCGGGTCGCCGAGCGGTACGGCGAGGGCGGGGAGGGGGGCAAGAGGGTAGCCGGTCATCGTCCCCGGACAGATCCTGACCGCCGGAGATCGGCCGATGGGCCGATGGCCGGCTGTCGATCCGTGCGTACCCGGGGAAGGGCCGGGGCGAGGGCACCGGGTGCGCGGCGCTCGGGTGAAGTTGGCTGAAGTACGACGGTCTTGACGGCCCCCGGAATCGGTACGGGGCCGTCCTCCCCACCCCCGTGGGGGGAGGACGGCCCCGCATCTCCCGATGGACGCGCGTCAGTACAGCTTGTTGACGGCGGTGGTCGTCGTCTTCTTGAAGGCGGCGACGGGGGCGTCGCCGAAGTCGCCCATCTGGCCCCACTGCACGACGGTGACCGTCCTGCCGTCGCGTCCGACGGACAGCAGCGAGATGTCCGTGGAGCCCCCGGACGTCTCCGTGTGCACGCCGCGGACACGGGCGCCCTCCTCGACGGGCAGCGAACCGTAGTCCCGGCCCTCGGCCTCGATGTCGGGGTCGTTCTTCTCCAGGCGGTCGGCGCAGGTGCGGATCAGGTCGTCGTAGTGCTTCGCCAGGGCCTTGGCCAGGGCGGCTGTGTCCGCCACGACGGTCAGCTGCACGGCGCCGGTGTCCAGGTCGGTCCGGAACTCCCGGTGCCGGTAGTCGTAGGAGGGCACGCCCTCCGTGCTCACGCAGGTGCCGAGTCCCTCCGGGAACCCATCGGTGACCGGGCCGGCCGTCCAGGCGGAGGTGGGGTGCGGCGGCAGCTGGGACGCCGACAGGAACTTCGGTGCGGCGGCCTTCGGCGCGGCACCTGCGGCCGGTGCCGTGAGGACCGTGCCCGCCGCGAGGGTGGCGACGGTGAGTGCGGTGAGCGCGCTCGCTCGGATGTGCCTGGGCATGGGTGTCCCCCGTGGGTGAATGCGTGAATGGTCGATGCCGCCGCGAGACCGGCTGGTCGGCCCGGGTCTGCTCGGTGCGACACCAAAAGCATCAGCGCTCCCACCGGGAGGGCGCAACAGCCCGCATCCGATCCGGCACGGTGGAACCATCCCAGCCCATCTGACGTGCAGATATATGAGGTGCCTGGGATGCCGTTCCGGGCCCGGCCGGACGCGGAGGACGGGGGCACGGTGTCGGCACGGAGCGACGTCGACGACGTCGGGGAGTTCGCGGCGCTGCTGAGGACGCTGAAGGAGCGCACGGACCGCAGTTACGGTTCACTGGCCCGGCGCCTGGCCATGAACACCTCGACCCTGCACCGCTACTGCGCGGGCGAGGCGGTCCCGGTCGACTTCGCCCCGGTCGAGCGCTTCGCCGCCCTGTGCGGGGCGTCCCCGGAGGAACGTCTGGAGCTCCACCGCCGCTGGCTGCAGGCGGTGGCGGCCCGGCAGCGCCCCCGCACGGCGAGCGCGGCGGCTGCGGCCGAGGAGAACGCGGTCACCGCCGAAGCGGCGAAGCCGGAAGCCGAAGCCGGCACGGCCGCCCTCAAAGCGGAGTTACCGGAGGCCGAAGAGAGCCCGGTCGCCACGAGGGCGGAGAAGCCGGGGGCCGAAGAGGACACGGTCGACGCCAGAGCCGAAGAACCCGAGGGCGAAGGGGACGCGGTCGCCGCCAGAGCCGAAGAACCCGAGGCCCAAGAGGACACGGTCGCCGCCGGAGCCGAAGAACCCGAAGCCCAAGAGGACACGGTCGCCGCCAGAGCCGAAGAACCCGAGGGCGAAGGGGACGCGGTCGCCGCCGGAGCGGAAGAACGCGGAGGCGAAGAGGCGGTCGCCGCCGGAGGGGCGGTAGCGGCGGCCGCACCGGTCGGCGTCGGCGGCCCTGCCTACGTTGGGTCGCCGCTCCCCCGCCGCCCCTGGTACCGCCGCGGACGCGTCGCGGTCGGACTCGCGGCCGCCTGCGCGGTGCTCGCGGCACTGGGGAGCCTCGCCGCACTGCCGGACGGGCGGCGTGCGTCCGCCGACGACCGTGCCAGGTCGGCGGGCCCGGTCCCGTCCGGTGCGGCGGGGGCGGGAGCCCCCCGCCGCGAGAGCGCATCCCCCACCCCGAGCGACAGCTCCCCCATCGCCGAGCCGCCCTCGCCCTCAGCGACTCCGGAGAAGAAGAAGCCCTCCCCCTCCTCCTCGGCCCGTATCACCCCGCCGCCCGCCGGCGCGGCCGACCCCGCCGTCCCCCTCACCTGGTCGGCCGACTCCCACGCCTGGGAGCTCGGCTGCGGTCACGACTACGTCGTCGCCAGGCCGCCGGATCAGGTGGCACCGCCACCGGCCCCGCAGGACGCCGCCGTCTGGGCCGCCGCGCAGAACGCGGTGCACGGCGGCGAGACGCTCGTGCAGCTGTCCGTGCAGGGGCGGACCGACACGGCCGTCGTGCTGGAGGCGCTGCGCGTGCGCGTCGTGGGGCGGACGGCCCCGGCGCAGGGCAACGCCTACGCCATGGACCGGGGCTGCGGCGGTTCGATCACCCCGCGCTCCTTCGACGTGAACCTGGACAAGGACCGCCCCATCGCCCGCGCAGTCGCCGGGAGCGACGCGGGTACGCCGATCCCGGCGGTGCGCATGCCTTACCGGGTGTCCGCGCGGGACCCCGAGGTGCTGCTGGTCAACGCCCGGACCCAGGCGTGCGACTGCCGCTGGTACCTGGAGCTGGACTGGTCCTCCCAGGGCCGCCGGGGCACGGTCCGGATCGACGACGACGGCCACCCGTTCCGCACCAGCGGCATCAAGGGTCTGCCCCGCTACGTGTACGACACCTCCGCGCGCGCGTGGACGCCTTACAGCTGAGGGGACTTCTAGAACCGCGGCACGTTGCGCAGGTTGGAGCGGGCCATCTGCAGCATGCGGCCGACCCCGCCGTCCAGCACGATCTTCGAGGCCGACAGGGCGAACCCGGTCACCATCTCGGCCTTGATCTTGGGCGGGATGGACAGCGCGTTGGGGTCGGTGACGACGTCGACGAGGGCCGGCCCCTTGTGCTTGAACGCGTCCTTCAGGGCCCCCGGGAGATCCTTGGGCTTCTCGACGCGCACGCCGTACGCCCCGCAGGCACGGGCGACGGCGGCGAAGTCGGGGTTCTTGTTGGCGGTGCCGTACGACGGGAGACCGGCGACCAGCATCTCCAACTCGACCATGCCGAGCGAGGAGTTGTTGAACAGTACGACCTTCACGGGGAGGTCGTACTGAACCAGCGTGAGGAAGTCCCCCATCAGCATGGAGAAGCCGCCGTCGCCGGACATCGACACGACTTGCCGTTCGCGGTCGGTGAACTGCGCGCCGATCGCCATGGGCAGGGCGTTGGCCATCGAGCCGTGGGAGAAGGAACCGATGACGCGGCGACGGCCGTTGGGGGAGATGTAGCGGGCGGCCCAGACGTTGCACATGCCGGTGTCGACGGTGAACACGGCGTCGTCGGAGGCCACTTCGTCGAGCACGGACGCCACGTACTCGGGGTGGATCGGCGTGTGCTTCTCGACCTTGCGGGTGTACGCCTTGACCACCCCCTCCAGCGCGTCCGCGTGCTTCTTCAGCATCCGGTCGAGGAAGCGCCGGTTCTTCTTCTCCCGCACGCGCGGGATCAGGCAGCGCAGCGTCTCCCGTACGTCCCCCCACACCGCGAGGTCCAGTTTCGAGCGGCGGCCGAGGTTCTCGGGCCGGACGTCGACCTGGGCGATCTTGACGTCGTCGGGGAGGAAGGCGTTGTAGGGGAAGTCGGTGCCGAGCAGGATCAGCAGGTCGCACTCGTGGGTGGCCTCGTAGGCGGCGCCGTATCCCAGCAGCCCGCTCATGCCGACGTCGAAGGGATTGTCGTACTGGATCCATTCCTTGCCGCGCAGGGCGTGCCCGACCGGGGACTTGATCTTCCCGGCGAACTCCATGACTTCGGCGTGCGCTCCGGCCGTGCCGCTGCCGCAGAAGAGGGTGACCTTGCCGGCCTCGTCGATCATCTCCACGAGGCGTTCGATCTCGGCGTCGCCCGGGCGGACCGTCGGGCGGGAGGTCACGAGGGCGGTCTCGGCGGCCTTCTCCGGTGCGGGCCGGTCGGCGATGTCGCCCGGCAGCGTGACGACGCTGACGCCGCTGCGTCCGACGGCGTTCTGGATGGCGGTCTGCAGCAGCCGCGGCATCTGCTGCGGGCTGGAGATCATCTCGCTGTAGTGGCTGCACTCGGCGAACAGCCGGTCGGGATGGGTCTCCTGGAAGTAGCCGAGGCCGATTTCGCTGGAGGGGATGTGCGAGGCGAGGGCGAGGACCGGGGCCATGGAGCGGTGGGCGTCGTAGAGGCCGTTGATGAGGTGGAGGTTGCCGGGGCCGCAGGAACCGGCGCAGGCGGCGAGAGAGCCGGTGATCTGCGCCTCGGCACTGGCGGCGAAGGCGGCGGTCTCCTCGTGCCGCACGTGGATCCAGTCGATGGCGGAGTTGCGGCGGACGGCGTCGACGACCGGGTTGAGGCTGTCACCGACGACTCCGTAGAGGCGTTTGACCCCGGCGCGGGTCAGGATGTCGACGAACTGTTCCGCGACGTTCTGTTTGGCCATGGTTCTCGTCTGCCCCTTCGGTCTCCTGGGATCCCTCCGGGTTCCATCAAGTCACACGGCTCGCGCTCACGCCTCCCACACCGCGGCGGCCGTACGGTCGTCTGCATAACCCTTGACCCGCACTTGGGAGTCGGCGAGGAACGCGGCGAGTCCGGGCGGGTCGGGGCGGGACCACCGCTCGGCGAGGTACTCGCCCAGTTCGGGTTCGCCGCGCAGGGGGTCGGCGAGGCCGGCGCTGCACATCAGGAGCGTGTCACCCGGGCGGGCGACGGAGGTCCGGAAGCGGAAGGGCTCGCGGGGCGGCTCCGGGGCCGGTTCGTAAGGGCTGGGCGGGGTGGGGATGCCCAGGTCCATGGTGAGCCGGTCGCCCTCGGGGGTCTCGGAGGGCGGCGAGCCGAAGCCCAGGACGGGTTCGCCCGTGACCTCGGCGACCTGCGGCTCGATGTCCTGCCACTCGCCCTCCCGCAACCGGAACAGTCCGCCCGGCCCGACCCCGAAGAACACCCGGGTGCGGCACCGGGGGTCGGCCGACAGCAGCAGGCAGCGCAGGCTGGCCGCGTACTCCTCGGGGGCGACGCCCTGCTCGGAGGCGCTGGCCCGGAGCTTGCCGAGGCTGCGGTCGGTGAGCCGGTGCAGCCCGGACTTCAGGTCGCCGCGCCGGCCGTCCCTTATGTCCTCGACCAGCCGGGCGTGACTGCGTCCGACGGCTCGTCCGATTAAGTGACAGGCCTCGGCGGCGGCCCGGTGCGCCCCCGGAGTGGCCCGGGCCCCCGTCGCCATCGCCACCAGCAGCAGCGCGCGTTCCCCCACGCCGAACCGGGCGGTGAGCAGCGAATCCCTGCGGGGCTCCCCCCGGTACCGCGCCGAGTCCCCCCGCAGAGAGACGGCCCGCAGCGTGCAGGCACCGTACCGGGCCCCGTCCAGCACGGTGTCGGCGACGAGATCGTCGAGGTGGTCCGGATCGGCGGCCGGGAGAGCGGTGGGTTCGGCGTCGTAAGTGGGCGGCCGCGTACCGACGTGACCACGGGCTCCTGGGATGGGCTCGGGGCGCTCGAGTACCGACGGGGTGTCTTCGGGTTGCGGGACCGCGGAGGGCTGCTCGGCGGGGCGCGCAGGTGCTGACGGGGCGTCCTGGGGCTGCGGGACCGCGGTCGGCGGCCCGGCGGGGCGAGGCGGTACGGGCGCCTGGTCCGCCGGACCCGCAGGGGCGGGCGCCGGGGCGGCGGGGGGCGCGGGCCGGGGCGCCCGGCCGGAGGGGCCGGTGGGCGGGGCCGGCGGCACGGGCGGCCGGTCGGCCGGAGCGGGGGAGGCGGCTCCGCCCGGCTCGGGCGGGCTCGCCCCGGACGGGCGTGGCTCGGTGGCCGGAGCCTCCGAGGTGACTCCCGCAGGCGGGTGGGCCCCGGAGGGCGGCCAGGCCGGAGGGTCCGTGGGAGGTGGCGGAACCCGGGGCGCCCGCGCGTCGGGGCCCCGCGGGACGGGCGCCTGCTCCGGGCTCTGCGAGGACGCTCGCGGGTCGGCCGTGGGCGGCGCTGCCTCCCCCGGCCGCTCACCCGAGGACGCACGAGGGCCGACCGCAGGCCGGGCCGCCTCCCCCGGCCGCTCACCCGAGGACGCACGAGGGCCGACCGCAGGCGGGGCTGCCTCCGCCGAGGACGCGCGGGGGTCGGCCGGTGGGGGTGTGTGACCTGGTCGCTCGGCCGAGGGTGGGTCGGCGGCTGTCCGGTCGGGCCGCGGCGGCGGCTGCTGTGCGGTCGGGAAGCTCACCGGGCCCTCCGGGGGTGGCTCCCAGGGGGCGCGTTGCCGGGGCCGGCCGGCCGGTCGGGGTGGGTCGAGTACGTCGTCGGCCCCGGTCCGGGGCGCCGGGACCACCGGCTGCGTCCCGAAGGGCCGCGCCGCCGACCGGTTCGGGGAACCGGTACGCTCCTCGGCCCCCTCCCCCACCGCCCCCGACGCCGACGCGAACCGGTCGTCCAGGGAATCCCGCGCCGGTGTGGGGCCCGTGTCGTCGGTGGAGTCGTCGTACAACTCCCTCCACCAGTCGTCCTCGTGACCGGTGGGCCTTCCCCCCTGCTGGCTCATGCCCCTGATTGTCCACCGCACGAGCGGGATGAAAACGGGGCTTGTGGAAAAAACCGGCCCGCCGAGGGGTGGCGAACGGCACGTCGAGTGAGCCCTAGAACGGTCGTACGAAAGTCCCGGCGCGGCCCGGCGCGGGCGGCTGACCTGCGGGTCTGGGCCCCTGGCGCGCTTCTGACCTGCGTGTTCTCCGGTGTTCCGGCAGTCTGGTCAGATGGGAGTGTGGGACCTCCTGCTGGTCGGGCTGGTCATCCTGCTCGGACTGTGCGGAGTGCTGCTGCCCGCCATGCCGGGATCGTTGCTGGTGTGGGCCGCGGTCATGTGGTGGGCGCTGAAGGACCCGCAGCCCGTCACATGGTGGGTGCTGGTCGGGGCCACGGCCCTGCTGCTGGTCTCCCAGGCAGTCCGCTGGGCGCTCCCACCCCGCCGTCTGCGCATGAACCGCACCACCCGCCGCATGCTGGCCTGCGCCGGCACCGGTTCCGTCCTGGGTTTCGTCCTGATCCCCGTCCTCGGCGCGATCCCGGGATTCCTCGCCGGTGTCTACCTCTTCGAACGGTTCCGCCTCGGCCGTCACGCCGACGCGGTGGCCGCCCTGCGCACGGTCATGCGCGCGGGCGGCTCCAGCATCCTGGCCGAGCTGTTCACCTGCCAGCTGATCGCGGCGGCCTGGGTGGGCGCCGTCGTCTGGGGCTGAGCCGGCGGCCGTCAGACCGGCAGCACTCCCTCATGGGTCAGCAGCCGTACCTTGCGGTCCAGGCCGCCCGCGTATCCGGTCAGCGCGCCGTCCGCCCCGATCACCCGGTGGCACGGGCGGACCACCAGCAGCGGATTCGCGCCGATCGCGCCGCCGACCGCCCGCACGGCGGCCCGGGGCGCTCCGACTCGCGCGGCGATCTCGCCGTAGGTCGTGGTCGAGCCGTACGGGATGTCGTCCAGCGCGGCCCAGACCTTCTCACGGAAGGCGGTGCCGTCGGTGCGCCAGGCCAGGCGGAACTCCTTCAGTTCCCCGGCGAAGTACGCGGCGAGCTGCTCCTGTGCCTCCCGGAAGGGCCCGGGATCGCGCCGCCAGTCGTCCCGCACCTCGCGTCCGCCCTTCTGGCCGGGCACCGACAGCGAGGTCAGCTCGCCGGTCGGGGCGGCGGTGAGGAGCAGCGGCCCGAGGGGGCCGGGCACACTCGTCCAGTACGTCGGGCAGGTCATCGGGACTCCCACTCCCCTGCTGCGCGCAGGTGGTTCAGTGCGTACGAGCGCCAGGGGCGCCAGCTGTCGGGTGCGTCGAGGCCGGGCGGGGCCACGTCCGGGTCGCCGAGGGCGCGGGCTCGGATCTCGGCGACGGTACGGGAGTCCAGTCCGGGCACGGCCTTCAGGGCGTCCCGCGCGGCGTCCCGGTCGGCGCCCGGGTCCAGGCGTACAGCCCGGTCGGCGAGGGCGGCGGTGAGCGCGCCGAGGGTGCCCGCGGGCTCGGCCCCGGCCAGCACGGCCGGCTCGGGGAAGAGGTGGGTGAGGCTCCCGCAGGGGGCGTCCAGGGCCTTGCCGTAGCGGCGTACGAGCCGTTCCGCCTCCGTGCGGCCGACCAGGGCGCGCACCGCGAGTTCCTCGGGGTCGGCGGTGCCCGGCGAGCGGAGCCCCGGCCGGGCGGCGACCAGGGGGGCGAGCCGCGGGTCGGCCGCGAGGCGCTCGTCGACGGCGTAGGGGTCGGCGTCGAGGTCGAACAGGCGCCGCAGCCGCTGGACGGCGGTGGTCAAGTCGCGCGGGTCGGTGAGGTGCAGCCGGGCGTCGAGCCAGCCGCCCGGGTGGGCGCCGAGCACCGTCCGGGCGGTACCGGGGCGTTCGTCCACGGCGACGATGCCGGTGCCGTACGGGAGGCGGAGGGTGCGCCGGTAGGTACGGGTGCCGGGTGGGCCGCTCACCTCCTCGATGCCGGGTACGGCCTCGTGTTCCAGCAGGTCGAAGAGGGGTCCGGCGAGGTAGGGGCCGCGGTGGGCGAGCCGGAGCGGGATGCCGGCGTTCGGGGTGGCGGTGCGGCGGCCCCGGCCGTGTTTCGGCGCGGCGGCGCGCAGCTCGCTCGGCGTCGACGCGTACACCGCCCGCATCGTGTCGTTGAACTGCCGCACGCTGGCGAAGCCCGACGCGAAGGCGATCTCGGTGATCGGCAGGTCGGTGGTCTGCAGGAGGACACGGGCGGTGTGGGCCCGCTGGGCCCGGGCGAGGGCGACCGGTCCGGCGCCGAGTTCGGCGGTGAGCTGCCGCTGCACCTGCCGTGCGCTGTAGCCGAGGCGTACGGCGAGACCGGCGACGCCCTCCCGGTCGACGACGCCGTCGGCGATCAGCCGCACGGCCCGGCCGACGACGTCCGCGCGGACGTTCCACTCGGCGGAGCCGGGCACGGCGTCCGGGCGGCAGCGCCGGCAGGCGCGGAAGCCGGAGCCCTGCGCGGCGGCGGCCGTGGCGAAGAACCGTACGTTGGTCCGCTTCGGGGTGACCGCGGGACAGCTGGGCCGGCAGTAGATGCCGGTCGTCTCGACGGCGAAGAAGAACACGCCGTCGAAACGGGCGTCGCGGCTGCGTACGGCCTCGTACCTGGTGTCCTCGTCCGTTCCCTGGTGCGTCACAGGTCCAGTCTCCGCCGGCGGCCGACCGGCCGCTGGCGGAAATCGGACACCACGATCGGGCAGAGGACCGGTGCGGGCCCGGCAGCCGTACGCACGGCGCGGTGCGGTGCGGGCCCGGCAGCCGAACACCGGGCCCACCCGCCGCGGGCCCGGCAGCAGTCGCGCGGGGCGACAGCGGGCGCGCGGGCCGGCAGCGGGCGCGCGAGGGCTACGCGCGCCAGTGGGCGCCCCGCTTCGCCTCCATCGCGGCGCGGCCCATCGCCCCCTTCCGCTTCCAGTCCTTGCGGATCTCGGCCCGGAGGCGGGCGTCGGTCTTGGCGACGATGCGCTGGTTCTCCCTCAGCAGCTTGCGGTAGCTCTCCAGCCGCCGGTGCGGCAGGTCACCGCTGTCGATGGCGGCCAGCACCGCGCAGCCCGGCTCCGCCTCGTGGGCGCAGTCGTGGAAGCGGCACCGCTCGGCCAGTTCCTGGATCTCGGAGAACACCTGCCCGACGCCGGTCTCGGCGTCCCACAGGCCGACGCCCCGCAGCCCGGGGGTGTCGATCAGGACGCCCCCGCCGGGCAGCACGAGCAGGTTGCGGGTGGTCGTGGTGTGGCGGCCCTTGCCGTCGACGTCGCGGGTGGCCTGGACGGCCATGACGTCCTCGCCGAGCAGGGCGTTGGCGAGGGTCGACTTGCCCGCGCCGGACTGACCGAGCAGCACGGACGTCCCGCCGCCGACGATCGCGGCGAGCACGTCGAGGCCGTCCCCGCCCAGGGAGCTGACGGGCACGACCGGCACGCCGGGCGCGCTCGTCTCCACGTCCTGGACGAGGTGTGCGAGGGTCACGGCGTCCGGCACGAGGTCGGCCTTGGTGAGGACGACGACGGGCTGGGCCCCGGACTCCCAGGAGAGCGCGAGGAAGCGCTCGATGCGCCCGAGGTCGAGTTCGGCCGCGAGGGACACGGCGATGACGGCGTGGTCGACGTTGGCCGCGAGGATCTGTCCCTCGGAACGCTGGGAGGAGGTGGAGCGGACGAAGGCGGTGCGGCGCGGCAGGCAGGTGCGGACGTAGCGCGGGTTCCCGCCGGGTTCGACGGCGACCCAGTCACCCGTGCACACCACCCGCAGCGGGTCGTGCGGGGTGACGAACGCGGTGTCGGCCCGCAGCGGCCCGTCGGCGGTGACGACGTCGCACTGCCCGCGGTCGACCCGCACGACCCGGCCGGGCAGCAGCCCTTCGGCCTCGTACGGGGCGAACGCCTCGGCCCAGGCTTCGTCCCAGCCGTAGGGAGCGAGCGCGGAGGAAACGGATGAAGCGGAGGAGGAAGACAAGGGTGACCCTTCCGAGGTCGGCCCCGGCCCGACAGTCGGTCGGATCAGCCGGCGGCCATGGAGGTGGACTTCATGGACTGGATGCGGGCAGCGCCCATCGCAATGACAGCCATCGGTCGACACCTCCTCTTCGCTCGGCTCTTGGTCTGCACGGAACCGCGGTGTGCGCGGAACCGACGTGACGATATCCCGCCCCGGCGCGGGTGCGTCAAATGTTTTTCGCGCAGGCGTGGCCGTTCAGCTCGAATGCGTACGGCGGGGAGTTCTTGCCGCGCCAGGAGGCGAGGAAGCCGAAGGACAGGTCGCCGCCCGCGGGGACCTTCTTGTTGTAGTCGGCGGCCGTGGCGGTGACGCGGGAGCCGTCCTGGGCGACGGAGGCGTCCCACATCTGGCCGACCTGCTGGCCGTCCCGGAAGGACCAGGCGACGCGCCAGGAGTCGAGGGAACGGGTGCTGGTGACGGTGACGGTGGCCTGGAAGCCGTCGGGCCACTGGTTGACCAGGTCGTACTCGACGCGGCAGAGGGGGTCCGCGCTCTCGTCGGGTTCGGTCCGGCCGGTGGGTGAGGAGGTGCCCTGCGGTTCGGTGTGGCGGTTCTCGTCGTCCGGCTTGCCGGACTTCTCCGGCTGCCCGGTGTCCCGGGTGGTTCGGTCGGCGGCCGGCTTCGAGGTCGCGGGCGTCAGGGACGGGGCGGACGGCAGGGGCGGAGCGCTGTCGGCCACGGGCTGGCGGTCGACGCCGCCGCGCGCGCCGAGGTCGGCGCCGTCGCCGCCGAAGGGCATGAGGGAGACACCGAGCGCCAGGACGGAGACCAGGACGGCGGCGACGAGGAGGCCGTTGCGGGCGACGCGGGCCTTGTGCTCGCCGTCCTCCGGTTCCCCGGCCGCCTTGTCCGCGGAGCCGGGTCGGCCGGCGCCGAGCCGTACTTCGGCGGCGCGGCGGCGCCGCTCCAGGTAGGCGAGGCCGCCCCAGCCGATCACTCCGCCGGCCAGCGCCCCGGGCAGGGCCCCGCCGTGCAGGCGCAGACAGGCGGCGGCTTCGGCGCACTGCACGCAGGTGGCGAGGTGCCGGGACAGGTCACCGGGGGTCTCGGCGGAGGAGGAGCGGGTGACGGCGTCCAGCAGCCGGGCGTAGCTGCGGCACTGGGGGTCCATCGGCGTGTCGAGGTGGTTGCGGTGGCAGCGGTCCCGGAACAGGGTGCGCACCTGCTGGAGTTCCTCGGCGACGCCGGCCGGATCGAGTCCCAGGCGGCGGGCGACCAGGGGCAGCGGGAGCGCCTCCACCTCGGCGAACCAGAGCAGTTCGGCGTCGGGCTGCTGCAGATCGCGCAGGCCGCGCAGGGCGAGCGGGCGCTGCAGGGGCGGGCCGGTGTAGCGGGCGGCCTTGTCCGAGTTGAGCCACAGGCGCAGGTCGGGGTCGAGTTTGTGTCCCCGCCCCTCCTGTTCCCAGGCAGCGGCGGTGGTGCGCACGGAGGTCAGCAGCAGGGGTATGCGGGGCAGCCGGGCCGGGCGGCGGGCGGTGCCGCGGACCGGGCCGTTCTCGGCGTCACGGGCCTCGCGTATGCCGTGCGCGAACGCCTCGCGGCCGAGTTGTGAGGCGGCCGCGGAACCGGACGTGCACAGGTCCGCGTACGCGAGGACCGCGTCCCAGCACTCGGAGAACAGCGCGGCCTCGGTGGCGTCCTGAGGGGTCGGCAGGTCGGGCATGGGTCTCCTGCATCCACGAGCGAGGTCAACTCACCACGTCGGTGTTGGAGTTGGGGGGAACCTCGCGGCAGTGCAAGAGCTTTTCACGCCTCCCACACAACTGACAAGCGCCCTGTTCAGATATCACGACAGGGCGGCCGCACCCCCTGGCTCCGGCCTCGGAGTGCCATACGGGTGCGGCCGCCCTGCGACTCAACGCCGTGTCGCCCCTGGGGGCGTTGTCATCGAAGCGTTATCAAACGGCGGTGGGCGCGTCTGCCGGGAGGCTGTCCATGAAGGAGCTCACCGAGAAGACCGCGTTGCCGGCGCCGGGCGGGCCGTAGCCGGGGGGCGAGGAGAGGCCGAAGTCCTCCATGGTCTGCCGGTAGGCCTGGAGCAGACGGATGTGGTACTCCAGGGGCGCGCCCTGCGGGTTGGCCTTGCCGAGCGGCGTCGTGGGCTCCGGGCACCAGGTGGTGAAGCGGGGCGTGATGCCGTGCGACATGAAGAAGCGCAGGCCCTCGGTGGTGGAGTCGATGGCCTCGTCGACCGTCTTGAAGCCGAAGGGCTCGGCCATCTCCACGCCCGCCACGAAGTTGGGGATGACGTTGCGCGCGCCGAAGACCTCCGCCGAGTCCAGGATGCGCTTGTGCCACTCGTCGCGGCCGACGTACCGCTCCTTGCCGGGGCAGTACATCTTGAACAGGTACTCGTCCCACACCTCGTAGTTGGGGTGGTAGATCTGCACGCCGTAGTCCTTGAAGCGCTGGACGTCGTCGCGCGGGAGGGCCTGGGCGACGACCTTGCCGATCCAGCGGCCGGGGAAGCGCTCCTCGATGGCCTTGGCGTAGTGGCCGTAGAAGTCGGCCTCGTCGCGGCCGGAGACCGTCTTGGTGATGGCGCCGCCGGTGAGGGTGTAGGCGGTGGAGGCCTTGGCGGTGTCGTAGCGGTCGATGATCTCGAGGGCCTCCAGCACCTCCTCGACGTCCTTCACGCCCGTGTAGGGACGGCCGGCGGCCTTGTGCTGGCGCCAGTTGTGGTTGATGTCGCAGTACTGGCACTCCTCCTTGGCGCCGAAGTACTGGCAGACCCTGAAGACGGTCAGGTAGATCAGGTAGCCCCACTGGATGGTCGGCGCGACCTCCATGACCGACTTCCCGTTGGCGAGGGTGTGCCGGTAGTACTCGGGCATCGGCGGCACGCCGACGTCGGAGATGCGCTTGCCGTCGAGGTAGAGGCCGAGCACGCCGTCCTCGTTGGCGGCCACGCGATAGGGGGAGGCGGGGTTCACCCGGACCGAGACGACCGTGCGGCGCAGGTCGTAGGGGCCGCCCGTGAGGATGATCTCCTCCGGTGGGCGGCGCAGCGCGGCCTCGCCCAGCTCGGGCAGGGTGCCGTGGTCGAAGGAGAAGATGAAGTACGACTTCGGCTTGACCTCGCCGCCCTCGTTGTCGCTGAGCGCGGACGGGTCGAAGGCGACGCCGCCGCGGAGCAGGTCCTCCTTGAAGACGGCCTCCCGCGGCACGTGCGGGAACCGCTCCATCAGATCCTCGACCAGCGCGGTACGGCTGCCCATCCCGTCTCTCCTCCCGGTTCGGACGTACGACTCCTCACGGTATGCCCCCGGCCGCGCGGGACGGGTACCGGGTCCCCCCGAGCCGGGAGAATGTCTTGTTCGTCAGGTTTCGCCCCGTGGTGACCGGGCTCGCCATCCGGGCCGAGTCGGGCCTCCGGGCCGACGGCCGGGCTCAGCGGCCCGGACGGGTCAGGCTTCGCGCTCCAGCGTCGCCCAGTCGACCGCGTACGCCGGCTCCTCGCCGGTCACCAGGCGTTCCGCCTCCTGCGCGACCGCCAGGCCGAGGCGGGCCAGCTCGTTGCCCTGGGAGCCGGCGAGGTGGGGGGTGACGAAGGCGCCGGGCAGGTCGTAGAGGGGCGAGTCGGCGGGGAGCGGCTCCGGGTCGGTGACGTCGAGGACGGCGGAGAGGCGTCCGGTGCGCAGCTCCGCCACGAGGGCGTCGTGGTCGACCAGGCCACCGCGCGCGGTGTTGATCAGTACCGCCCCGTCGGGCATGAGCCCCAGCTCGCGGCGGCCGATCATGTGGCGGGTCTCGGGCGTCTCGGGGGCGTGCACGGTGACGATGCCGGACGTGCGCAGCAGCTCGTCCAGCGGCAGCAGGGGGACGCCGAGCGCGGCGGCGCCGGACTCGTCGACGTAGGGGTCGGTGAGGACGGGCCGCAGATCGAAGGGGCGGAGCAGTTCGAGGACGCGGCGGCCGATGCGGGAGGCGCCGATGACGCCGACCCGGCGGCCGTGGTTGCCGATGCCGGGGATGACGCCCCAGCCAGCGGAGGTGCGGGTGGCGCGCATCCGGTCGCGGGCGGCGAGGACGTCCTTCCCGGCGAGCAGGATCATGGCGAGGGTGTATTCGGCGACCGGCAGCGCGTTGGCGACGGCCGCCGAGGAGACGGCGATGCCACGTTCCCACAGGGAGCGGGTGGCGAAGGACTTCACGGAGCCGGCCGAGTGCAGCACCGCCCGCAGCCGGGGCGCGGCGTCGAGCACCGTGCCGTCGATCCGGGGGCAGCCCCAGCCGGTCACCAGGACCTCGGCCCGGGTGAGCGCGTCGAGGGCACGCGGGTCGGTGAAGTCCTGGACGACCAGGTCCGGGTCGATGTCGACCGACTCGCGCAGTCGCGCCAGCACCTCGGGCGGGAAGACCAGCGGCACGTTCTCTGCGGCCAGGGCGAACAGTGCCTGGGGGCGCCGGCTCAAGGAGGTGACCTTCCTGCTCGGGGTTTGAGAACGGTTTCCGCAACCCGCACAGAAAACGCTCTCTACGTATCCCACCCTAGGTCGAGCCGGGCAGGGGCGGCAACGGACAACGGACCGGGGGTAGGTTCCCGCGGGGGCTTTCCTGCCCCCGCCGCCTCGGGGAAGGACGTCGGATGAACGGGACCGTGACCAACTGGGCCGGCAACGTCACCTACGCGGCGAAGGAGCTGCACCGGCCCGGCTCGCCGGCCGCGGTGCGCGCCCTGGTCGCGGGGAGCGACCGGGTACGGGTCCTGGGCAGCGGACACTCGTTCAACGAGATCGCCGAGCCCGGCCCCGAGGGCGTCCTGCTGTCGCTGGCGGACCTGCCCCCCGAGGTGGAGATCGACACGGTGGCCCGGACGGTCCGGGTGGGCGGCGGTGTGCGCTACGCGGAACTGGCCCGCCGGGTGCACGGGAGAGGGCTGGCGCTGCACAACATGGCGTCCCTGCCGCACATCTCGGTGGCCGGGTCGGTCGCGACCGGCACGCACGGCTCGGGCGTCCTCAACGGTCCGCTCTCGGCATCCGTGCGCGAGGTGGAACTGGTCACGGCCGACGGCTCGGTGGTGACCATGGGACGGGACGAGGAGCGGTTCGGCGGGGCCGTCACCTCACTGGGCGCGCTCGGCGTCGTCACCGCGCTCACGCTGGACCTGGAGCCGGCCTACGAGGTCGAGCAGCACGTGTTCACCGGACTGCCCCTGGAGGGCCTGGACTCCGGGGTGTTCGAGACGGTGATGGCGACGGGGTACAGCGTCAGCCTGTTCACCGACTGGCGCGAGCCTGGCTTCGGGCAGGTGTGGCTCAAGCGGCGCACGGACCAGCCGCTGCCCGCGTTCCCCTGGGCGGCTCCCGCGACAGAGAAGATGCACCCGGTGCCGGGCATGCCCGCGGTCAACTGCACCGAGCAGTTCGGTGTGCCGGGACCGTGGCACCAGCGACTGCCGCACTTCCGGGCGGAGTTCGTGCCGAGCAGCGGGGCGGAGCTGCAGTCGGAGTACCTGCTGCCGCGCGGGCACGCCGTGGAGATGCTGCACGCGCTCGACGCGATCCGGGAGAGCGTCGCGCCCGTCCTGCAGATCTGCGAGGTGCGCACGGTCGCCGGCGACGACCAGTGGCTGAGCCCTTCCTGCGGACGGGACACCGTCGCGGCGCACTTCACCTGGGTCGAGGACACGCGGGCGGTCCTGCCGGTGGTGCGGCGGGTCGAGGCGGCGCTGGCACCCTTCGGGGCCCGCCCGCACTGGGGGAAGGTCTTCACGCTGCCCGCCTCCGCTCTGCGCGAGTCGTACCCGCGCCTCGGTGACTTCCGGGCGCTGGCGCAGGAACTCGACCCGAGGGGGAAGTTCGCGAACGCCTTCGTGCGGGAGGTGCTCGCGCAGGCGCAGGCGGAGGAAGGTGCCGGTCAGGCCGATCGCCGAGGCCCCCGGCACGGGCGGCTCGCACCGCCGTCCGTGGCAGGGCGGGCGCCGGTCAGGTCGCGGCGTGGGGGTGGCCGCCGGTGACGGAGGTCGTGGCGCGGTCGGCCTCGGCCTTGACGAGCAGGGACATCAGGGACGCCACGGTCAGCCCCGCCTCGGCGGGGTGGCGCAGCACCTTGCCGGGGTCGATCCGGTACGTGTTGGTGCGCCCCTCCCGGGTGTGGGAGAGGTACCCGTCCCGCTCCAGGTCGGCGATGATCTTCTGCACGGCTCGCTCGGTGAGCCGGCAGTGAGCCGCGATGTCCCGGATACGGGCACTGTGATTGTCGGCGATGACGGCCAGCACGCGGGCATGGTTGGTGAGGAACGTCCATCCGGTGTGTGGCTCGGGCACTCCATCCATGCCCCCAACTCTAGCGACAGAACATTCATGCACCCAAAAACACGTACGGCGTTTCATGTATTGATTGACGTACATGGGGTAGAGGCGCAACGCTGGAAGCGGAGGCAAGGCGAACGGACGAGGGAGAAGAGGGCCATGCCCGAGTCTGCGTACTCTGCGCGGTCTCACACCCCGGAAGGCGCCGCACCCGCGGCGCCCGGCAGTGCGCCGGCGGCGATCCCGCCCTGCATGGCGACCATGGACGTCGCCCCGGACGGCGACCGGATGACCGTGACGATGTGGGGCGAACTGGACCTGGGAAGCCGCCGGTTGCTGCCCGAGCTGTACGACATGCTCACCCTGTCGGGCGGCGGCCTCGACCTGCGACTGGACGCGATCGGGTTCTGCGACTGTTCCGGCCTCGACGCCCTGCTGGACCTGCACGATCGCGCCGTCGGGCAGGGCAAGTCGGTCACCGTCCGGTCCAGCGGCGTCGCGGTCGACCGCGTTCTCGACCTGACCGGCGTGCGGGAACTGTTCACCGACTCCCGCCCCGCGGAGGCATCCGCACCCCTGCCCCCGTCCGGCACGGCCCCGCCACAGGAGGACGGCCAGGACCTGCGGGCCGAAGTCACCCAGCTGCGGCGCGCCATGCAGACCCGGCCCACCATCGACCTGGCCCGCGGCATCCTGATGGCCTCCTTCAGCCTGACCCCCGAGGCGGCCTGGAGCGTGCTGGTCAGGACCTCGCAGAACACCAACACCAAACTGCACGACCTGGCCCGGGACCTGGTGGGCACCGTACGCGGCACGACGCTGCCCGAACAGGTGCAGCGGCAGCTGTCCGCCGCGGTCGCCGGAGCGAGCCGCCCGGGCGAGGCGCCGGCCGGTCCCGCCGGTGCTCCCGCGGAGGAGTGGGACTGACGCACCGGGGGCCGTCGGCCCCGCACTGAGGCATGATGAGCGGGCCAGGGTGGGCCACCAACATCCCTCACCAGGCGCGCACTTTATAAAGCCCCTTTCCAAACCCCTTGTCGAAAGTCCCGGCAGCCCATAGCCTTGCGCCGCGCCGGTGCCGACGTCGACCCCGGCCCGGCCGGTCTGGGAAGGAATGGGGCACCCCGGTGAAGCGCACATCACGTGACATCCGCACCGCGAACCGCTACGAGGTGCTGCGCCAGATCATCGCGGAGTCACCCACGTCCCGGCAGGAGCTGGCAGCGGCCACCGGCCTCAGCCTGGCGACGGTCGCCACCCTCGTCGGCGAGCTGCTCGACCTGCGCATGATCACCGAGGTGGGTTTCGAGGACTCGGCCGGCGGCCGCCCCCGGGGCCTGGTCGCGGTCAACACCTCGGGCGGCGCGCTGATCGGCGTCGACATCGCCGAGACGTACGTCCATGTCGAGCTGTTCGACCTCGGGCTGAACGTACTGGCCCGCGCCGAGGAGGACGTCCGGCCCGGCGAGAGCCTGCCCGAGCACGTGGTCGGCCACGTCGCCACCGCCGTCGGGTCAGTGGTCACGCAGGCCGGCATCGAGGGCGCCCGGGTGCTGGGGGTCGGGGTGAGCGTGCCGGGGCAGGTCGACCGCGCGACCGGCATCTCCGAGTACGCGCCGAACTGGGACTGGCACGACGTACCGCTGCTCGACCTGCTCACCGAGCACATCGCCTACCCGCTGTACCTGGACAACCCGCTGCGCGCCAGCGCGGTCGCCGAGCTGTGGTTCGGGGCCGCGCGCGGACGCGGGAACGCGGTGGTGGTCAACCTGGGCACCGGCGTGGGCGCCGGTCTCGTCCTGGGCGGCGGACTGCACCGGGGAGTCAGCAACAGCGCCGGCGAGTGGGGCCACACCACGATGGTGCTGGACGGACGCCCCTGCCGCTGCGGCAACCACGGATGCGTGGAGACGTACGTCGGCGCGCGCGGCATCATGCTGAACCTGCGCGAACTCGACCCCGGCAGCGCGCTGCTGCACGCCGAGGACCAGACGGCGACCATCGACGCCCTGGCCCGCGGGGTCGCGGCGGACGACCCCGTGGCACGCCGGGTCGTCCACGAGACCGCCCGCTACCTGGGCGCCGGCGTCGCGGACCTGGTCAACCTGTTCAACCCCGAGATCGTCGTGCTGAGCAGCTGGGTCGCCCGCACCCTGGGTGAGCCGCTGCTGCACGAGGTGCGCGAGGCCGTGACCCGGCACGCGCTGCCACGGCCGCTGGCCGCCACGGAGGTCGTCCTCTCCCCGATCCCCACCGACCCGGTGTGCCTCGGCGCGGCGACGTTCGCGCTCGAGGGCGCGCTGCAGACCGTCGGGCAGAAGAACAGCAAACGCACCGCCCCCGTGAGGAGCCGTACCACCGCCCCGCCCTCGTAGCGGGAACCAACTCCTCCGCTCCCCCCACGCGTTCGAAATGGCGAACCGGACACAACGCTTCGTACAGACTTCGTCCAACCCCTTGCCGAAGCCTTAGCCGAAGCTCTAGCGTCCCGCACCGCACCTCTCTTTGAGCCACCTGGCGCGCGCCTACGGGCCGTGAGCCATCAGGCAGTGAGCCGCAGAGCCGCAGCCGCACTCGAGACAAGGACGTCAGCATGTCGGCATCGAGCAACATGAACTGGGACCGCCGGAACGTACTGCGGGCCGCGATGGGTCTGGCCGCCGCCGGCGGACTCGCCGCGTGTGGTGGCAACAACGGCCGGGGCGGTGGGTCCGGTTCGGGCACCAACCTGGTGCAGATGTTCCACGCGTACGGCGAGGCGGGCACCGAGCAGGCCGTCAAGCGGTACGCGAAGGCGTACAAGGACGCCGACGTGACCACGCAGTGGATCACCAGCGCCGACTACGAGAGCAAGCTCTTCTCGGCCCTGCTCACCAAGAACGCGCCGGACCTCTTCGAGTTCCACCCGCAGATCCAGCTCATCAAGAGCGGCCAGGTGGCGGACCTGAGCGACATCATCAACCCGGTCAAGGACGACTTCAACCCGGCCGACATCACGTCGCACACGGTCGACGGGAAGATATACGGCGTCCGCATGATCGACGACCCGCAGTTCTTCTTCTACCGCAAGTCGATGCTGGAGAAGGCCAAGGTCGAGGTGCCGACCACGCTCGACGAGCTCATGGAGGCCGCCGCCAAGCTCACCACCGGCAAGGTCAAGGGCCTGTACATGGGCAACGACCTGCACAGCGTCAACGACACCTTGATCTGGTCGGCCGGGGCGCAGCACCTCAACGAGAAGAACGAGATCGCCTACCACACCGACGGCGTCGTCGAGGGCCTGAAGAAGATGCGCCGGCTGTTCACCAGCGGCGACCTCCTCCTCGGCGCTCCGACCGAGTCCTGGGACCCCTCCTCGTTCAACCAGGGCCTGTGCGCCATCCAGTTCTGCGGCATGTGGGCGATGCCGGCGATCCAGGACGCGCTCGGCGACGACTGGGGGGTCTTCCCCTTCCCGAAGGTCACGGACTCCGGAAAGCCGTCGGTCTACAACGGCGGCTGGTCGATGTTCGTCAACGCCAAGGGCAAGGACGTCGACGCGGCCAAGGAATACGTCAAGTGGCTGTGGATCGACCAGAAGGACTACCAGGAGGACTGGGCCACCTCCTACGGCTTCCACATTCCGCCGCGCACCTCGATCGCCCAGAAGGCCACCAAGCTCAAGTCGGGCAACGCCGCTGAGGGCGTCCGCCTGTTCAACGAGTTCGGGCACTTCGACAACATCGGCTGGACCCAGGCCATGCGCACCGCCTTCGAGGACGTCTTCGCCAACTGTGTCCGCAAGAACATGGACCCGGAGAAGGCACTCGACCGGTGCGACACGGCCGTCAACCGCGAGCTCAAGAAGCTGTTCGGATAGGCCGCGGGACGGACCACGACATGTCGACCACCACCGAGCTCGACCTCGCGGGCTCCGCTCCGGCGAAGGCCTCACCGGCCAAGCCGCGGCGGGGCCTGCGGGGCGGCCCCACCTTCGCCTTCTGGCTCTTCACCGGGCCGTTCCTGATCGGCCTGGCGATCTTCGTCTACGCGCCGATCCTCTGGAGCCTCTGGCTGAGCTTCTTCGAGGCCCGCTTCACCGTCACGCCGGACAAGTTCGTCGGCTTCGACAACTACACGTACATGCTGACGAACGACGACTTCGTCGGCTCGCTCGGCACCTTCACCGTCTTCGCCGCGTTCATCGTGCCCACCACCTGGGCGCTGTCGCTGGGCCTGGCCCTGCTGGTGAACCGCATGCGCTTCATGCGGGCGTTCTTCCGTTCGGTCTTCTTCCTGCCGACCGCGGTCAGTTACGTCGCCGCGGCCCTTATCTGGAAGATGTCCATCTTCAGCGGGGTCCGCTTCGGCCTGATGAACACGGTCCTCGGCTGGTTCGGCATCGACAACATCGCCTGGCTGATCGACCCCAACCCGCCCTGGTACTGGCTGGTCATCGTGACCGCCCGGCTGTGGCTGCAGTCCGGCTTCTACATGATCCTGTTCATCGCGGCGCTGCAGAACATCCCGGACGAGCTGTACGAGGCCGCCGCCATCGACGGCGCCAAGTCGGGCTGGCAGACCTTCCGGTACATCACCCTGCCCCAGCTGCGCGCCACGTCCACCGCGGTGATCCTGCTGCTGCTGGTCGCCGCCTACCAGGCCTTCGACGAGTTCTTCAACCTGCTGTCCAAGACCACCTGGGGCCGCCCGCCCCTGGTCGAGCTGTACTACAAGGCCCTCGGCGAGAGCCAGGACTACGGCGCCGGCAGCGCGGGGGCACTCATCCTGACCGTGCTGATCTGTGCCGTGACCCTGCTCCAGGGCAAGATCATGGGCTTCGGAAGGGGCGACGAGTCCAAGTGACCACCACCACGCCCAAGGTGCGGAAGTCCGCGCCGGCATCGGACACGACCAGCCGGGTCAGGCGCGGTGGCGGCGTGATGAGCTCCACCGGGCTCTACATCGCCACGGGCGTCGCCGCGTTCCTGTTCCTGGTCCCCTTCTACATCCTCGTCCGCAACGCCCTCTCCACCGACGCCGAGATCACCGGAGAGAACTGGAAGTTCTTCCCCACGGACATCCAGTGGGGCAACATCAGCGAACTCTTCTCCGACGAGACGGTCCCCTTCGGCCAGTCCCTGTGGAACTCGGCGGTCGTGGCGACCCTGCACACCGTCGGCGTCCTGCTGGTGTGTTCCCTCGCGGGCTACGGTCTGGCCCGTATCCCGTACCAGCACGCCAACAAGGTGTTCTACGCCGTCCTGGGGACCCTGATGGTCCCGACGGCGGTCACCTTCGTCCCGAGCTTCGTGCTGGTCTCCTCGCTCGGCTGGGTGGACACCTACCGGGGTCTCATCATCCCGGGGCTGTTCAGCGGTTTCACCTGCTTCCTGTTCCGGCAGTACTTCCTGGGGTTCCCCAAGGAGCTGGAGGAGGCCGCGCGCATGGACGGTCTGGGCTACTGGGGCGCATACTGGCGCGTCGTGGTGCCGAACTCGCTGAACTTCTTCGCGGCGATGGCCACCATCACCTTCATCAACGGCTGGAACGCCTTCCTGTGGCCGCTGGTCATCGGCCAGGACCCCGGTTCCTGGACGGTGCAGGTCGCGCTCTCCAGCTACATGACCAACCAGACCGTCGTCTTCCACCTGATCTTCATGGCCACGGCCGTATCCATCCTCCCCCTGGTCTTCGTCTTCCTCTTCCTCCAGCGCTGGCTGGTGCAGGGGATCGCACAGACCGGCATCAAGGGCTGAGCTAGGAGACCGATGTCTTTCCGCACGACCCCCTCCGTCGAATACGTCGAGGACGTCTCCCCGGGCAACGGTGCCCTGCCGCCCCGCGCCTGGTACGCGTCCTCGGACGCGCGGTCCCTGTCGCTGAACGGCCGCTGGCGCTTCCGGCTCTCGGCCACGGCCGGTGCCGAGGACGACTCGTTCGCCGAAGAGGGCCACGACGCGGGGAACTGGGCCGAGGTCACGGTCCCCGGGCACTGGGTCCTCCAGGGCGACGGGGCGTTCGGCTCCCCGATCTACACCAACCACCTCTACCCCTTCCCGGTGGACCCGCCGTACGTCCCGACGGAGAACCCGACCGGTGACCACCTGCGCGTCTTCGACCTGCCGTCCGACTGGCCGTCGGACGGTGGGGCGGTGCTGCGCTTCGACGGCGTCGAGTCCTGCGCCCGGGTCTGGCTGAACGGCACGGAGCTCGGCGAGTTCAAGGGCTCCCGCCTCGCGCACGAGTTCGCGGTCGGCGAGCTGCTGAAGCCGGGCCGCAACGTGCTCGCGGTGCGCGTGCACCAGTGGTCGGCCGGGTCGTACCTGGAGGACCAGGACCAGTGGTGGCTGCCCGGCATCTTCCGGGACGTGACGCTGCTGCACCGCCCGGCGGGCGGCGTCGGCGACTTCTTCGTGCACGCCTCCTACGACCACACCACCGGCGAGGGCACCCTGCGCGTCGACTCCGACGTCGCCGGGCGGGTGACCGTCCCCGCCCTGGACATCGATATCGCGACCGGCGAGCCGGTCACGGTCGCCGTCGAGCCGTGGACCGCGGAGACACCGAGGCTGTACGACGGCGTGCTGGCCACGGACGGGGAGCGGGTGCCGCTGCGGATCGGTTTCCGCACGGTCGTCCTCGAGGACGGGCTGATCAAGGTCAACGGCAAGGCGATCCTGTTCAGGGGCGTCAACCGGCACGAGTGGCATCCCGAGCAGGGCCGTGCCCTGGACCTGGAGACCATGCGCGAGGACGTGCTGCTGATGAAGCGGCACAACCTCAACGCCGTGCGCACCTCGCACTACCCGCCGCACCCGGCCTTCCTGGACCTGTGCGACGAGTACGGCCTGTGGGTCATCGACGAGTGCGACCTGGAGACCCACGGCTTCACCGAGCAGGACTGGCGGGACAACCCGGTCGACGACGACCGCTGGACCCCGGCCCTGCTGGACCGCGCCGCGCGCATGGTGGAACGGGACAAGAACCACCCGTCGATCGTGTTCTGGTCGCTGGGCAACGAGGCCGGCACCGGACGCGGCCTGACCGCCATGGCCGAGTGGATCCACGGCCGCGATCCCGAGCGGCTGGTGCACTACGAGGGCGACTGGAACTGCCGCGACACCGACGTGTACTCGCGGATGTACGCCTTCCACGACGAGGTCGAGAAGATCGGCCGGCAGCTCGACGGCGGCACCCACAAGCGCCGCGAGCTGCCGTTCATCCAGTGCGAGTACGCGCACGCCATGGGCAACGGCCCGGGTGGCCTCGCCGACTACCAGGAGCTGTTCGAGACGTACGACAGACTCCAGGGCGGCTTCGTCTGGGAGTGGATCGACCACGGCGTCAAGCACGCCGAGCTGGGCTACGCCTACGGCGGTGACTTCGGCGAGGAACTGCACGACGGCAACTTCGTGTGCGACGGGCTGGTCTTCCCGGACCGGACGCCGTCGCCGGGCCTGATCGAGTACAAGAAGGTCGTCGAGCCGGTCCGCATCGAGGGCGACGGCGCCAACGGCACCGTGCGGGTCACCAACAAGCACGACTTCGCCGACCTGTCCGCGCTGGCCTTCGCGTGGTCGTGCCAGGTGGACGGCGAGACCGTCGAGTCGGGCTCGCTCGCCGTGCCGGCGCTCGCGCCGGGCGAGAGCGCCGAGGTCAAGCTGCCGGAGCCGCCCGCGGACGGCCGCGGCGGCGAGCGGCAGTGGACGGTCCGGGCGCTGCTCGCGGACGACACGTCGTGGGCCGCGAAGGGCCACGTGGTGGCCTGGGGCCAGTTCTCGGTGGGGGCGCGGCCGCTGCCGTCCTTCCCGGCGACCGACCGGCCCGTCCCCGACGGCGGCCGGATCACGCTCGGCCCGGCCCGGTTCGACGCCCGCACCGGTGCGCTGCTCTCGATCGGCGGGGTGGAGGTCGACGCGACGCCGCGGCTGGACGTGTGGCGGGCGACGACCGACAACGACGACGGCGCCGAATGGCAGACCGACACCCGTTTCGGGGTGCTGTGGCGCACGCTGGGCCTGCACCGGATGCGGCACCGCCTGGTCTCGGTCGAGGCCGGCGACGACGCGCTGACGGTCCGCACCCGGGTGGCGCCCGCCGCCCGCGAGGTGGGCCTGGACACGGTGTACCGCTGGACGTCCGACGGCGAGCGGCTGCGGCTGGGCGTGTCCGTGACGCCGGAGGGCGACTGGACGGTGCCGCTGCCCCGGCTCGGGGTGCGCTTCGGGCTGCCGGAGGCCGACGCGGTGGAGTGGTTCGGCGGCGGTCCCGGCGAGGCGTACCCGGACACCGGGACGGCGTCCATGGTGGGCCGCTGGCAGTCGACGGTGGACGGGCTGCAGACGCCGTACGTCCGGCCGCAGGAGAACGGTGCCCGGGCCGACGTGCGCTGGGTGGAGCTCGGCGGTCTCCGGGTCGAGGGCGACCCGGAGTTCTGGTTCACGGCGCGGCGCTGGACGACCGAGCAGCTCGATGCCGCCCGGCACCGCACCGACCTCACGGCCGGCGACACGGTGTGGGTCAACCTCGACCATGGGCTGCACGGTATCGGCTCGCAGTCCTGCGGCCCGGGTCCGCTGCCGCAGTACTTCCTGAAGGCGGAGCCGGTGGAGTTCTCGTTCGTGTTCTCGACCACCGGGTGAGAAACCGATGAATCGATTGACCGATTGACCGACATCCCGAGAGTGCCGGGATGTCATCCGCGGCCGGTCGGCCCTCGTGCCGACCGGCCGCCTTCGTCGTGGCCGCGGGCGAGGTCCTCGCCCTGCAACGGCTTACGCCCCCGGCGCCGCCGAGACGAACCCACGCGTATCCGCGCCCGGCCGTCCCTGTCCCGTACTACGCTCGGTCCTTCTGAACTGCGCTGACGGACATCGGGGGAACGGGCGATGGCACGGGTCGTGGTGGTGCACGGGATCGGGCACGAGTGGTCGGGGGCCGCGCTGATGGGCCGGGACGTGATCCCGGCCCTGCGTGACGGCGTACGGCTCGGGTCGGGGCTCCGGCTCACCGAGGACGAGGTCGCCTGCGCGTTCTACGGCGACGTCTTCTTCGAGGAGGGCACCCGCGCCCTCGGCGTGCCGCCCTGGGACGAGCACGACGTCGAGGAGGGTTTCGAGGCGGAGCTGCTCGCTGCGTGGTGGGAGGCCGCCGCGGCCACGGACCCGGCGGTGACGGGCCCGGACGAGCCGGGCACCCGCGCGATCCCCGGTACGGGGCGGCTGCTGTCCCAGCGGGTCCGCGGCGCGCTGGACGCGCTGTCCGGGTCCCGGTTCTTCGGCACGTACTCGGACCGCATGATGGTGCTCGCCCTGAAGCAGGTGCGGCGGTACATGAACGAGCCCGTCGTGTGGCAGCGGGCCCGGGCCCGGGTGGCGGAGGAGATCGGCCCCGACACCCGCGTGCTGGTCGCGCACTCGCTCGGCTCGGTCGTGGCGTACGAGGCACTGTGCGAGCACCCCGAGTGGCCGGTCACCGACCTGGTGACGGTCGGCTCCCCGCTGGGCCTGTCCCTGATCTTCAACCGGCTGAGCCCACTGCCGACGGAGGGACGAGGTGCCTGGCCGGGCGGAGTCCACCGGTGGACGAACATCGCCGACCCGGGCGACCTGGTGGCCGTCGTCCACGAACTCGCCCCGCGCTTCGGTGCGGTGGTGGACGAGCCCCTCGACAACGGCCTGAAGCCCCACAGCCTGCTGCGCTACCTGACGGCTCCTAAGACGGGCCGGGCGGTCGCGGAGGGGCTGGCGTGACCGACGGGATCCGGCACCGCCGTGCGCCCGCCGGCGGCTACGATCACCCGGTGCGTCCGGGGTACCTCGCCTCCCGCCCGGCCCTCTTCGAGAGGTAACCCGAACTTCCCATGCCCAGAGCCGGTCTCACGCCCGAGCGTCTCGTCGCGGCCGCGGTCGAGCTTGCCGACCAGGTCGGCCTCGAAGGTGTCACACTCTCCGCCCTGGCCCGCCGCTTCGGGGTGAAGGACGCCAGTCTGTACACCCACGTCCGGGGTCTGCAGGACCTGCGGATCCGCATGGCCCTGCTCGCCGGCGGCGAGATGATCGACCGGATCGCGGAGGCGGTCCAGGGGCGCAGCCCGGGCCGGGACACGCTCGGCGCCTTCGCCGCCGCCTACCGGGCCTACGCCGTGGACCACCCCGGCCGGTACGCCGCGACGCAGATCCGCATCGACCAGGAACTCGTCGCCGTCTCCCCCGCGATGCGCCGCACGGCCGACGTCACCTACGGCATGCTCCGCGCCTACGGCCTGGACGAACCCGACCTCACCGACGCCGTGCGCCTGCTGCGCAGCACCTTCCACGGCTACTGCGCCCTGGAGTCCACCGGCGCCTTCGGCGCGCCCCGTGACGTACAGGCCTCCTGGGACAGGACGATCGACGCCCTGCACGTACTGCTCCTGAACTGGCCGGGCGAGAAAGGGACTTCCGATGGCCGAACACCTTCCGTCCGATGACACCGCCGGTGTCATAGCCGAGCGCTACTCCCTCGGCACCGGCCCCTGGACGATGACGCCCGTCACCCGGGGCGCCCTCGGCCAGATCTGGAAACTCTCCGGGAACGGCCGCTCCTGGGCCGTGAAGGAACTCCTCTTCGGCTGCGACGAGGCCCAGGTCGCCCGCGAGGCCGCCTTACGGGACTCCGCGGCTGTTCTCGGCATCGCCTCGCCCCGGCTCCACGCCGACCGGTACGGCGCCCACGTCTGGCGCCTCGACTCCCCGCGCGGCGGGGCCTGGGTGAAGCTGTACGACTGGGTCTACGGCGTCGAGGCGGACCCGTCCGACCCGGCCGTCCTGGCCTGGTTCGGCCGGACCATGGCTCTGCTCCACCAGGCCGGTCGGGGAGCCGTCGAGCCCCCGGACGACTGGTACGAACGGTGCCCTGACGACGCCGACTGGGAGGACGTCCTCAAGAAGGTGCGGGACGCGGGCCTGCCGTGGTGGGAGGAACTGGACCGGTTCGTCTCCCTGTCCGCACCCCCGCTGGCCCACTGGGTGACACCCTCGGCGCCCGGCGACCTGGTGACCTCCCACCTGGACCTCCAGCCCCGGAACGTCCTCATCGGCCCGGCCGGGCCCGTCCTGCTGGACTGGGACGACGCCGGTCCCATCGCGGCGGAACGGGAATTCGCACGCGCCCTCCACGTCTGGTCCGGCGGCAACGACGTGGACATCACCACCGCGCGGCTCCTGGCCCGGGCGTACCGGGAGGCCGGCGGCCGTGCCGTGCTCACCGGTCCGGAGTCCTTCTCCATGCTCTTCGCCACGGCCCTCAACTACGTCCACGTGCAGGCCGCGACGGCCGTCGACCCCACCGTGACGGCCGCCCAGCGCGAGTTCGGGGGCCGGCAGGCCGTGACGTGCCTGCGCAACGCACCCGACCTGGCCGCCGTCTCCCTCCTGGTCGCCGCACTCGACGAGTAGAGACCGTGCGGATGCCCGGCTGCCCGTGCAGACCCGGATACCCGGCTACCGGCTACCGGCCGTGGCACCGGGGGTGCCGGCCGGCGCGGCAAGCCCCGCCACGTCGCCGTACGACGGCGTTGCGCCCGTCGGTGGCCGGCCCGCGCGGATGTCCGCCACGGCCTCCAGGGCCGCGCCCAGTGCCCGCCGGTACAGCAGCGAGCCGAGGCTGACCCGGCGTACCCCGGCGTCGGCGAGGCGGGCGACGGACGGGCCGCCGGGCGCGTAGAGGACGTTGAGGGGCACCTCCAGGTGGCGCACCAGCGCCTCGATCCCCCGCGGGTCGGTGAGGCCCGGCACGAACACCCCGTCCGCGCCCGCCTGTTGGTAGGCGTCGAGGCGGGCGAGGACGCCGTCGCCGTCGCCCAGCCAGTGGGTGTCGGTGCGGGCGTTGACGAACAGGCCGGGCGCGGCCTGTTTGACCGCCGCGATCTTCGCCGCGTGCCGGGCGGCCGGTCCCAGACCGTCCTCCAGGTTGATGCCGGCCGCTCCGACCGCGTGCAACTCGCGTGCGAACTCGGCCACCTCGTCGGGGTCGTCGCTGAATCCGCTCTCCGCGTCGACGGACAGCAGGAACGGCTCGGGCCCCAGGGTCACGGCCAGCCGCAGCGTCTCCTCCCGGGTCGCCGCCGCCCCGTCGGGCAGACCGGCCGCCGCGGCGACGCCGAGGCTCGTCGTGCCGATCGCCCGGAAGCCCTGTCCCGCCAGGGCCCGGGCGGATGCGTGGTCCCAGGCGTTGGGCAGGAGCAGGGGCTCCTCGGCGCGGTGAAGAGCGGCGAAGGCGGTGGCAGCCCGGCGGGGCGGCGACGGCTGCGGCTGCGGCTGCGGATCTGCGGTCATCCCGCCACGCTAGGCCCGGCTCGTTTCGGTGCGGGCCGAAGTACGACCAACCCCGGCCGGCTCGTTTCGGCACCGGCCGAAGTACGACCAACCCCGGCAGGCTGGCACCGGCCGAAGTGCGGCCAACCCCAGCAGGCTCGTTTCGGCACCGGCCGATAGACAGCCGACCACGACAGCCCGGACGATGGAGACCTCAGTCGACGTGCACACCCGACGCGTCCAGCCGGACCCGCACCTCAGGCCCCTCGCTCCAGCGGACCGTCAGCTCCCCCTCCCCGGAAGCGGTCACCGAGACCGTTTCCCTCAGCGGAACCGGATCCGCCTCGGCGGTGAGCCGGGCCAGGGCCACGAACAGGGTGGCGTCCCCGGCGGTCACACCGGTGAGGTCGTCGTCGAGACCGACCGCGGGCAGCAGTTCCGCCCGGATACCCTCCGTCGCGGCCCAGCCGGTCACGCGGATCTCCGTGCCCGGCTCCGCCCCCGAGACGAGATGGGCCCGCACTTCCGACGCCCCGCGCGCCAGCACCGCACTCGTCACCCGCGCTGCCCCGCCCGCGTCGTGCCGGGACGCCGCCCAGCCCTCGCCCACGCCGAGCGGTTCGATGCCCGTGCGGCTCGGGTCGCCGGCGACGAGGACGCTGTTGTCGTACGCGGCCGCGGGTGCCGTCACGGTGGAGTACGCCAGCCGCGTGTAGTACGGGTCGTAGCGCACGTCCTCGCTGCCGTGGTTGTGGAGCCGGACCACCCCGTCGGAACGGGTCGACTGGAGCAGCCAGTTGGGAGGGCCGACAGGGGTGACGAAGTCCGCGCGTTCGGCGGGGGCGGGTTCCTCCGGCGCCGTCCAGACCTCGTGGTCGGGCGGCAGCAGCAGGCCGAGGAAGCCCTTGCTCGCCCAGTACGGGGAGGCCGGGCCGGAATAGCCCTGGAGGACGGACTCGTCGTAGCCGTGCCAGCCGAGGGAGAGCAGGCCCCGGTCGTCCACCGCGCCCCGGTCCAGGAAGTACTTCAGCGCGCCCGAGGCCAGGCGCCGGGTCTCACCGGGGGGCAGGGGTGTACGGCCGGTCAGCGCGCCGAGCCACAGCGGGGCCGTCGTGGCGAAGCGGTACGTCAGGGAGCGGCCCTGGTGCATCGGGGCACCGTCGCCGCCGAACAGGCGGGCGTAGTCGCCGAGGTGCCGGTGGAGGCGGTCGCCGTACAGGGTCAGCAGTCGTTCGTCGCCCTCCAGCCAGGCGTGCAGCACCGGGTAGAGGTGCATCGCCCAGCCGTTGTAGTAGTCGTACTTGCGGCCGTCGCCGTCGGTGTACCAGCCGTCGCCGGCGTACCACTGCTCGATGCGTTCCAGGCCCCGGTCGATCGCCGCGCGGGAGGCGTCCGGTTCGTGGCCGATCCCGGCCAGGAAGCCGCCCACGGTGACCGGGAACAGTTCCCAGTTGCAGGGCCAGGGTTCGGCCGTGAGGGCGTCGGTCAGCCAGGCTGCCGTCCGCTGGCGTACCCCTTCGTCGAGGCGGTCCCAGAGCAGGTCGCGCGTGAGCCGCAGGGCCAGGGCGATGGACGCCGCCTCCACCAGGGACTGGTGGCGGTCCTCGATGCGGGGCCAGACGCCCGAGACACCGGCGGCGAGGCCGGTCGCGTAGCGTTCCAGGGCCTTCTCGTCACGGCGGAACGCGGCGAGCAGCAGAGTGCGTGCGTAGCCCTCCAGGCCGTCGGAGAGGCGGCCCGACCAGCCGGCCCGGTCGCCGGGCAGGTGGTAGAGCGCGCGGTCTCCGGTGGCGTACGGCTCCACGGCGGCGAGCAGGGAGTCGGCCGCCGCCTCCCAGTGGGCGCGGGTGTAGCCGGTGATCGGGGACGTCGTGCGGTCGGCGGGAGGCAGCTGCATCGGGTGTCTTTCGTGCTCGGGCCGGTCGGAACGGATCGGACCTGGGGCGCCCCGGTTCCGGTCGGGGCGCCCCAGGGGTTCATCCCACCCGGAGCATGCCCTTCGGCACCAGATGCCGGGTGACGAGTTCGTCGCGGACGAGGCCCGCGTAGGCGGTCGCCCCGCGCACGGACGTGTGCGTGTTGTCCCGCGCCTCGTTGGTCAGGTAGAGCGCCTTGGAGCCTTCCACGCCGAGGGACTCGACCAGTTCCTTGGTCTTCGCCGTGAGGTCGATCAGCGGGACGCGCCGGTCCGCGGCGACCGCGCGGACGACGGCCGGGTGGTCGACACCGAGGCCGTTGACCAGGAGCGCGGTTCCGTTGTTGAGCGTGCCGTCGGGGTTGAACCAGCGCCGCACGATGGGAGTGACAAGGACCGGCTGTCCGCCCCGCTCCCGGACGCCCTCCACCAGGGTTTCCAGGTTGGCCCGGTAGGCGGCCTCGTCCGTGGTCTTGTCGTTGTGGGCGAGCTGGACCAGGACCAGGTCGCCGGGGCGGATCAGGGGCCGTACGGTGGCCCACAGCCGCGGGTTCCCCAGATACGAGACCGTACTCTCCCCGGAATCGGCGTAGTTGACGACCGACAGGCCCTTGCGGAGGTACTGGGGCAGTTGCTGGCCCCAGCCGGAATACGGGTCGCCGGGCTGGTCGCAGACGGTGGAGTCGCCGACCAGGAGGATCTGGCGGGCGTGCCGGGCCGGGGTGACCCTGATGTCGGCGAGGGCCGGGGCGGAGCCGCCGATCCGCAGGTCGAGGCCGGGGGTTCCCTCGGGGCCCGTGGGCTCGCCCTCGGGGGTGCGGACGTTCACCGTGAAACTGCGGGTGAGACGCCTTCCGGCCGGTGCGGCCGTCTCGGGGAGCAGGGAGCGGCGGGTCTCGCCGCCGAGGCTCGTGCTGGATGCCGTCTCGCCGCCGAGCGTGACCCGTACGTCGTAGGTGCCCGGCGGGACGTCGAAGTGACAGGCGCCGGCGGTGCAGTGGCCGAGGCCCGAGCCCGCGTTCTGCCCACCCGCGTGGGCGGGTGCGGACAGCGGCGCGGCCCCCAGGGCCACCGCCGCGGTGACGGCGATGCTGAAACGTCTCACTCCTGGCTCCCCCCGGCACACGACATGACCTGAAGGGGGACCGTATCGCCCTGGGCAAGCGCTTTCTAGCCCTCCAGCAGCATTCACTGAATCTCCGGCCGGAGATGAGTGATAGCCCTTTCGCGAAATCGATTCAACTGTCACCCTCGCTCCCACCGCACTCCCCCCACCTTCCGCAGGAGGCACCCCCATGTCCGGATCCACGAACAGACCGGTCGGCCGCCGTACCGTCGTGCTCGCCGCCGGCGCCGGTGCCGTCGCCGCGGCCCTCACCCGCACGGCGCACGCGGCCGCCTTCGGCTGGACCGACGGCGGCTCGGACTACGTCGTCGACACCGGCGCCCGGCTGGTCTTCAAGGTGAGCAAGTCCACCGGCGACCTGACCTCCCTGGTCTACCGCGGTACGGAGTACCAGGGCTACGGCGGCAAGAACTCGCACATCGAGTCAGGCCTCGGCGCCTCCACCGTGAGCATCAGGCAGTCCGGTTCCACGATCCTGGTCTCCGTCACGCACGGCACGCTGAAGCACTACTACGCGGCCCGCAGCGGCGAGAACAACATCTACCTGTGGACGAACAAGGCCGACGCCTCCGTCTCCGCGACCCGGTACATCGTGCGTGTGAAGAAGGGCGCGTTCCTCAACGACGAGCCCGACTCCTGCACGTACGCGCCCACCGCCATCGAGGCCTCGGACGTGTTCCGGAAAGCCGACGGCCAGACCCGTTCGAAGCACTACTCGGGGCGGCGCGTCATGGACTACGACCACATCGGCTGGTCCGCGGGAGGTGTCGGTCTGTGGATGGTGCGCAGCAACCACGAGAAGGCCTCCGGCGGCCCCTTCTACCGTTCCCTGCTGCGCCACCAGAGCACGGACGGCGGCGGCCTGTACGAGATCCTCCACTACGGCCAGAACCAGACCGAGGCACAGCGCTTCGGTCTCCAGGGCCCGTACGTCGTCGCCTTCACGGATGGCGGGGCGCCCTCCTCGGCGCTGTTCCCGGGCACGCTGACCACACCGTGGGCCGACTCGCTCGGCATCGCGGGCTACGTGCCCGCGAGCGGCCGGGGCAAGGTGGCCGGCGTGGGCATCTCCGGGCGGGACACGACGTACCCGTACACCGTCGGGCTCGCCAACACGTCGGCGCAGTACTGGGGTGCGGCCCGCTCCTCGGACGGCTGGTTCTCCCTCTCCGGTGTGCTGCCGGGGTCGTACACGCTGACCGTCCACAAGGGCGAACTGGCGGTGTACACCACGTCGGTGAGCGTGTCGGCGGGCGGTACGACGACCCTGAACACGATCGCGATCCCGTCCTCCGACGACCCCTCGAACGCGGCCGCGATCTGGCGGATCGGCGACTGGAACGGCACGCCGGCGGGGTTCAAGAACGCGGAGCTGATGACGTACGCGCATCCTTCCGACCCCCGGGCCGCGTCCTGGACCGGGAACGTGGTGATCGGCAGCGGGGAGACCGCCGCCTTCCCGTGCTACCTCTGGAAGGATGTCAACAGCGGGATCCTGGTGTACTTCCGGCTGACGGCGGCCCAGGCGGCGGCCGCGCACACCCTGCGCATCGGGGTGACGACGGCATACGCGAACGGCCGGCCCCAGGTCACCGTCAACGACACCTGGACCTCGCCGATCCCCTCCCCGCCCACCCAGCCGAACACCCGGTCGCTGACCAACGGTTCCTACCGGGGCAACAACCACACGTTCACGTACAGCGTCCCGGCGTCCGCCTGGAAGACGGACACGAGTCAGTACAACGTGCTCAGGATCGACGTGGTGAGCGGGTCGGGAACGACCGGCTATCTCAGTGCGGGCACGGCGATCGACGCGATCGACCTGCTCGCCTGAGCCGGGTCAGGTACCGCGCGTCCACTGCTGGTTGGTGCCGCCGTTGCACGTGTACGTGATGAGGGCGGCGCCGCCCGCGGTGGACGCCCCGTTCACATCGAGGCACTCGCCGCTCGCGCGGGACCTGACGTTCACGTACGAGCCGGTGGTGGTCAGCGACCACTGCTGGCTCGTCGCGGAGGAGGCGCAGTTCTCCTGCGTGACCGTGCTCGCGTTCTCCTGCACGCACAGGCTGCTGTTCCTGACCATCAGCTGGTAGTAACCGCTTCCGACCGGCTTGAACCAGTACTTCTGGTTGGCGCCTCCGTTGCAGTCGTACTGCTTGATCTGTGCACCCGCCCAGAGCGACTGACTGGTGACGTCCGCGCACTTGGCGGAGTGGCGGGCGATCAGGGTGTTGTACGGGGCGGCGGTGCCCGTGACGGTACCGGCCGTCGTGTCGACGGTGATCTCGGGCGACCAGGACATCGACATGGTGGTCGAGTTGGAGAAGGCCAGCGGCAGCCACACGTACCGCGAGTCGTTGACGGTGCCGCCGAAGGAGTTGCCCCAGCGGTCACCCAGGTAGAGGTACGAGGTACCCGAGGTGCCCTGCACGGGCAGCACGAAAGCGGTCTGCGAGCCGTACGCCGTCGAGTCGCCGGCGTTCTTCATCGCCGACCAGGGTCCGGCGATGCTGGTGGCCGTCGCGTACTGCTGCTGATTGGGGTTCCAGCCGGTGGCGCCCGAAGTCAGCATGAAGTACACGCCGCCCCGCTTGAACAGGGCCGGAGCCTCGCGGTGGCCACCGGGCCAGGGGTTGGCGACGAGGCTCGCGACGCCGGTGTGGTCGGCGGTGAGGCGGTAGATGTGGAGGTCGTAGTTCTCGCGGGCGGCGGAGATCATGTATCCGGCGCCGTCGGTGTCGACGAAGACCGTGATGTCCCGGGACATGTGCTGGCCGAGCGGGCGGAAACTGCCCTTCCAGGTGTAGTCGCCGTCGACGGTGTCGGAGACGGCGACGGCCGCGCGGGCCTCGCTGTAGTCGGTGCCGTTCTCCTTGTGCATCCACATCACGAACTTGCCGGTGGCGGCGTTGTACATCACCTTCGGCCGCTCGATGTTGGCGGTCGCGAGCTCCGGGTCGCTGGCCTCGGTGAGGACGTGGTTGCGGAACTCCCAGTTCTTCAGGTCGGTCGAGCGGTAGGCGTCGACGTAGCGGAAGGTGTTGTCGGCGTTGCGGTGCTCGCCGAACCAGTAGTAGAAGGAGCCGACCTTGAGGACTCCGCCGCCGTGCGCGTGGACGGGGTTGCCCGAGGTGTCGGTGAACCGGGTGCCGTTGGTGACGGTCTGGGGCGCGGCCTGGGCGGGTCCGGCGGTGGCGAGGGCGCCGAACAGCGCGAGGCACAGGGCGAGGAGGGCGGCGCGGGCCCGTCTCATGTCATTCACCTGCCGTTGCCGAGTCGGCGACCGGGATGCCGAAGTCGGGGGTGCCGTCGGGCTTCCAGCCGAGTTTCTGGATACGGGTGTGGCGGTTGGGGTCGTTCAGCGGGTCGCCGTTGATCTCCTTGTACTGGCGGGCGTGGTAGACGAGCACGTCGGTGCGGCCGTCCTCGGCGACGGTGAAGCAGTTGTGGCCGGGGCCGTACTGCTTGGTCGTGTCGTTGCTGGTGAAGACCGGGGTCGGCGACTTGCTCCAGCTCAGGGGGTCCAGGAGGTGGCTGTCGGCGTCGGCGGTCAGCAGGCCCATGCAGTAGTTGAAGTCGGTGGCGCTGGCCGAGTACGTCATGAACAGGCGGCCGTTGCGCTTGAGGACGTACGGGCCCTCGTTGACCTTGAAGCCGATGCACTCCCAGTCGTACTCCGGGGTGGAGAGCCGCACCTGCGGGCCCTTCAGGGTCCACGGGTTCGCCATCTCGGACAGGAAGATGCCGGTGTTGTTGTCCAGGCCGGGCTCGTGCTGGGCCCAAGCGAGGTAACGCTTGCCCCGGTGGCTGAAGGGGGTGGCGTCCAGGGAGAAGGTTTCCCACGCCGTCTTGACCTGGCCCCTCTCCACCCAGCTGCCCTGGAAGGGGTTGGGGTGGGCGTTCTCCAGCACCCATATGCGGATCGCCCAGACGTCCTCGGCAGGCGCGGAGGCGAAGTAGATGTACCACTTGCCGCCGATGCGGTGCAGTTCGGGCGCCCAGATGTGGGCGCCCATGGGGCCGGTGGGGTGGGCGCGCCAGATGACGGACTCGTCCGCCGTGCCGAGGCCGTTCAGGGTGCGGGAGCGGCGCAGGATGATGCGGTCGTACTCGGGGGCGGTGGCGGTGAAGTAGTAGAAGCCGTCCGTGTGACGGTCGATGTGCGGGTCGGCGCGGTTGCGGACCAGCGGGTTGACGAAGGGGGCGGGCTTCGGGCGCCTGCCGGGTGTTCCGGCAGCGGTTTCCGCCGCGGGTGCCGCCTGGGCGACGCCGGGGAGGGCGGGGACGGCGGCCAGGGCGCCGGCGGCTGCGGCGCCCTTCAGCAGCCCTCTGCGGCTGGGGGATTCGGGCAGAACAGGGTCGCGGCTCATGCGGCCTGCCTCTCATGGGTGGGGGGGAACACACCACGTCGTCCGATACCTCGAACGTCATCTGTCATTACGAACGCCGAAAAGGTAAGGGTGTGCCACGAGGAGGTCAACGGGTCTGACGAGTCGAGTCGTTCACCGATTTTCCGCTATCGGCACGAACCGGGCCCGTCTCCGGTGGTGTGCGCATCCGGCCCCTCACCACCGCAGCGGTGGCCCAGAGCAGCGCGTGGACCTCCGGAGACATCGGCTTCGGCTGGTGGCCCTACGCCCCGGACTCAGCCCTGGTCATCAGCCTCGCGACACCGGCGCGGCCGAGGGGGCGCGGCCGGGGCGGGCGGGGTGCACGTGAGTGACTCGGCCTGAGCCCCGGCCTCACAGCTCGGACTCCCCCCACGCCACGACCTCCACCTCGTCCCCCACCGCCACCGTGCCGGGCCGGACCACCGCGTACTTCGTGCCGAAGGCGACGCCGCCCTGGCGGGCGCGGCGGTAGGTGGCGAGGGTGCGCAGGGGTTCCGGGCCCGCCCGGGTGCCCGTGTGCTGGTCGACCAGGGTCACCGCGCAGCGGATCGCGAGCTTGGCGTAAGCCACTTCCGTGCCGCCGATGCGGAGACGGTGCGCGCGGTCCTCCGTGTGGGGGTCGTCCCAGCCGTCGACGACGAGGTTGGGGCGGAAGCGGTCGAGCGGCAGGGGGCCCGCACCGCGGTCGGTCATCCGCTGGTCGAGGAGGTCGAGGGTGGAGCGGGAGATGACGTGCAGGGCGCAGCTGTCGGCGTAGCCGGAGGTGCCGGGGGTCAGGCCGTCGGTCACCCGGTCGTGTTCCGGTGGAACCCGTACCAGCCGGCTCGGTGCGCCCAGCAGGTCCGAGAGCCAGTGTGCTGCGTCGTCACCTTGGTCGATGCCCTGGCAGGCGGTCCCGAACAGGTCCACTTTCTGCCGGGTGCCGGAGGTGTCCACCCGGAGGTGGAGGGACTCGGCCCCGGGGGCGGTGAGCGTGAGGTGGTCGCCGTCGGGCGTGATGCGGGGGCGGATGACGGCCAGCAGCGGGTTCCGGCGCTGCGTCCGGTACACGCCCTCCTCGCTGACGACCATGAAGCTGCGGTCGTGCGCCAGCCCGGCCGGCGTCAGCAGCGCCTCGCGTACGGGCGTCCCGGCGCAGCCCTTGACGGGGTAGTACGACAGCTCGGCGACTCGGGCCATGACCTCTCGTTCCGTTCCGCGGTTCAACGGCCGCTGGGGGCTTCGGGGAAACCGAGCAGAGGAGCCAGCATCCGCGCCTCGGCCGCCCACTCGGCCAGGAACGCCAGGGTCAGTCCCCTTTCCCGGTAATGGAGTTCGGCCGGGACCGTACCCTCACCGCCGTACGCCACCGGCTCCCGGTCCGCCCGCGCGAGCATCAGCGCGGTGAGCCAGTCGTACTTCACCGCGGACGCGCACACACCCAGCCGGACAAGGCGTTCGTCGCCCCGCCAGCCGCTCCCGCGCAGCCCGTGCACGTAGGCGTCGTAGGCCGCCTTGGCCAGGCCCGGCAGGTCGGCGGCCGGGACGAACAGGTCGAAGACGCAGTCCGGGAGGTAGTTGCCGAGGTCCTCGCCGAGGGCGCCGTCGCCGGTGAACGCCCAGTCGAGCAGGACGCTGGCGCCCGGGCCGCCGTGGACGACGTTCGCGGGCCACTGGTCCAGGTGGCACAGGGCGCGGGGCAGCGACTCCATGACCGTGAGGAACCAGTCGCGGTCCAGATGGAGGCGGACCATGTCCTCGCGCAGGCCGGGCGGGAAGTGCCGCCGGATCATTGGCTGTCGCCACGCCTCGTCGTCGTCGAGCAGCTCCTCACCGGTCGTCTTTCCCGAGATGTAGTCCCGCAGGAAGGACTGTGACAGCCAGGGGGCGTCCTCCCCCGGTCCGGCCGCGCCCTGCGCGGCACCCAGGCGGTGGGCGTGGTCGACGTGTCCGGTGAGGGGCCAGGCGGTGGCCGGTTCGCCCGTCACGTCCTCCAGCCACAACGCCACGTCACCGTCCGGGCGTTCGACGCACTCCAGCAGCCGGGGGGCGCGGATGCCGTGCCGCTGCCACACCCCCGCGAGCCCGGTCCGGTGGACGTAGGCCTCGCGGCGCCAGAAGTTCCAGTGGCGCGGGTCGTTGGACGCCGACCAGGCGACGCCGGTCTCCTTCGTCCGCGTCAGCACCTTCAGGACGGCCGAGCGGTCACCCCCGGCGACCCGCCACACGCCGGCCGTGACGCCGTTCGACGGGTTGTGCGTGAGCGGCTCGAACACCGCCTCGTCCGCGGCAACTCCCAGGACCTCATGTACTTCGGCATGCGCTGCGGCGACCTCGGGCATCCCCCGATGCTATGCCTCCGCCACGGCCCTGTCCTTGCGTCCCCGCAGCCACACGTACACCGGGATGCCCGCGAAGAGGAACAGCACGCCCTGGTAGACGGCCGCGTACCCGGCGCCGGCGATCAGCCAGAACGAGAAGCCGAAGGAGAGGACGGCGACGGCCAGGTCACGGGCCAGACCGGCCGGGCGGACCCTGTCGTGGGTGCCGCGGGCCAGCCAGTACAGCTGGGCCGCCGCCGACAGCAGGTAGGGCACACAACCGGTGAAGGTGGTGATCAGGACGAGGACGCGGAACGTGGTGTCCGGTCCTGCCGTGTAGTTGAGGGCGATGAGGATGCTGCCGAGGACCGCGCAGGCCCACACCCCGAAACCGGGGACGCCGCCCTTGCCGAGACGGGCGAAGGGCGCCGGGAAGAGACCGTCACGGGCGGCGGCGTACGGCATCTGCGCGGCCATGAGGATCCAGCCGTTGAGGCAGCCGGTGATCGAGGCGACGGCGACCAGGGCGATGGCCGTGCCGCCCCATGAACTGCCGGTGGCGGCGTTGACGGCGTCGGCGAACGGCGCGCCCGAGTCGACGAGCCGGTCGTGCGGGACCAGTCCGAAGACGGCGATCGTGCCGAGGATGTAGACGAGGGCGGAGGCCAGTGTGCCGAGGACGCTCGCCCGGCCCACCGTGCGCTCGGGGTCACGGACCTCGCCCGCACTGACCGCGGCGGACTCGACTCCGAGGAAGCTGTAGAGCAGCAGTGCCGCGGAGGCGGCCAGCGCGCCGGAGACGCTCTGGCCGGAGGCGTTGAACGGGCCGAAGTTGTCCGCGTCGACGAAGAAGAGACCGACCGTGGCGAGCAGGAGCAGCGGGACGAACTTCAGGACGGTGGAGACGACCTGCACCGCGCCGACCCAGCGCGTGCCCGCGAAGTTCGCCGCGGCCGGCAGCCAGAGGGCGGCCAGGGCGACGGCGGCCTGGAGGGCGTGGTTGCCGTGCAGGGGTATGAGGACGTCGACATAGCCGACTACCGCGACGGCCAGGGCGGCGATGCTGACCCAGCACATCGTCCAGTACGACCAGGCCGACAGGAACCCGGCGAACTCGCCGAAGGCGTCCCGCGGGTAGACGTACAGGCCGCCGGTGACGGGGCTGCGCCGCGCCAGCCTGCCGAAGAGCAGCGCGAGCAGGACCGCGCCGACCGAGAGCACGAGGAACGCGAGCAGGCTGATCGTGCCGTACGGGGCGACGGTGGCGGGCAGGGCGAAGATGCCGCCGCCGATGATGTTGCCCATGACGAGGGCCGTGGCGGCGGCGAGGCCGAAGGTGCGGCGGGGAGCGGATGCCGGGGCGGTTCCGGTCGTGGCCCGGTCGGCGGGTTCCGCGGCCTCGGTGGGGCTGGGGACGGTCATGAGGGTTCCTGTACAAGCGGAGGGGGAGGGTCCTGATCGTAAACCGCAATCCCACATGCTGGTCGGCCCGTTCATCTGATGGACACAATCGGCTGGGGTCCGCCGCGGGATGTCGGCTACCGTCGTCGGCATGACCAGCACCCTCCCCCTCGCAGAAGCCCTCGCCGCGGGGACGGTCGTCCTCGACGGCGGCATGTCCAACCAGCTCGAGTCGGCCGGGCACGACCTGAGCGACGAGCTGTGGTCGGCGCGGTTGCTCGCCGAACAGCCGGAGGCGGTGACCGAGGCGCACCTCGCCTACTTCCGGGCCGGGGCGGACGTGGCGATCACGTCCAGCTACCAGGCGACGTTCGAGGGGTTCGCCAAGCGCGGGATCGGCCATGACCGGGCTGCCGAACTCATGTCCCTGAGCGTGGAGTCGGCCCGGGAGGCGGCCCGGCGGGCGCGTGTCCCGCGCCCCCTGTGGGTGGCCGCGTCCGCGGGTCCCTACGGGGCGATGCTCGCGGACGGCTCGGAGTACCGGGGGCGTTACGGGCTGAGCGTGGACGAGCTGGAGCGTTTCCACCGGCCGCGCCTGGAGGTGCTGGCCGCGGCCCGGCCCGACGTCCTCGCGCTGGAGACGGTCCCGGACGCCGACGAGGCCAGGGCCCTGCTGCGGGCGGTGCGCGGGCTCGGAGTGCCGGCCTGGCTGACGTACTCCGTCGCCGGGGGCCGCACACGTGCCGGACAGCCGCTGGAGGAGGCCTTCGCCCTGGCCGCCGAGGCGGACGAGGTGATCGCGGTCGGGGTGAACTGCTGCGCGCCGCAGGACGTGGACGCCGCGGCCGCGACGGCGGCGCGGGTCACCGGCAAGCCCGTCGTCGTGTACCCCAACAGCGGTGAGGTCTGGGACGCCCGGGCGCGTGCCTGGACCGGCCGTTCCACCTTTTCATCCGGCCAGGTGAAGGGCTGGCAGCAGGCGGGCGCCCGGCTGATCGGCGGTTGCTGCCGGGTGGGGCCGGACGGCATCGCGGGCATCACGCAGGCGCTGGGGGCGGCGTAGGGCCCGCCGTTCGGATCACGCCGCAGACGCTTGAGGCGGCACGCACATCCGCCGTGTCATCGCCGGTCGCAGACGTCCCGGGCCCTCGACGATACGGGCGGTCCACGAGCTGGACCACGTGGCCGGCGCCCGGGCGAAGGCCGTCGCCGGCACCGGCACGCCCCCCTCGCCTTCGTCCTGGAGGACATCACCGGCCGCCCTTCGCGCACATGTCGGCGGCACGGCGGACACCTGCTGCTGGGGACGCATGTGGTGGTACGGGACTCGGTGGGCCCGCCCCGGTCCGGCTGAGGCACGGCGCGCCGGACGTGACTGCGGGCCCCTGCCGTCAGGGTGCCGGGAGCACGCCCGGCCACCAGTGCGTCACTGCCGGCGGAGCGCGCCGGAGCGGCGGAGTCGGCGTACGGCCGATCGAAGTTCCGCGCTGCGCGTGGGTGAGGCGTCGGCCGCGACCGGTTCGAGTGCGGTGTCCGGGGGTGCGGCGGCGTCGGTCTTCCAGAAGGCGAGTTCACGGTCCCGGGGCCCGTACGCCGTATAGGCCACCTCGTCCTCGGCGTCCGGTGCCCGGTCGCCGAAGACGCGCACCGGGTGGGCCCCGTCCCAGCGCTCCCAGCCGGGGTCGCCGTCCGTGGCGAAGCGGACCCACGCGCCGTGCATCGCGTCGGCCAGTTCCTGCGGGGCGCCCTCACCGGCCAGTTTCCGTGACTCGGGGACGTCCCCGGTGTCGAAGACGAAGCCGAGTTCCAGTGCGTGGCAGGCGCCGAGGCCGGGCAGGTTGGAGGGCCAGGCGAACTCGTAGACGTACGAGGGTTCCGTGCGGGCGTCGGCCAGGTGGTGCAGCGGGATGCGGAGCAGGCGGTCGGTGACGAGCTGGCCGACGGTCTCCGCCGTACCGGCCTCGGGGTGCAGGGTGCGGTAACCGCGCGGGACCTCGGCGCCGCAGTGGCAGCGGGCCATGGCGGCGGCGAGGGCGACGGCGCCGAGGCGGTCGACGCGTTCCAGGAGTCCGCCCGGCACCAGCCACAGCCGGTATTCGTCGCGGGTCCAGCCCAGCAGCAGCTCGACGCCGGGGGCCGCGCCGCCGTCGGTGAGGGCCTCCAGGGGGTCGCGCGGGACGACGTCGCCGTCGATGACGAGACCGAAGGCGGGGCCGCCGACCACCGGGCTGCTCAGCCTGCCCACCTCGGCCTGGGTGCGCAGCAGCAGATCGCGGTCTACGGCGGCGAAGGCCTCGGCGGTGGCGGGGATCTTCAGCCGGGACGCCATGCGGCGGACCATCCGCCGCACCTTGGCCCGTTCGGACGCCTCGGGCGGCCCGCTCTGCAGGACGGCCCGCCGGACCAGCCCCTGGGTCTGCGGGGCGGCGATGAGGGCGCCGATGCTGATCGCCCCGGCGGACTGGCCGAAGAGGGTGATGCGGCCGGGGTCGCCGCCGAAGGCCTCGATGGCCTCGTGCACCCAGGTCAGGGCGGCTATCTGGTCGCGCAGGCCGGGGTTCGGCGGTGTGTCCGGGAACAGGCCGTAGCCCTCGACACCCAGCCGGTAGTTGATGGATACACAGACGACGCCGTCGCGGGCGAAGGTATGTCCGTCGTACACGGGCACCGCTGAGGAACCCCTGGTCAGGGCGCCGCCGTGCAACCAGACAAGGACGGGCAGGCGGGCTCGCGGGTCGGGCTGCGGGGTCCAGACGTTGAGGTTGAGGCAGTCGTCCCCGGGCACGACCGGGTCGGACAGGTAGTGGGCGAAGGCGTCGGAGTACGGCGGTTTCGGCGGGGTGGGACCGAACGCACCGGCGTCACGGACACCGTCCCAGGGCGGCAGGGGTACGGGCGGCCGGAAGCGGCGGGGGCCGAAAGGAGGGGCGGCGTAGGGGATGCCGCGGAAGACCGCGACGCCTCGTTCGTACCGGCCCCGCAAGGCGCCGTAGGGCGTGCGCACCACGGGGTCCGCCTGCGGTTCCACCTGGTCTGCCGTCATACGTCCACCAGCCTCCTCACCGCGCTCGTGCACCGTGAAGATCAGAGCAACTCATTCTGTCCCGGTATTCCGGTGCACGGACGGGTGGGAGGGCCGTTCGGGCTACTTGGTGTACATCAGCGTGCCGAAGCCGGAGCTGGCCGAACCCGTCGCTGGTGGTGCCGTAGTCACCTCGGCCGGCCGCGAGGGCGGCCGAGGCCGACGTGCCGAGGTCGACGTGCCGACGCCGCCGCACCGCAGCAGGGCCTGTCCCGGCCGTGGAGCGCCCTGTGCGAACCGCCGGACCCGTCCTGGGCGGACACGACGGCGCGCCCCGGGTGGATCCGGCCGCGCGGGCGGCACGGGCCGGAGTCCCGGTGGGCGGCCTCCCTGCTGGCCCAGCGTGTCACCGAGCACCACGCGGAGGCCGAAGACACCGTCGAGGCACGGCCCGGTCCCCTGCACGCAGGCGGCCGGGCCGATGCTCTGGCACCCCGAGGCGTATCTCGCCCTGGACCAGACGTGGGCGGAGCGGGAGGGCGAACCGCGGCGCGGACAGCAGTGGGAGGCGCCGGGGGCGGCCGTACGGTGCTCAGCCCGTCGCGCGGCGAGGACGACGCGCGGCAGGTCGCCGTCGTGGACGTACCGTGACGCTGGGGGTGACGGTCGAGGAGGCCGACGCCTGTTCCTGGTACGTCCGTGGCGGGGTGCGCACGACGGTCGGGCCGGAGTCGGACTTCGGCCGGCTGTCCGACGACCACGGTTCCCGGCTGCGGTTCACCGGGGCGATGGCGGCGACGGCGGCGATCCACGCCCGGGACCTCGTCGACGCGGAGTTCACGGCGGACTTCACCGGGTCTCGGCTGACCCGCGCACCCGGCTGAGGGAGCCGTTCGCGGTTTCGAAAGTTTTGACCCGCGGGAGACGGTGCATTCGCTTTCCCTTCCCGCCGCCCTGCACCCCACCTAGAGTAGGAAGCGCTTTCTGCCCGGCCGGATCCCGTGACCGCCGTGTGCAGCGCTGGTCGAAACTTTCCACGGCCCTCGGGCGGGCCGGAGAGGTGGGTTCCCGATGGTCCGTACGGCGAGTGCGAACATGGCGGCTGGTCCGACACTGGCGGTCGTGGCGCGCGAGGCGGGGGTGTCGGTGCCGACTGCTTCGAAGGTGGTCAACGGCCGCGAGGACGTGGCACCCGCGACCCGCCGCCGCGTGACCGAGGCGCTCGACCGGCTCGGGTACGTGCGCAGACCCCGCTTCGACGCGGCGAAGGCACCCCGGCTGGTCGATCTGGTCGTGCACTCGCTGGAGAGTTCCTGGTCCGGTGCGGTCCTGCACGGTGTGGAGGAGGCGGCGCACGACGCGGGTCTGGAGGTCGTGGTGTCGGCGGCGCTGGTCCGCTCGCGGCTCGGCCGACCGGAGCGCGGCTGGCTCGACAAACTGGTCGCCCGGGGTTCCTCCGGGGTCCTGTTCAACCTGGCCGAGCTCAGCGACTCGCAGTACGCGTGGCTGGAGCAGCACCGCATCCCCTTCGTGATGATCGATCCGGTGCAGGAACCGCCGGAGGGCGTGGTCTCGGTGGGGGCGGCGAACTGGCAGGGCGGCCTGACGGCCACGGAGCACCTGCTGTCCCTCGGTCACGAGCGGGTCGCCGTCATCGCCGGCCCCCGCCGGACGATGTGCAGCAGCGCGCGGGTCGCCGGGTACCGCTCGGCCCTCGCGTCCGCCGGGGTCCGGCACCGCCCCGAGTATGTGCGGCACGCCGGTTTCGACGAGAGCGTGGCCCACCGCCGCATGCTGGAGCTCCTCGACCTGTCCGAGCCGCCCACCGCTGTCTTCGTCTGCTCGGACCGAATGGCACTCGGTGTCTACGAGGCCCTGGCCGAAAGGGGGTTGAGGGTCCCGGACGACATCAGTGTGGTCGGCTTCGACGACCTGCCCGAGGCGCGCTGGGCCTCCCCCGGCCTGACCACCGTGCGCCAGCCGCTGTCCGAGATGGCAGCGACGGCGCTGCGGTCGCTGCTGCGCCTGATGGACGGCCATCACCCGGAGAGCACACGGACGGAGTTGTCGACACGGCTGGTGGAACGGGCGAGTACGGCGGCGCCGCGCGCGTGAGAGGCGCGAGTTTTCATCAAGAGTGCTCTGTGCGCAGGGAGTTGCTCAAGGCGCGGTGAGGAATGCGCTCGCAGGTACGGGAGTTGGCGGGAGTGCCAGGGCCGCCGCCGCTGTGGGGGCGGCCGAACTCCGCGAAAGGACCACCGGTCATGACGCGCGACTCGCGCACGATCACCAACCCGGCCACACTCCACGACCCCACGCCCTTCGGCTACAGCCACGCCGTGTCGGCACCCGGGGAAACCGTCTTCATCGGTGGCCAGTACGCCTCGGACGCCACCGGTGCGCCGGTGGCGGGCGACTTCGCCGCACAGGTGGAACTGGCCTTCGACCGGCTGCGCTCCGCGCTGGCGGGGGTCGGTCTCGGCTACGAACACGTCGTACGGCTGGGCACATTCATCGTGGACCACGACCTGGGCAAGCTGGAGACCCTGGGCAAGGCCCTGCACGCCCGCTTCGGTGAGCGGCTCCCGGCGCAGACGCTGAGCGGGGTCGCCTCGCTGGCGCTGCCGGGGATGCTGTTCGAGGTCGACGCGGTCGCGGTACGACCCGCCGGGGCCGACGGGGCGGCCTGACGGGCACGTCTCCGCCCGTCAGGGACACCGCCCCGCCCTGACGGACGCTTCCTCTGAGGGACACGCCGCCTCACTCTGACGGACACGCCGCCTCACCCTGACGGACACGCCCCCGCGGGCCACGCCGGGACGTCTCCCCGCGGGGCGCGCGGACCACCGGTCGGCGGTCGTGCGGGAGTTCGCCGCACACCCCTTGTGCGCGTCGCGCGCCCGCCATTGGGGGGAACTGGCCGGGACGGCCCGGCGTCGAACGATGCGGTGGAGAGGGGCCGGTGTCCGGGGGGCGGGGCGCTCGGCGAGCAGTGGGGGGACGACCATGACGCGCTGGCGGCCGCTTCCGGACGCACTGCCGAGGGAGGCACGAAACCTGGTCGAGCAGCTGCGGGCCCTGAAGGACCGCACCGGGTGGAGCCTCGCCGAACTGGCCCGGCGGACCGCGTACAGCAAGTCGTCGTGGCAGCGGTACCTCAGCGGGGCCAAGCAGCCACCGCGCGGAGCGGTGCAGGCGCTGTGCCGGGTGGCGGAGGCGGAGCAGGCGCGGCTGCTGGCGCTGTGGGACCTGGCCGACCGGACGTGGCCGCACGGGGCGGTGGCCGGGCCGGCGGAGCCGGCGGCGGACAAGCCGCCGGCCGGTGCCGACTACCGGCGCTGGCGGGCGGCGGCTCTGGTGTCGTTCGCCGTCATCGCCGTGCTGCTGGCCGGCCTGTTGTGGGTGCTGCCGGTGGGGAGCGGGTGACCGTCACGGCCGGCCGCTCCCCGGCGGCGGTGTCGCTCAGCCCAGCGTGCGGTAGTGGGCGTACTTCCAGGAGCCGACGTTCCTCAGCTTCACCTGGTACTTGCCGCCCACGCGCTTGAAGTTGACGTTCCGCACGAGGCCCTTGTACTGGACGATGTTGCCCGGCTGGCTCTGCAGCCGGGTCTGGGCGAAGTCCCAGCTCTCGCTGACCACGACTCCGTCGGTCTCGGGCAGACCGTGCCGGCTCTGCCACCACTGCGTGGCGGATTCGGTCTCCGGTCCGAAGGAGCCGTCGATCTGGCTCTTCCGGAACGGCTGCCACTCGCCCTCGTCGTCCTCCCACTGGGCGCCGTCCGCCCACAGCACGGTCTCCCACAGGGCGATGGCGTTGCCCCTGGCGTAGGCGTCGACGCCGAGGTTCTCCTCGTCCTCCCAGTCGTTGGCGACGGCACCCTTGCCGTCGATGCCGAAGTAGGCGGGCGCGGCGCTCGCCGCCGGCGCCAGGGCGATGCCGGTCCCCCCGGCGCCCAGCATCACGGCCGTCATCAGCGCCACGGCCCGATTGCGCATGCTCATGCGGTTGTCCTTTCCGAACCGCCGTCCCCCGGCGGGTTTCCCCTGGGGCGGCTCGTCTCGTCTGGCACGGCACAGCCTCGGGGCCCGCGGCACCCACGGCGAGCCCTTCCGGCGTCCCCGGACCGCCCTGGGACGGTCCACGCCCGAGGCGGCGGGCGTCCCGGCCCGGGAACGGGTCACCGGGGGCCTGCTCGGGTCGGAGGGTCGCCCGGGCCGGGGGCCGAACTCCGTCACCGGGCGTCCGGCATCGGACCTGCGGCCTCGGGCCCAAGGCGCGCGGCGTCCGTTTTCTTCAAGACCGGGCCTCGTGGGCCTCCCTACGGTGGCTCCATGACTGCACGATTCGATGCCATCGGCCTGGTCGTCTCCGACATGGCCGCCTCCGTCGCGTTCTACCGCCGCCTCGGACTCGTCTTCCCGGACGGCGCCGAGGACCAGCCGCACACCGAGGCCGCACTGCCCGGCGGGCTGCGGCTGATGTTCGACACCGAGGAGACGGTCCGTTCCTTCCTGCCCGGGTGGCGGCCGCCCACGGACGGGGGCCGGGCCTCGCTCGCCCTGCGCTGCGACGGACCGGAGGAGGTGGACGCGCTGTACGAACGGCTGGTCGGCGCCGGCCACCACGGTGAGCTCAAGCCGTGGGACGCCTTCTGGGGGCAGCGGTACGCCGTCGTGCACGACCCGGACGGCAACGGGGTGGACCTGTTCGCCCCGCTAGCCGGCGAGTAGCCGACCCAGCGACAGCCCCGCCAGCTCCCTCACGTCACGGGCCAGATGAGCCTGGTCGGCGTAACCGGCCCGGGCGGCCGTCTCCGCGAACGGCACACCGGCCCGGGCCAGTGCGAGGGCCCGGTGCAGCCGCAGGATGCGGGCCAGGGTCTTGGGACCGTAGCCGAACGCGGACAGGGAGCGGCGGTGCAACTGGCGGGAGTTGATACCGAGTCCGTCGGCGATCGCGGCCACGGGGCGGCCCGCGTCGAGGGCGGCGACGACCTGCCGGAGCAGCGGGTCCGGGGGTTCGGCACCGGCCGCTCGCCGCAGCGCCAGCTCCTCCAGGCCGCTCGCCGGATCGGCGGCGGCGTTCACACCGCCGGCCAGACGCCGCACCCGCGCGGCCGGCCACAGGTCGGCGAGCTCGACGCGCCGGTCGCGCAGCTCGTGCGCCGGTACGCCGAGGAGCGCCGGGGCCGTGCCCGGCGGGAAGCGGACTCCGGCCCAGGGACCTGTCCCGCCGTCCGGGAGGTGGGCGCGGGTGTCGGGCCCGGCGACCATCAGCCGTCCGTCGTGCCAGAGCAGATCCATGCACCCGTCGGGCAGCACCCGGACCACCCCGTCCCCGGACGGGGTGTTGGTCCACGCCACCGCCCCGGGCAGCCGCGACGCCCGCTCCACGTACACGTGGGCCAGGCTACGCCGGAGCGGTGGGCCGAGTCCGGGGGCCGGGCGCGGGGGCGCAGACGCGGAGGCCGGGAGCGCGGGCCGGGCGCGGAGGCGCAGACGCGGGGGCAAGGCCGGACGCGGAGGCGCAGACGCGGAGGCCGGGTGCGGACGCGCGAGCCGGGTGCGGACGCGCGAGCCGGGTGCGGACGCGCGAGCCGGGTGCGGACGCGCGGACGCGGCCTGCCTCGCCCTGCCCTCGGACGTCGGCGCGCCGGGCGCCGCGGAGGCGGTCGGCGCGCTCGGGCTCGGGGTGCGGTCGCTGGTGCCGCTGTCGGCGCGGAGCGAGGACCAGGCCCTGCCCACCGAGGAGGCGCTCCACGCTTCGGGGGCGGACTGGACGGTCGTACGGGCCGCGTGGTGCGCGCAGCACTTCAGCGAGGGGCCGCCGGTGGCGGAACTGCGGGAACGCGGGGGAGCCGGTGTTCCCGGCCGGCGGGGTGCCCGAGCCGTTCCCTCGACGTGCGGGACATCGCCGACGTGGTGGTTGGCCGCGCTGACGTCCAGCGACCGGTACACGGGGCTGAGCCTGACGCTCTCCGGGGCGCGCCTGCTGACCTTCGGGGAGGCCGTCGCGGAGATCGCGGCGACGGGGCGCCCGCCGACGTACCGGGCCGTCTCGACGCGTGACCACGGAGAGGCGCCGGCGGTTTCGGCGTGCCGCCGGACGAGGTGGCGGGCCTGACGGAGATCTGCTGAGAGCGGCATTCGGTCACTTCTCCTCGGGCGGCTGCCCCTCCCCGTTGACCTGCGTGCTCTTCACGTGGCTGTTCTTCACGTGGCTCTTCACATGGGTGCTCTTCACATGGGTGCGCAGCCGGGCCGAGACGTCCTCGGGGGGCAGGAAGCGGGACCAGCGTTCCGGGAACTCGGAGGGCATGTCCGGGTCGCCTTCGCCCGTGGCCGTGGCGCGGGCGACGTACTCGGCGACCTGGGCCTGCCGCAGCCGCTCGTTGGCCTCGCGGGCCGCGGCCGTCGCGGCGGCCGGCCAGACCCGGTCGATGGCGGCGTTGACCGCGGCCCCGACGAGCACGGCGAACGCGGACACACCGATCCACAGCAGCACGGCGACGGGCGCGGCGAGGGAACCGTAGATCGTGGGGCCCTCGACGGTGCTGGTCAGATAGATCCGCAGCAGGAAACTGCCGAGCACCCACATGCCGAGGGCGACCAGCGCGCCGGGGACGTCCTCGATCCACGGGGAGCGGACCGGGACGGACACGTGGTAGAGCGTCGTCAGGAAGGCGATCGACAGGAGGATCACCGTGGGCCAGTAGAGGACCTGCACGAGAGTCGTCGACCACGGCACGATCCGCACTACCGCGTCCGGTCCCGCCACCATCAGCGGCAGCGCGACCGAGCCGATCAGCAGCGCCACGATGAACAGCAGGAAGGCCATCAGCCGGGTCTTGACGATGCCCCGGACGCCGTCGAGGCCGTACATCACGGTGATGGTGTCGATGAAGACGTTCACCGCGCGGGAGCCGGACCACAGGGCGAACAGGAAGCCGATGGAGATGACGTCGGGCCGGCCGCCTTTCATCACGTCGTGCAGGATCGGCTGGGCGATCTCCCGGACGCCCTGGTCGGACAGGACCGTGCGGGAGGCCTCCAGGAGGTTGGTCTGGAGGCTCTGGATGGTGTCGGCGCCGGTCCAGGCGTCGACGTAGCCGAGCAGTCCGATCATGCTCAGCAGCAGCGGAGGCACCGACAGCAGAGTGAAGAACGCGGCCTCGGCCGCCAGCCCCAGGATGCGGTACTCGACGCAGGAATTGACGGTGTCCTTGACCAGCAGCCAGGCGGTCCTGCGCTTGGAGACGTTCCGGTAGAGGGCCCGCGCCCGGTGGAGGCGCCCGGACGGCGTGTCGGGGGATTCACTTGCTGGCTGCACCCCCTAACGGTATCCGCCGGGGCCGGGCCCACTCACCCACAGGCCGGGTCTTCGCCGGCCGTGCCGGGTTCGCTGGTGACCAGGGTGCTACCGCGGGGTACGTTCGCAGCATGGCAGGCAGCACCCACACCGTGACGAACCAGGTCCCGCCGCTGGTCGGCTATGACGTCTTCTCCGCAGACCGGGCCCTGGCCGCCGCGGTCGACCGGCATCTCGATCCGGACCTGCGCGAGGAGGTCCTCGGCGAGCTGACGGCACTCGGCCGGACCTCGGGCTCGGCCCAGGTGCAGGAGTGGGGACGGCTGGCCAACGAGAACCCACCGCGGCTGCTCACGCACGACCGGTACGGCAACCGTGTCGACGAGGTCGAGTTCCACCCCTCCTGGCATCGGCTGCTCGGCAAGGGCGTCTCGGCCGGGCTGACGGCCGCGTGGGACCGGCCGGCCGGGCATCTGCGGCGGGCCGCCGCCTTCCTGGTGTGGACGCAGGTCGAGGCGGGCAACGGCTGCCCGCTGTCGATGACGCACGCGGCGGTGCCCGCCCTGCGTACCGACCCGGACCTGGCGGCCGAGTGGGAGCCCCGGCTGACGTCCGTGGTCTACGACCGTGAGCCGCGGCCCGCGCACCTCAAGGCCGGGGCGCTGTTCGGGATGGCCATGACGGAGAAGCAGGGCGGCAGCGACGTCCGGGCGAACACCACGGCGGCGCGGCCCCTCGCCGAGGCCGGGACGTACGAGCTGACCGGGCACAAGTGGTTCTGCTCGGCACCCATGTCCGACGGCTTCCTGGTGCTGGCGCAGGCTCCGGGCGGACTGACCTGTTTCCTGGTGCCGCGGGTGCTGCGGGACGGCACGCGCAACGTGTTCCGGATCCAGCGCCTCAAGGACAAGCTGGGCAACCGGTCGAACGCCTCCGCAGAGGTCGAGTTCGACGGGACGTGGGGGCGCCGGGTCGGCGAGGAGGGGCGCGGGGTGCGCACCATCATCGACATGGTCGCGGCGACCCGGCTCGACTGCGTGCTCGGCTCGGCCGGGCTGATGCGGCAGGCCGTGGCGCAGGCGGTGCACCACTGCACGTACCGGGAGGCGTTCGGCGGGAAGCTCGCCGACAAGCCGCTGATGCGCAACGTGCTGGCCGATCTGGCACTGGAGTCGGAGGCGGCGACGACGCTGGCGCTGCGCCTGGCGGCGGCCTGCGACGACGGCGGCGAACAGGAGCGGGCGCTGCTGCGGATCGCGGTGCCGGCCGCCAAGTACTGGGTGACCAAGCGGTGCCCGCCCGTCGCCGTGGAGGCGGCGGAGTGCCTCGGCGGCAACGGCTACGTCGAGGAGTCCCAGATGCCGCGGCTGGTGCGCGAGTCGCCGCTCAACTCGATCTGGGAGGGCGCGGGCAACGTCCAGGCGCTGGACGTGCTGCGGGCGCTGCAGCGGGAGCCGGGGGCGCTGGACGCCTATCTGCGGGAGGTCGGGCAGGCGCGCGGCGCCGATCACCGCCTGGACGGGGCCATCAAGAGCCTGCTGACCGAACTCGCCGATCTGGAGGGTGTGGAGGGGCGGGCGCGGCGGCTGGCGGAGCGGCTCGCGCTGGTCCTCCAGGGGTCGCTGCTGGTGCGTTTCGCGCCACCGCAGGTCGCCGACGCGTTCTGCGCGGGGCGGCTCGGCGGCGACGGGGGCGCGGCGTTCGGGACGCTGCCGCACACGCTGGATCTGGCATCGGTGGTGGAGCGGGCCCGGCCGGTGTCCTGATCCGGCGGCCGGTGCGCGTGCGCGCGGCTTCGGCGTGTGCTCGGCGTGCCGAGGAGCGGGGGTGGTGCTGCGCCGACACGGCACCACCCCCGCCGTACTGGCCCGTTCGAGCCGCTGAACGCCGCTCGGGACGGCGCGGATCAAGTTTCGGACACGGCCGGTCCGTCCACCAGGGTTGCAGGGGGTTGCAAGTTGCTGTCGGCTGTGTGCGGACTGTGCGCGCCCTCCCGGGGCAGGCGGCACTATGAGACGGACAGTCAGAAGCGACTCCGGGGGGCGCACGCGCATGGACGTCACGCACTTGGCAGCCGTCGACAGCACACGGGCGGCCCGGGTCCTCAGCGAGGTCCGCGCCGCGCGGCTGTCCGGGCGGCCGGCCCCGGTGTCACCGCGTCCGGTCATCGAGCGGTCCTGGGAGCGGATGCTGCGCAGCGGCATCGACCCGGACCACGACGTGCGGGTGGACCCGCTGTCCCGTGAGGAGGTGCAGCGGCGGCGCGAGACGTCGGTATTGCGCCATGTGCTGCCGGTGCTGCGGGAGGGCCTGCTGGCGGCGGCGGACGTCGCCCACCACATCATGGTGGTGGCCGACGAGGAGGGCCGGGTGCTGTGGCGCGAGGGCAGCCCGCCGGTGCTGCGCAAGGCGGACGGGCTCGGCTTCGAACTGGGTGCGGACTGGCGTGAGGACGTCGTCGGCACGAACGGCGTGGGCACCCCGGCGGTGGTGCGCCGGCCCGTGCAGGTCTTCGCCTCCGAGCACTTCGTGCGTTCCCAGGCCGGCTGGACCTGTGCGGGCGCTCCCCTGACGGATCCGCGGGACGGCCGGCTGCTGGGCGTGGTGGACGTGAGCGGACCGCTGGAGACGATGCATCCGGCCACGCTCGCCTGGGTCGGTTCGGTGGCCAAACTGGCCGAGGCCCGGCTGCGGGAGATGCACGTGGAGTCGCTGGAGCGGCTGCGCGCGGTGGCGGCGCCGGTGCTGGCCCGGCTGGGCGGCCGTGCCCTGGTCGTCGACCCGGACGGCTGGACGGCGGCGGTCAGCGGGATGCCGTACGTGCGGCGCGTGGCCCTGCCGAAGTCGCTGTCTGCGGGCCCGGGGCGGCTGCCGGCGCTCGGGCCGTGCACGCTGGAGCCGCTGGCCGGGGGCTGGCTGGTGCGGGCGGCCGCCGACGAGCCGGTGCCGCACGGCCCGGCCAGGATCGTGCTGGACCTCAGGCCGGCGCGGCGCTGGTCGGTGGAGGTGCACGGCGGGGCGGGCTCCTGGACCCGGGAACTGAGTCCGCGGCACGCGGAGTTGCTGTACCTCCTCGCCCTCCACCGCTCCGGCCGCAGCGCCTCGGGCCTGGCCGCGGACGTGTTCGGGGATCCGGCCCGCACGGTGACGGTGCGTGCCGAGATGTCGCGGGTACGGCGGTATCTGGGGGCGTTACTGGAGCACCGGCCGTACCGGTTCGCCGAGGAGGCCGAGGTCGAGGTGCTCCTCCCGGACGATCCCCGGGACCTGCTGCCGCACTCGACCGCGCCCGCGGTGAGCAGACAGCGCACAGCCGCACCGACGTCCTGACGTCCTGACGTCACCGCGCGTACCGCACAGCCGCACCGACCTCCTGACGTCACCGCGCGTACCGCACAGCCGCACCGACCTCCTGACGTCACCGCGCGTACCGCACAGCCGCACCGACCTCCTGACGTCACCGTGCGTACCGCACAGCCGCACAGCCGCACAGCCGCACAGCCGCACAGCCGCACAGCCGCACAGCCGCACCGACACCCTGACGTCACCGTGCGTACCGCACAAGCCACACCGACACCCTGAGGTTCACTGCGCGTGCCGTGCAAGCCGCCCCGAGGGGTGCATCTTTCGCATATTTGCGGGGTCTTCGTCCGCGGCACCCCTCACCTGCCGTAGCATCCCCCCTACGGACCACCCCACCTGCTCCTCCGTCAACGTGCGGATCAACAGGCGCAGTTGGTCCGCCTCGGGAGGACGTTATGAAGCATCGCGGCAGACACCGGCGGCGCAGGCAGGGCAGGGCGCTGCGCGCGACCCTGGCCGGGACGGCCCTCGCGCTCACCGCCGCCGCCACCCTGATCAGCGCCTCGCAGGCCACCGTCGCCGACGCCCCCGGGGCTCTCAAGCCGGTCGCCGCGTCCGACGGGTCAGGGCAGCCGGCCCTGGCCGAGCACCCGGTGCCCGGGCGGTGGCTGGACCGGCTCGCGTCGAAGATGGGCCGGCCGGTCGGCGTCGGCGCGGTACTGGAGCGCGCCGATCTCCCGCTGCGGGACGCGGCCGGCTGCCCGGCCGCCGAGAAGCACAGCCTGCCGGTGGAACCGGCGGCCTCGCGCGCGTACTGCTTCAGCGGCTCCGACACCCGGGGCTGGCGCGCCGGCGCGGTCACGACCTCGGGCGACGCGGACGACGACGGCCGCTGGGGCGGCAACCGCGTGATCCTCTCCGGCTGGACCCGGGGCGCCGAGGGCGGCTCCCTGGACGGCCCTGCCCCCGGGCAGGGCCTGGCCAAGGTCGCCTTCGTCGACGCGAACGACCCCGGCGCGCTGCGCTACACCTGGGCGCTGCTGGCCGTCCCGGTGGACGGCGGGCGGGACTTCCGGGGGCTGGTCTCCCCGCTGTCGGGCATGGTCTGGTACCAGGACAAGCTGCTGGTGACGACCCGCGAGGGCGGCCGGGACGCGCTGTACGTGTACGACCTGGACCGCATCCAGCGCGCCACCGTCGACTCCGAAGCGGTCGGCCGGGTTCGGGGCGGCTGGGCAGCGCACGGCTACCGGTTCGTACTGCCGGCCGTCGGTGCGTACACCCTGCCCGACAGGGACGGCGGCTCCCGTCCGGCCACCGTCTCCCTGGACCGCAGCACCTCCCCCGACAGTCTGGTCGCGAGCGCGTGGGCACCCGCGGACGGCGACCGGCGCACCCGGTTGTGGCGCTACGCGCTGAGCCGGGACCCGGGCCGCTCCGGCCTGCTCGCCACCGACTCCTCGGGGCGGGCGGCCCCGGTGGAGGCGTACGAGACGAAGACTTCCGAGGTGCGGGGCGTGCTGGCGTACCGGTCGGGCTGGTACCTGGACCGGGCGGCGGGTACCGAGGGCGGGCACGGGACGTTGTGGCGCCAGGACACCGAGGGCGCGCGGGCGGCGGAGTGCGGCTCGGACGAGACGCGGCAGTGCTGGAGCGGCGGGTCGGGTTCCCTGTCCTACTGGGAGGAGACCGGCGAGATCTGGTCCCAGTCGGGGCGGATGCTGTTCGCGCTGCCGCTGGCGTCGGTCGACCGGGCGGTGCGCTGACCGGCGCCGTCCACAGTGCGGGCCGCCGATCGACAGACGAGTAGGTCGGATGATTTTCTGACCCGTATGACCACCATCGCCGTGACCACCTGGTCCCTGGAGCAGACCGCGCCGACCGACCTGCTGGCGGCGGACACGCCGGACGGGGACGTCCGGGTCGTCCGCTCCGAGGTGCCCTCGCCCGAGTTCAGCCGGTTCCTGTACGCGTCGGTGGGCGGCGACATCCGCTGGACGGACCGGCTCGGCTGGTCCTACGCGCAGTGGGTGGAGCACCTCCAGCGGCCCGGCGTGGAGACGTGGGTGGCGTACGACCGGGGCACGCCCGCGGGGTACGTGGAGCTGGAGGCGCAGGACGACGCCGTCGTGGAGATCGTCTACTTCGGGCTGCTGCCCGCCTTCCGCGGCCGGCGCATCGGCGGGCACCTGCTGTCGTACGGCACGGCCCGGGCCTGGGACCTCGCGGACCGCTGGGCGGGACTGACCCCGACCAAGCGGGTCTGGCTGCACACCTGCAGCAAGGACGGCGAGCACGCGATGGACAACTACCGGCGGCGGGGCTTCAAGCTGTTCGACACCAAGGTCGAGGAGGAGGCGGAGGTCGCCGCTCCGGGACCATGGCCTGGGGCGTTCCCCGTCTGACCTGGACGGACACCTCGGGGACGCCGATGTGACCAACGCCACCCCTGTCTTGCCCTGCGAGACAAGGGTGTCCGCATCTTGGACGAAGCTGGACTGTGTCCAGATCGCCGTGACACGCTTCCGTCATGTCTGGAACTGGAATTGCCTTGGTGAGTCGGCGGCACGTCGACCTCGGCCGCATGTCCAGCGCCATCTGTCCGGCGCACTGAGCGTACTCAGCCCGCGCCCGACATCTTCCTTTCCTGCCTCACCCCTGCGCAATGACGCGCCCTATGCCCATGCGCACGCATGCGCAGGTCAGAGCCGCATTTTCGCCTGTCCCGAAGGACGTATCAACCATGGCCGCCACCCCGCAGAACCCTGCTGCCGCGACTCCCCGCCGCAAGGTGAGCCGTCACCGCGGTGAGGGTCAGTGGGCCGTGGGGCACCACACCCCACTGAACGGCAACGAGCAGTTCAAGAAGGACGACGACGGTCTCAATGTGCGGACACGCATTGAGACGATCTACTCCAAGCGGGGCTTCGACTCCATCGACCCCAACGACCTGCGCGGCCGCATGCGCTGGTGGGGTCTGTACACCCAGCGCAAGCCCGGCATCGACGGCGGCAAGACGGCCGTCCTGGAGCCGGAGGAGCTGGACGACGAGTACTTCATGCTGCGCGTCCGGATCGACGGCGGGGCGCTGACCACGCAGCAGTTGCGGGTCATCGGCGAGATCTCGCAGGAGTTCGCGCGTGGCACCGCCGACATCACGGACCGGCAGAACGTCCAGTACCACTGGATCCGGATCGAGGACGTGCCCGAGATCTGGAACCGGCTGGAGGGCGTGGGCCTGTCCACCGTCACCGCCTGCGGTGACACCCCGCGTGTGATGATCGGCTCGCCGGTGGCGGGCATCGCCGAGGACGAGATCATCGACGCCACCCCGGCCCTGGAGGAGATGAAGCGCCGGGTCCTGAACAACCCGGCGTACTCGAACCTCCCCCGGAAGTTCAAGACGGCCATCTCGGGTTCGCCGCTGCTGGACGTGGTCCACGAGATCAACGACGTCGCGTTCGTCGGTGTGAAGCACCCCGAGCACGGCCCGGGCTTCGACGTGTGGGTCGGCGGCGGCCTGTCCACCAACCCCAAGCTGGGCGTACGGCTCGGGACCTGGGTGTCGATCGACGACGTACCGGACGTGTACGAGGGCGTCATCTCGATCTTCCGCGACTACGGCTACCGCCGGCTGCGCAACCGCGCCCGCCTGAAGTTCCTCGTCGCCGACTGGGGCGCGGAGAAGTTCCGGCAGGTCCTGGAGGACGAGTACCTGAAGCGCAAGCTCACCGACGGCCCGGCCCCCGAGCAGCCGTCGCAGCAGTGGCGCGACCACATCGGTGTGCACCGGCAGAAGGACGGCCGCTTCTACGTCGGCTTCGCACCGCGCGTGGGACGCGTCGACGGCGCGACGCTCACGAAGATCGCCGACCTCGCCGAGGCCCACGGTTCGGGCCGGGTGCGCACCACCGTCGAGCAGAAGATGATCGTCCTCGATGTCGAGCAGGACCGGGTCGACTCGCTGGTGGAAGGACTGGAGGCCCTCGACCTGACGGCCCGGCCCTCCTCGTTCCGGCGCGGCACCATGGCCTGCACCGGCATCGAGTTCTGCAAGCTCGCCATCGTCGAGACCAAGCAGCGCGGAGCGCAGCTGATCGACGAACTGGAGCGCCGGCTGCCGGACTTCGACGAGCCGCTCACCATCAACCTCAACGGCTGCCCGAACGCCTGCGCCCGTATCCAGGTCGCGGACATCGGTCTCAAGGGCCAGCTCATGCTCGACGACCAGGGCGAGCAGGTCGAGGGCTACCAGGTGCACCTGGGCGGCGCACTGGGCCTGGAAGCCGGCTTCGGCCGCAAGGTGCGCGGTCTGAAGGTCACCTCCGACGAACTGCCGGACTACATCGAGCGCGTCCTGAAGCGATTCCAGGCCGAGCGCGAGGACGGCGAGCGGTTCGCCTCCTGGGCGGCGCGGGCCGGTGAGGAGGCGCTGTCGTGAGCGAGCGCGCCGCCCCGTTCTACTGCCCCTACTGCGGCGACGAGGACCTGCGTCCGAGCGAGGCCGCCGACGGCAGGCACGGCGCGTGGGAATGCGCGGCGTGCAGCCGGGCCTTCTCGCTGAAGTTCCTCGGGCTGCTGGCCCAGGGGCTGAAGCGATCCGATTCCGGAGGGGCACAGATATGACGACCGTTCAGGACGAGCGCACCGCCGAGGACCTGAAGAAGCTCGCCGAGCAGGCGGGCCGCGACCTGGAGGACGCCTCCGCGCTGGAGATCCTCACGTGGGCGGCCGAGACGTTCGGCAAGCGCTTCTGCGTCACCTCGTCGATGGAGGACGCGGTGGTCGCCCACCTCGCCTCCCGGGCGATGCCCGGCGTCGACGTGGTCTTCCTCGACACCGGGTACCACTTCGAGGAGACCATCGGCACCCGTGACGCGGTCGACGCCGTGATGGACGTCAACGTCATCACCCTGACCCCGCGCCAGACGGTCGCCGAGCAGGACGCCGAGTACGGCCCGAAGCTGCACGACCGCAACCCCGACCTGTGCTGCAAGCTGCGCAAGGTGCAGCCGCTGGAAGAGGGCCTGAAGGACTACCGGGCCTGGGCGACCGGACTGCGCCGCGACGAGTCCCCGACCCGGGCGAACACCCCGGTGGTCGGCTGGGACGAGAAGCGCCAGAAGGTCAAGATCTCCCCCATCGCCCGCTGGACCCAGGACGACGTGGACGCCTACGTCACCGAACACGGGGTGCTCACCAACCCGCTGCTGATGGACGGCTACGCCTCCGTCGGCTGTGCGCCCTGCACCCGGCGGGTCCTGGAGGGCGAGGACGCGCGCGCCGGCCGCTGGGCGGGCCGCAGCAAGACCGAGTGCGGGCTGCACGGATGACGACGACGATTCAGGAGAGTGACGTGACGACCGGAGCCACCGTCTGGCTCACGGGTCTGCCGAGCGCCGGCAAGACCACGATCGCCCACGAACTGGCCGGCCGCCTCCGCGAGGAGGGCCACCGGGTCGAGGTGCTCGACGGCGACGAGATCCGCGAGTTCATCTCGGCGGGCCTCGGCTTCAGCCGCGAGGACCGGCACACCAACGTGCAGCGCATCGGCTTCGTCGCCGAACTGCTCGCCCGCAACGGCGTGCTGGCCCTCGTCCCGGTCATCGCGCCGTACCAGGACAGCCGCGAGGCGGTGCGCAAGCGCCACCAGGCGAACCGCACCGCGTACGTGGAGGTGCACGTGGCCACTCCGGTCGAGGTGTGCAGCGAGCGGGACGTGAAGGGCCTGTACGCCAAGCAGGCCGCGGGCGAGCTCACGGGGCTCACCGGCGTCGACGACCCGTACGAGGCGCCCGAGTCGCCCGACCTGCGCATCGAGTCGCAGAACCAGACCGTGCAGGAGTCCGCGGCGTCCGTGTACGCCCTGCTCAGCGAAAGGGGACTGGCATGACGACGACCGTCGCCACCGTTTCCGAGGGGACCGAAAGCCCGTACGCGCTCTCCCACCTCGACGCCCTCGAGTCCGAGGCGGTGCACATCTTCCGTGAGGTGGCGGGCGAGTTCGAGCGGCCGGTGATCCTGTTCTCCGGCGGCAAGGACTCCATCGTCATGCTGCACCTGGCGCTGAAGGCCTTCCGGCCGGCGTCGGTGCCGTTCTCGCTGCTGCACGTGGACACGGGGCACAACTTCCCCGAGGTCCTCGACTACCGCGACCGCACGGTGGCCAAGCACGGGCTGCGGCTGCACGTCGCCTCGGTGCAGGACTACATCGACCGCGGCGTCCTCAAGGAGCGCCCGGACGGCACCCGCAACCCGCTGCAGACGCTGCCGCTGACCGAGAAGATCCAGGCGGAGAGGTTCGACGCCGTCTTCGGCGGCGGCCGCCGCGACGAGGAGAAGGCCCGGGCCAAGGAGCGGGTGTTCTCCCTGCGTGACGAGTTCTCCCAGTGGGACCCGCGCCGGCAGCGCCCGGAGCTGTGGAACCTGTACAACGGGCGGCACGCGCCCGGCGAGCACGTCCGCGTCTTCCCGCTGTCCAACTGGACCGAGCTGGACGTGTGGCAGTACATCGCCCGCGAGGGTATCGAACTGCCGGAGATCTACTACGCGCACGAGCGCGAGGTGTTCTCCCGCAGCGGCATGTGGCTGACCGCCGGCGAGTGGGGCGGGCCGAAGGACGGCGAGACCGTCGAGAAGCGCCTGGTGCGCTACCGGACCGTGGGTGACATGTCCTGCACCGGCGCGGTGGACTCCGACGCCGACACCATCGAGAAGGTGATCGTGGAGATCGCCGCCTCCCGGCTCACCGAGCGCGGCGCCACCCGCGCCGACGACAAGATGTCCGAGGCCGCGATGGAAGACCGCAAGCGCGAGGGGTACTTCTAGAGATGAGCACCATCACCACCGAGGAACTCGCGGAAACGACGCTTCTGCGGTTCGCCACCGCCGGTTCCGTCGACGACGGCAAGTCCACCCTCGTCGGGCGGCTGCTGCACGACTCCAAGTCGGTCCTCACCGACCAGCTGGAGGCCGTGGAGCGCGTCTCCGCGAGCCGCGGCCAGGAGGCGCCGGACCTCGCGCTGCTCACCGACGGTCTGCGGGCCGAGCGGGAGCAGGGCATCACCATCGACGTGGCCTACCGCTACTTCGCCACTCCCCTGCGGCGGTTCATCCTCGCCGACACCCCCGGCCACGTGCAGTACACGCGGAACATGGTCACCGGCGCCTCGACCGCCGAGCTGACGGTGATCCTGGTCGACGCCCGCAACGGCGTGGTCGAGCAGACCCGCCGGCACGCGGCCATCGCCGCCCTGCTGCGCGTGCCGCACGTGGTCCTCGCCGTCAACAAGATGGACCTGGTCGGCTACGAGGAGAAGGTGTTCGCCGCCATCGCCGAGGAGTTCACGGCGTACGCGACCGAACTGGGCGTCCCTGAGGTCACCGCGATCCCGATCTCGGCGCTCGTCGGCGACAACGTGGTGGAGCCTTCCGCGAACATGGACTGGTACGGCGGCCCGACCGTGCTGGAGCACCTGGAGACGGTGCCGGTCAGCCACGACCTGAGCCACTGCCACGCCCGGCTGCCCGTGCAGTACGTGATCCGGCCCCAGGGCCCGGACCACCCGGACTACCGGGGTTACGCCGGCCAGATCGCGGCGGGTTCCTTCCGCGTCGGCGAGTCCGTCACGGTGCTGCCGTCGGGCCGCGCCTCGAAGATCTCCGGCATCGACCTGCTGGGCGAGCCGGTCGACGTGGCGTGGACGACGCAGTCGGTCACCCTCCTGCTGGAGGACGACATCGACATCTCGCGGGGCGACCTGATCGTGCCGAGCAAGGACGCGCCCGCGACCACGCAGGACATCGAGGCGACGGTCTGCCATGTCGCCGACGCCCCGCTGACGGTGGGCCACCGGGTGCTCCTCAAGCACGGCACCCGCACGGTCAAGGCGATCGTCAAGGACATCCCGTCCCGCCTCACGCTCGACGACCTGTCCCTGCACCCGCACCCGGGACAGCTCGTCGCCAACGACATCGGCCGGGTGAAGGTCCGCACCGCCGAGCCGCTGCCGGTCGACTCCTACGCCGACTCGCGCCGCACCGGCTCGTTCATCCTGATCGACCCGAACGACGGCACCACCCTCACCGCCGGCATGGTCGGCGAGTCCTTCGCGGCCCCCGAGCCGGTCAAGGACGAGTCCGAGGACGACGGGTGGGACTTCTGACGTGAACTCCCCCGATTTCTACTCCACGTTCGCGAAGGAGGGCGGCCGCGTCGGCAGCGGTGCTCTCGGCAGCGGGCAGGGCGGGGTGGCGCGATGTGTGCGCTGACGTACGCGCACTGCCTGCGCGCCCTCACCCCCCACCGCCGTAGACGAAAACCTGCCGACCTCCCGGCCACGACCTGAAAGACCGTGACCGCCGGGCCTGGCGAGAGGACCACCTCCCGTGCCTGCTTCATCCGCTCTGCGCCGCGGTTTCGCGGTCATCGCCGCACTTCCCCTGCTCACGCCGGCCGCCTGCGGCTACGGCTCCGAGGCCAAGGACGACGGCGCCGCCAAGGTCGCCGCCGGGGCGAAGAAGATCGAGGGCCTCGACACCGTCAAGATCGGCTACTTCGGCAACCTCACCCACGGCACCGCTCTGGTGGGCATGCAGAAGGGCATCTTCCAGAAGGCCCTCGGCGCCACCAAGGTCGAGCCGGCCGTCTTCAACGCCGGCCCCTCGGAGATCGAGGCGCTCAACTCCAAGTCCATCGACATCGGCTGGATCGGCCCCTCCCCCGCCATCAACGGCTACACCAAGTCCGCCGGCAAGAACCTGCGCATCATCGGCGGTTCGGCGTCCGGCGGCGTGAAGCTCGTGGTCAACCCGGACAAGATCAAGTCGCTGAAGGACGTCGAGGGCAAGCGGATCGCGACCCCGCAGCTCGGCAACACGCAGGACGTGGCGTTCCTCAACTGGGCCGCGGAGCAGGGCTGGAAGGTCGACCCGCAGAGCGGCAAGGGTGACGTCACCGTCGTCCGCAGCGACAACAAGGTCACCCCTGACGCCTACAAGTCCGGGTCGATCGACGGCGCCTGGGTGCCTGAGCCGACCGCGTCGAAGCTGGTCGCCGAGGGCGGCAAGGTGCTGCTCGACGAGTCGACGCTGTGGCCGGACAAGAAGTTCGTGATCACGAACATCATCGTGCGTCAGGACTTCCTCAAGGAGCACCCGAAGGTCGTCGAGGCCGTGCTCAAGGGCTCGGTCGAGACCAACAAGTGGATCAACTCCAACCCGGACGCGGCGAAGGAAGCGGCGAACAAGCTGCTGGAGCAGGAAACCGGCAAGGCGCTGCCCGCCGACGTGCTGGACCCGGCGTGGAAGTCGATCCGGTTCACCGACGACCCGCTGGCGTCCACCCTCAACACCGAGGCGGAGCACGCGGTGAAGGCGGGCCTGCTGGAGAAGCCGGACCTCAAGGGCATCTACGACCTCGCGCCGCTGAACAAGGTCCTCAAGGCCGAGGGCGAGCCCGCGGTCGGCGACGCCGGTCTCGGCGTGAAGTAAGCCCGCGCCCCGAAGCCGCATTGTGAAGAGTTCCCAGGAGGTGACGACCATGGCCACGACCCTCGCCAAGGCCGCCGACGGCACCGAGTCGGCCACGCACGCCGCCCGGATCGACCACGTGTCGAAGTCGTTCGCGGGCCCCGCCGGGCAGCAGCTCGTCCTGGACGACATCACCCTCGATGTCGCGCCCGGAGAGTTCGTCACCCTCCTGGGGGCCTCGGGCTGCGGCAAGTCCACGCTGCTCAACCTGGTGGCGGGCCTGGACCGCCCCAGCGCCGGCGAGATCAGCACCGACGGCCGTCCGGCGCTGATGTTCCAGGAGCACGCGCTGTTCCCGTGGCTGACCGCGGGCAAGAACATCGAACTCGCCCTGAAGCTGCGGGGCGTGCCGAAGGCCGAGCGCCGGGAGCGGGCCGCGGAACTGCTCGAACTGGTCCGGCTGAAGGGCGCGTACGGCAAGCGGGTGCACGAGCTGTCGGGCGGCATGCGCCAGCGCGTCGCCCTGGCCCGTGCGCTCGCGCAGGAGAGCAAGCTGCTGCTGATGGACGAGCCGTTCGCGGCGCTGGACGCCATCACGCGGGACGTGCTGCACGACGAGCTGACCCGCATCTGGCGGGAGACGCAGGTGTCCGTCCTGTTCGTCACGCACAACGTGCGCGAGGCGGTGCGGCTCGCGCAGCGCGTGGTGCTGCTCTCGTCCCGTCCGGGGCGGATCGCGCGTGAGTGGACGGTCGGCATCCCGCATCCGCGCCGCATCGAGGACACCGCCGTGGCGGAGCTGTCCGTCGAGATCACCGAAGAACTGCGTGGGGAGATCCGCCGTCATGGCCAGCACTGATTCGACGACCGTAGCCAAGGACGGCAACGATCTCGCCGGGCTGGAGGCGGGCCTCGACGCGTTGGAGACGCGGCAGACGGGCCGCACCCCGTTCCGGCAGACCTTCACCGAGAAGATCCTGCCGCCCGTCCTCGCCGTGGCGCTGGTGCTGGCGGCCTGGCAGGCGCTCGTCTCGTTCAAGGTCGTCGACGACCCGACGAAGCTGCCCGCGCCGTCCGCGGTGTGGGACGTCGTCCAGACCGCGTGGCTCCAGGGCGAGTTGCTGGGCTACATCTGGACCAGCGTCTCGCGCGGTCTGCTCGGGTTCCTCTTCGCCCTGCTGATCGGCACGCCGCTGGGCCTGATCGTGGCCCGGGTGAAGTTCATCCGTGCGGCGATCGGACCGATCCTGTCGGGTCTGCAGTCCCTGCCGTCGGTCGCCTGGGTGCCGCCGGCGGTGATCTGGCTGGGTCTGAACAACTCGATGATGTACGCGGTGATCCTGCTCGGCGCGGTTCCCTCGATCGCCAACGGTCTGGTGTCGGGCGTCGACCAGGTGCCCCCGCTGTTCCTGCGCGCGGGCCGCACGCTCGGCGCCACGGGCCTGAAGGGCACCTGGCACATCGTCCTGCCCGCCGCCCTGCCCGGTTACGTGGCGGGTCTGAAGCAGGGCTGGGCCTTCTCCTGGCGTTCGCTGATGGCCGCCGAGATCATCGCGTCCTTCCCCGACCTCGGCGTCGGCCTCGGCCAGTTGCTGGAGAACGGCCGCAACGCCAGCGACATGGCCATGGTGTTCGAGGCCATCCTGCTGATTCTGATCGTCGGCATCGCCATCGACCTGCTGATCTTCAGCCCGCTGGAGCGGTGGGTGCTGCGCAGCCGCGGTCTGCTGGTGAAGAACTGAGTCCCATGACCAACAAGCCCGTCCTCCTCGTCATCGCCCACGGCAGCCGCGACCCGCGGCATGCCGCGACGGTGCACGCCCTGGTACGCCGGGTGCGCGCGACGCGCCCCGACGTACGGGTGGAGACGGGCTTCCTGGACTTCAACGTCCCCTCGGTACAGGGGGTCCTGGAGTCCCTGGCGGTGCAGGGCGTCCGCGACGTCGTCGCCCTGCCCCTCCTCCTCACCCGGGCGTTCCACGCGAAGGCGGACATCCCCGCGGTCCTCGCGGACGCGCCGCCGCAGCTGCGCATCCACCAGGCGGACGTCCTCGGCCCCTCCCCCCTGCTCATGGCGGCGCTGGAACGGCGCCTGTACGAGGCGGGTCTGACCCCCGCCGACAAGTCCTCGACCGGCGTCGTCCTGGCCTCGGCGGGGTCCACCGACCCGGAGGCGATCGCAGTGATCGCAGAAATCGCGCGGGAGTGGCGGCACACCGGCTGGTGCGCCGTGCGGCCTGCGTTCGCCTCCGCATCCCTTCCCCGCACGGAGGACGCCGTCCGCGAACTGCGCGCTCTCGGCTGCTCCCGGGTGGCGGTCGCCCCGTACGTCCTGGCCCCCGGCTTCCTCCCGGACCGCATCGCCCGGGGCGCGGCCGAGGCGGATGTCCTGGCGGACGTCCTGGGGGCGGCGCCGGAGGTGGCGCGGGTGGTGCTTCAGCGGTACGAGGCGGCCCGGATGCCGCTGCCCTCCGCCGTGAGCGCCTGACGACTTCCCCGCTCCCGCGAACGTCCGGTCTCCTGAGCCGCCGTCCCGGGCATCGCGATCGGCCGTGTGTCCGGCGGGTGATCGGGTGGCGTCGGAGAGCGACGCTGACCTCTCGTCCCGGCGCCGCTCCGAACCCGGCGCCCGGGGAGGCCGATTGGACAGCGAGACGCGGCAGCCCGCAGCTCCCGAGGTCACCTGCTGTCGATCGGTGTGGGCAGCTTCGACGACGGCTCCGACATGGAGGAACTCGGTTTCGCCCGGCGCGCATGAGCGAGCTGGAGGAGGCCTTCGACCGGCTCGGCGCCAAGGTCGGCACCGCGCTCGATCCGACGGAGATCGAGGTGGAGGCGCTCCTGCGCGAGCAGCTCGTCGACCGTCTCCCGGCCTCCGGGGTCGTGGTCGTCCATCTCATCGGGCACGGCAGGATCGACCGGGGTCACCGGCTGTCCGTCGTCGCACGCGACAACCGCGAGGTGGACGTCGACCGGTGGATCGAGAAGGCACAGCAGGAGGTCGAGCGCGGCGGCATGCGCCACCGTGTCGTCTTCCTGGTCGGCACCTGCTCGGCGGGTTCACGAACTCGCGGACGAGCACGAAGCTAAAGGCCGTACGGCAGTGGGTGAACGCCGCCGATGTCGGGGGCTTCGTGGCCGTTCCCAAGGGAGAACTGGCCCGGGTCTTCCCGGGTGTCGAGGGACTGCCGGACATCAGCATCGCGCCCGCATGGCCGCACGGCGTGCACGACTACCTGCGCCACCGCTCCGTGTCCGAGACGATCACGGCGGTGATGCGGCCGGGGTGACCCTCACGCCGCCGGTTCCTCGTGGGGTTCCGGCTGGAGGGCGAAGGAGTACGGGGCCCAGGGGCCGCTGATCTCCACGCGGAGGCCGGGGATGCCTTCCGCGGTCGCGAGGATGCCGGTGCGGAAGGCGCGGACGCGGTCGGCCGGGACGAGGTAGGCGTCGTTGCCGATGTTGGTGCCGGGGGCCGAGCCCGCCAGGCTGCCGCGTTCGGGGGTGTGGCTGACGCGGCCCACGGCGAGCGTGCCGGCCGTCTCGGTGAGGTGGGCGGCGGCCTGCACGACCGTGCGCCAGGCCTCCTCGTTCCTGCGTTGTCTGCGGCGGCGGATGACCTGGTAGGCACGGCCGACTCCGAGGCCCGTGACCGGGTCCGGGGCGGGCTCCGCGGCGGCGCCGGGCGGGGTGATGTCCGGGGCGGCGTAGATCTTGACGCCGAGTTCGACATGGCCCGTGAGGCGGTCGAGCAGGGAGAGGAAGTAGCCACGGCGGGTGTCCAGGGCCTGGCGGGCACGGTCCTCGTCGCGGTAGACGGTGGCCAGGCGCAGCGGCAGCACGGGGGCGCCGGAAGCCACCAGGGCGGCCACCACGGCGTGGTGGGAGCGGACCGTGGTCTCCAGCCAGTCGACGTCGTGGAGATGCGCCTGGAGGGGGATGTCGTCGTAGTCCCCGGGCGGGACGTGGCCGACGGCAAAGGCGAGCTGAGGGGCGGTGACCGCAGGAGCGACCAGGTGGATCGGTTCTCCGGCGACGCCGCGCAGGTGCACAGCTGCCGCCGCGGCTTCGGGGGTGCGGCGCAGGACCGCGTAGGCGTAGACGAGGTTCGTGTCACTCATGACTGCGGGCTCCTGTCGGTGACCGTGCGATTCCTCTCGCGAGACTCCGTTCTCGTGCCGTCCGTCCCTAGGTACGCAGGGGGCGTCGGTGGTGTTCACGTGACGGCGCGGCGGTTCGGCCCTTGCCCCGGGGGGCCCGACGTGCCGTTCGGCTCGACGGATGCGCCGCGGGGAGTCGGAGCCCGGTCCGGTTCGGCTCCGGGTCAGGTGTGCCGTTCGCTGAACGGGGTCGCCTGGTGGAACCAGAGCAGCCAGCGGCCCTCCGTGCGCCGCCACAGGGAACTGCGGTGTGCGCGGCTGCCGTCGTACTCCGTGTCGTATGTGAGGTGGACGAGGTCCGGGGCGAGCTGGACGCCGCGCAGGGCGGAGACGGCCACGGGGCGGGCCCCCTGCTCGGTGGTGGCGGCCAGGGAGGCGATGATGGCGGCCCGGCCCCAGTGCCGGCCGGACGCGCCGAACTCGTGGAACTCGGGGTGGAGCAGCGCCCCGACCCGCTCGGGCGAGCATCGGATCTCCGGGGTGAGCAGGGCGAGTTCGCCCTCCATCGCGGACTCGACGGCCGGGTTGTGGTCAGGCACCCGTCATCTCCACGAGCTTGACGACGGTGTTCCAGTTGCGGGTGGTGGCGATCACGCCCTTGTTGACGCGTGGCTTCGACAGGTGCTCGGCCAGCTTGGAGCGGCCCAGGCCGTTCGGGGCGTACAGGTACAGGGCCCGGTCGCCGAGGCGGAACTCCTCGGGGAGGTAGGCGTCCTGGTCGATCTCCGCGAAGCGGTCGGGGGTGACGGGGGCGGAGAAGTAGGTGACGTGGAGCTGCTTGGGCTCCAGGCCGGCGGCCGGGAAGGGGCAGGCGTCGGCGATCGCCCTGAGGTAGGCGTGGTCGCGCACGATCACGTCGACGCCGAAGCCGAAGCGCTGCTCGACGGCCTGCGCGATCTCGGCGGCCAGCGCATCCTCGCCGCCGCGGCCGGAGGTAAACACGGCTTGGCCGCTCTGCAGGTAGGTGCGGACGTCGTCGTGGCCGAGGTCCGTCAGGAGCGTGCGCAGGTCGGCCATGGGGACCTTCCTGCTGCCGCCCACGTTGATGCCGCGCAGCAGGGCCGCGTATGTCGTGGTCATCCGCACACGATAAGGCGGCCGTCGTGCCCCGTGGGGGTGGGCACGACGGCCGCTCCGGGCAGCTGCCCGGTCCCGTAAATTACTCACCGGTCGTTGCGTGGCACAACCGTCTGCTCAGGATCCACACACCCGGGGAGCCCGATTTGCCGGGCGATAGGTGTAAGGGACCACAGTCCCCCGGGGTCCTCCCCAGTGGGGAGAGGTGTCGCTCCATGGGGATGAGTTCCGGCCCCGTCACTTCACCGGACAGCACGACGAGATGGCTTTATCCGGCCCCTACCTTCAAAGCGGAAGGGGGCGGCAGGGGGCCGTCGCCGCATCACGAGGGGGCAAGCCCGTCATGGGGAACGGAGACATACGGGTGCGGGGTCTCGCCGCCCGGGCCGGCGGCTGGAGCGCCCGGCACCGATGGGCTGCCGTCGGTATCTGGGTGCTGTTCGTCGTCCTGGCGATGGGGCTCGGTTCGGCGGCCGGCCGGGTCGACGTCAAGGACAGCGACCAGCTGAAGGGCGAGACGCACACCGCCGCGCGGATCATCGAGGACGCCGGGATCGACGAGCCGGCCGGTGAGACGGTGCTGATCCAGGCCAGGGGCGGTGATCTGAAGGCGACGGACAGCGAGTTCCGGGACGCCGTCAACGCCGTCGTGCGAGCGGTCGAGGGGACCGGCCGGGTCACCGAGGTCACCTCGCCGTACGACACGAAGACGATCTCCAAGGACGGCCGCAGCGCGCTCGTGCAGTTCGACGTGCGCGGCGAGCCGGACACCGCCGGCGAGCGGATCGAGCCGGTACTGAAGGCCGTCGAGCGCGTTCAGCAGGAGCACGAGTCGCTGCGGATCGAGGAGATCGGCGGCGCCAGCATGATGAAGACCTTCGGCGACGCGTTCGGCGACGATTTCAAGAAGGCCGAGTACTCCGCGGTGCCGGTGGCGTTCGGCATCCTGCTCATCGCCTTCGGCGCGCTGGTCGCGGCGCTGCTGCCGGTGGCGCTGGCGATCACCGCGATCATGGCGACGATGGGTCTGATGGGCGTCGTCAGCCACTTCCAGCCGATGAGCGAGACGGCCAACTCCGTGATGCTGCTGGTCGGCATGGCGGTCGGTGTCGACTACTGCCTGTTCTACCTGCGCCGGGAGCGCGAGGAGCGCGAGGCAGGCCGGGACGCGCAGACGGCACTGCGGATCGCCGCGGCGACCAGTGGCCGGGCGATCGTCGTCTCGGGTGTCACGGTGTGCGTGGCCATGGCCGGCATGCTCTTCACGGGGCTCGCCGAGTTCGAGGCGATGGGCCTGGCCTCCCTGATGGTGGTGGCCGTGGCGATGGTGGGGTCGGTGACCGTGCTGCCCGCGCTGCTGTCGTTGCTGGGCGGGCGCGTCGAGAAGGGCCGCATTCCGTTCCTGCGGCGGCGTGCGCGGGCCGGTGGCGGTCAGGACAGCCGGTTCTGGACGGCCGTGCTGCGGCGGGTCCTCGCCAAGCCGGTGGTCGCCGTGGTCGTGGCGACCGGTGCGCTGCTGGCCGTCACGGCCCCCGCGCTCGGCATGAAGACCCAGCAGCTGACCCTGGACCAGGAGTTCGGCGACTCGCTGCCCATCGTGCAGACGTACAACCGGCTCAACGACGCCTTCCCGGGGGGTTCCGAGCCCGCCGAGGTGATCGTCAAGGCGCGCGACATCAACGCGCCGGAGGTGAAGTCCGCGCTCGCCGACTTCCGTGACCGGGCGGTCAGTTCGGGTGTCTCGCGCGGCCCGGTGGAGATCAAGCTGCACGACGCGCAGAACGTCGCCTTCGTCTACGTCCCGCTCGTCGGCGGCTCCGACCTGGACAAGGCGGGCGCGAGCCTGGACAAGCTGCGCGACGAGGTGCGGCCGGCGACGCTCGGCAGGGTCGACGGGGTGGAGGCGCCCATCACCGGGCAGGTGGCCGGTTCCCAGGACTTCAACGACCAGTTGGCCGGCGCCGTGGTCCCGGTGTTCGCGTTCGTCGTGGTCTTCGCCTTCGCGCTGATGCTGCTGTCGTTCCGCTCCCTGACCATCGCTGTCACGTCGATCGTGCTGAACCTGCTGTCGGTGGGCGCCGCGTACGGCATTCTCGTCGCCGTCTTCCAGCACGGCTGGGGCGCCTCCCTGGTGGGCGCGGAGGGCGTGGGCGCGATCATCACCTGGCTGCCGCTGTTCCTCTTCGTGATCCTGTTCGGCCTGTCGATGGACTACCACGTGTTCGTGGTGTCCCGGATCCGCGAGGCGCGGCTGCGGGGCATGACGACGAAGGACGCGATCCGGCACGGCGTGGTCACCACGGCCGGAGTGGTCACCAGTGCCGCGGTCATCATGGTCGCCGTGTTCGCGATCTTCGGGACGCTGTCCATGCAGTCCATGAAGCAGATGGGCGTCGGTCTGGCGGCCGCGGTGCTCATCGACGCGACGATCATCCGGGGCGTGCTGCTGCCGGCCGTGATGGCGCTGCTCGGGGAGCGCAACTGGTACCTGCCGGAGTGGCTGCACCGGCTGCCGGACCTCACGCACGACGAGACGCCGCAGGCGGTCGCGGAAGCGTCGGCGCGGGCCGGTGAGGGCGAGCCCCTCAAGGTCTGATCTCCGCAGTGCGAAGGGCCCGCCGGTTTCCGCGGAAACCGGCGGGCCCTTCCGGGTGCCTCGCGCCCGGCAGGTGTCCTGGAGCGCCGAACTGGTCGTGATGCGGCGGCAGCCGGTCACCATTCACCGCTGCCCACCAGGTAGGCGATGCCCGCGAGGACGCCCAGGATCAGCACCGGGATCGCCAGGCCCTTCGCGACCGCGGTCAGCGTGTGCGTACCGCTCACCGCCTGCCTCGTGTAGTGCTCGCTCCGTGCGTCCAGATCGTGCCGGGCGAACGCTCCGACGGCCAGCGCCACCGCACCGGTGATCAGAGACACGACGAGCGGTGTGAGCGCCCCCTGCCCGCGGAGGTTGTCCTCGACGTTGCCGGTCGCTCCCGCGTCGCCCCGCTCCACGAGGGCCACCACCGTCCTCTGGAGGCAGAGCACGAGTGTGGCGACCGCCGTGACGGCGAGGGCGAGGGCGGCGCCGGCCAGGGCGGGAGCACGTCGGGACGGGGGTGGCCGGTCAGCCTTCTCCTGGTGCACGGGGGGCCGGGACGGCTTCTGGGGCTGTGGACGGTGCGCAGGGCCCGGGGGCGGCTTCCTCGGCTGGGGCGGGACACGGGGCGGCTCGATGACCACGGTGTCCCGCTTGTCGGCCGGTCCGGACGCCGGCCTCGGGGAGCCGCCGGAGGGGCGGGGTGCGGGCACGCCGTGACCGGGACCCTGCGCCGGTGCCACCTCCGCCTCGACGTGGATCACCGCCTCGTCGGCCACGCCCTTCAGGACGACGTCGCCGGACAGGCGCCCCTCGGCGGCCGTGTCGACCCGGATCTCCAGACCGCTGCGGGTCGGATCGACCCGAAGCCACGGCTGCTGGGGCTGGGCCACGCAGTGACGGGCCAGCGGTGGGCCGTGCAGAGTCACGGACCGCTTCTGAGGGTCCGCGCTCCTGTGCACCGGGCCGAAGTCCAGGTGGTCCGGGGACGGCGCCAGGCGGATCTCGCTCAGGGCCTCGGACGCCAGGTCGGCGATCTGCTGGATGTCGGTGCGCGCGACGTCCTCCAAGTGCTGGCGCGCCCCTTCCGCCACGGGCAGCTCCGTGTGCCGCAGCCGTTTGCGCAACTCCAGCACGGCGCCCTGCCGGGTGAGGACCTCGTCGCTGTTCAGGGCGGCCTGCAAGGTGGGCGGCGAGGGAATGGCGACGATCTTGATACGGCCGCGTCGGCTGTGTGCCAGGTGCAGCTCCCCTTGCAGCTCCGCCGACTTCTTCGGCGTCTGGTGCGGGTTCTGCTCCCGGACGTGCCGGTAGACGTACTCGTACAGGTCGTCGAGAGAGACGTTCCCGTCCGCGTCGAGGTCGGCCTCGCCGGTCTCCAGGCCTTCGACCACCGCGTGCGTGAACACCGAAGGCCGGGCAGCGGAGTTCTCGGCGAGTTCGTTGCCCTCGAAGGAGTACTCCATGGAGTCGGAGGCGGTGATGACGGCCCAGCCCCGCCCGCTGACCGGCTCGTCCTTCGCGAACGACTCGAGGACGTTGACCTCTCCGGTGGCACGCACAGAGGCCGAGCCCCGGGAGAAGGCGCCGCCGTAGCAGCAGTCGAGGAACAGGACGCTGCGGCCCGCCCGGGTGGCGGACATGCAGCCACGGACGAACTGGGAGGCGACGGCGGTGGCGGCCAGCAGCGGGGGCTCGGTGTCGCTGGCGGCGAAGTACAGCTCGCCGGACTCGCTCTTGAGGCCGTGGCAGGAGAAGTGCAGCAGGAGGGTGTCGGCGCGGCGCCGGTCGTTGAAGAAGCCCTGGATGCGCCGGCGCATGACGTCGGCCGAGGCGTTGTGCACGACCTCCACCTCGAAGTCGCCGATCTGCGGGTCGTGCAGGACCCGCTCGAGAGCCGCGGCGTCCTGGGCGGGCGCCTTGAGCTTCTTGAGCCCCTGGTCGGCGTACCGGTCGTTGGCGATGATCAGCGCGTGTCTGGAGTCGTTCATGGCTCGGCTCCGGCCGGGGAATGGCGCGCGACGAAGATGCCGAACGCCTGGGCGACCTGGTCGTCGGTCGCCTCGGACACTTCCAGGACGTCGTCCCCCATCCGCAGGTGCACGGTCTGGCGGGTGTCGTGGCGACGGCCCATCCACGACCGGATCACGGTGATCACCTGGTTCAGGGCGGTCGCCGAGCTGCCCAGGGTCACCAGCAGGGCACCGATCTGGGTGACGTCCACGGCCCGGGCTCCGGGCGGGACCTCCCCGCCGGGGAGGGCGGTGACGTCGTCCACGTCGAGATCGAGCAGTTCCTCGCGCAGATAGCCGGTCAGCTCAGCGACGCGTTCGGCTTCCGCGTCCTCCTCGGTGAGGAGGATGTGCAGTTCGTTCTCCACCGGTTCACCCCTTCGTTCGTGCTCATAGGGGTGGCGCGGAGTCGGAGTGCCGGTGGGCTCCGCGTCATCACTTCCAGTCTCCGCCGCTCGGAGCGGCGGGACAAGTCGCGCGGAAGGGAATGAAATTGACGACTCAACCGCACGGTTACGCGTTCAACTTGCGAGGGCACCGGCTCGGCAGCGGGCACTACGTCAGCCGGCGCACCTGAAGCATCTGGTCGTCGCAGTGCACGATCTCCAGTTCCCGGTCCGCACGCGCACCCCCGAAGGTCAGGACGAGGTGACGGTCCGACACCAGCCGCCAGCGGCCGCGCACGGCGCCCGGGGCGTCGCCGCGGCCCAGCGGGTGGTCGACGACAGTGCCGTCGGGGACGAACTCCATGCCGCGGCGCCCCCGCGCGGGCGGGAAGGGGAAGTCCTCCGGCCGGTAGACCCGCACGTCCTCGTGGTCCTCCTCGCAGGAGTGGAACCAGGAGCGGAACAGGTCCGGTGAGGGCTCTCGCATGACCCGGCCCCCTCGCTCGCCCGACGGAATCCACACTGTCGTACTTACACCGAAGTGACTAGAATTATCAGTGTATGGGTTCGGAGGGAACGGGCAACCGACCGCTCCGCCCGGTGTCGCCCGGCCCTCGCGGCGCGTGTCAGACGCGCAGGTCCGCAGCCGCGTGCGCGGCACACCCCAGCCTCCCCGAGGGACACGCCATGTCCGATGCGCAGGCATTCCTTCGCGCCACTTCGCCCGAATTCAGCCGCTGGTGCGGCGCCATGGAGGTCCACCGCAGACTCCTCACCCTGAACCCGGAGTACGCCGAGAACCGGGCCCTGATCGAGAACACCGCGTTCGCCTACGAGTCGATGGATCAGGTCACCTCCCGGCAGGGCCTGATCGACATCCCCGTCGTCGTGCACGTCGTGCACAGCTCCCCCGAGCAGAACGTCAGCGACGCCCAGATCCACAGTCAGATCGACGTGCTCAACCGGGACTTCCGGGCGAGCAACCCGGACGTGAGCAAGGTGCCCGCGGTGTGGCAGGACCTGGTGGCCGACGCCCGCCTGCAGTTCCACCTCGCCCGGACCGACCCGCTGGGCCGCCCCACGGACGGCATCACACGCACCGAGAGCGCGGTCGGCGACTGGGACACCGACGATCTGGTCAAGTTCAGCCTGAGCGGGGGCCAGGACGCCTGGCCCGCGGACATCTACCTGAACCTCTGGGTCTGCCAGTTGCGCCGCGGGCTGCTGGGTTACGCCCAGTTCCCGGGCGGCGCCGCCTCCACGGACGGCGTGGTCGTCGCCCACACCGCCCTCGGGACCACCGGTACCGCGACGGCGCCCTTCGACGGCGGCCGCACGGCCGTGCACGAGATCGGGCACTGGCTGAACCTGCGGCACATCTGGGGCGACGACGACGAGGGCTGCAGCGGCAGCGACTTCGTCGCGGACACCCCCAACCAGGCCGGGGCGAACACCGGCGCACCCGCCTTCCCCCACATGACGTGCAGCAACGGGCCGGACGGCGACATGTTCATGAACTACATGGACTACACCGACGACGCCGCGATGTTCATGTTCACCAAGGGCCAGTCGGCGCGCATGGACGCCACGCTCGACAACGCACGCCTGACCCTCACGCGTCAGGCCGTCGCGGTGTGACGACGCCCTGACGCGACACGGCGCACGGCGCACGGCCCTGTGTGCGTCATCTAGACGCGCACGGCGGCCAGTTCGGACTCGATGAGGTCGGCCGCACGCCGCGTGCCGCCCTCCCGGGCCGCCTCCGCCTGGAGTTCCTTCAGGCGCCGGGTCACCTCCGGGTCGTCGACCAGGGCGAGGGCCGCCGCGCGCAGTGTCTCCCCGGTCGCCTCCTCGGTGGCAACGCAACGGGCGACACCGAGGCCCGTGAGCGTCTCCGCGTTGCCGAACTGGTCGGCGGCCTGCGGGACGGCGATCATCGGCGTGGCGGTGGCGAGGCCCTCCTGGCTGCCGCCCATGCCCGCGTGCGTGACGAACAGGTCGGCCTGCTTCAGGATCGCCAGCTGCGGCACCCATGTACGCACCTCGACGTTGGCCGGGACGTCCGCGAACTCGGCCGGGTCGATGTGCCTGCCGATGGAGAGCACCAGGTGCCAGCCGGGCAGGTCGCCGAACGCCTTGACGCACTCCCGGTAGAAGCCGGGCTGCTTGGTGAACGCGGACCCGAGGGAGACGAGCACGACCTTCTCGGCGTCGGCCGGCCGCTGCCAGCCGCCCTCTGCGGTGCGGTCGCCCTGGCAGGCGCCGACGAAGGAGTACACGCGCTGGTCGACGCGGTCCGCGTGGGGCTGGAGCGCCTTGGGGAGCAGCACGATGGAGCGGTCGGGCCGGCCCCCGAAGTCGTCGGGGTGCAGGGTGATCCCGTTGTCCTCCAGCCAGGCCTGGAACCGGGCGTAGTAGGCCTGCCCCCGTTCGGTCTTCTTCGGCTCCTCCCACAGGGGCCGGGCGACCTCCTCCTCGTACCCCTCCCAGGCGACCATGGCCGGCGAGAGGGAGACGGCGGGGACACCCCAGCGGTGGGCGAGCACACGGCCCGGGTAGGAGGCGATGTCGTGCAGGACGAGGTCCGGCTCGTCGCCCTCGTAGGCCTCGATCAGCTGCGGGAGGGCCTGGACGGCGTCGTCCAGGAACGGCTCGACGTTGTCCAGCAGCGTGTTCCCCCACGCCTGCGGGTCGTCGTCGGGCGAGGGCAGGATCGAGTTCCAGGGCTTCACCTCGGCGCCGGTGTCCGCGACCTTGTCCGCGAAGACCGGCGGGATCGCGTAGGTCACCCGGTGGCCGCGCGCCACGAGCTCGCGGATCACCTCCAGACTCGGGTTCACGTGGCCGTGGGCGGCGATGGAGAACATGGCGATGTGGGCGCGACTGGTCATGCGCCGAGACTAAACGAGACGAGACGTCTCGTGCAACTATCTTTGGGGTGATCTCAGTGTTCTGCGAGGTCAGCACTTCGTGCAGAGGCAGCCGCTGCGCCGGAGTCATCTGGCCGACGGGACGCCCGCCTCCAGCCGCACCACCCGGAACGCGGCGTCCACCCGCCGCCGCGGATGAGCCGGGTGCGGCGGGGCGTGCAGTGCGCCGCCCACCGGGGAGAAGCCCGGCTCGACCAGGGATCGCCGGCTGCGGCAGGTGGCGGCGTCGTTGTCGTCGTTGTCGCTGTCGTCGTTGTTGTCGTCGTCGTCGAGCAGCGGGGCCCCGCGCCGCTCCACGCGCCAGCTGGATTTCGCCGGTTCAGCGCTGGTAGCGGGCCAGCACCAGGTTGCCGTCCCGCTCCAGCCGCCGGCGCAGCTCTGCGATGCCGATCGCCCCGCTGTAGTACTCCTGGAAGGCGGGCGTGGCGACCTTGTCCTTCCACTCCGGGTAGCCCCGTACGGACTGGGCCGGTGCCGGTCTCAGGTGCTCGGCGAGGGCCGTGCCGGTGCCCCAGCCGTCCTTCCGCCGGTGCAGGGCGGGGTCCTTCAGGGCCTGCTCACCGGTGGGCAGCATCCAGTCGCCGAGGGCGAGCCGGACCATGTTCGCCGGTCTGAGGAAGAAGTCGAGGAATTGCGCGGCTTCCTTCTTGTGCCGGCAGTCCTCTGCGATCGAGAGGGTCTGCGGGCTGACACCCTGGGTGAGCCCTCCGGCGCCCGCCGGGGCGGGCAGCACCTGCCACTCGAAACCCTTCGGGGCCTGCTGCGCGATCTGCTGGCGGTAGGAGAAGCCGAGCGGGACCATCGCGTACCGGCCCGCGAAGAAGCCGGGCAGGGTGTCGGAGCCGCCGCTGCCCAGGGTCGTCGGCGAGGCGCTGCGGTCGGTGTTCGCCTGGTCGTGGACGGTGCGCGGCACCACCTCGTCGGCCGCTTCGAAGCGGACCGCCACCTTGCCGTCCGGGCTCCGGTGGAAGAGCTGTCCGCCCGCCGACAGGGAGAGGTTGAGCGTGGCGGAGACGGGCTCCTTCAGGGGCCAGGCGACGCCGAACCTGCCCGGGCCGCTGAGGCGTTCGGTGATCCTGCGGCACTCGCCCCAGCTCCACGGCTCTTCGGGAGTCGGCATCCGCACTCCGGACCGGCGCAGCCATGTGGCGTTGGCGATCAGCACACGGGGTTCCTGGAGGAACGGGACGCCGTAGACGCCGTCCCCGAAGGTGGTCGTCTCCCAGCTGCGCCGCGGGATGTCCGACGTGAGCCGCGTGGGCAGCAGCCCGGTGAGGTCGGCCAGGTAGCCGCCGTGGGCGAAGTCCGCGAGGTCGTCGGAGGCGTCGTGGACGATGTCGGGTGCCTCGCCGCCCTCGAACGCGGTGAGGAGCTGGTCGTGGACGCTGTCCCAGGAGCCCTGGACGTACTCGACCCGGACGCCCGGGTGGGCGGCGTTCCACTCCTTCACCAGCTGTTTATTGGCCTCGACGGACTCCTCCTGCCAGGCCAGGGACTGGAAGCGCAGCGTGATCCGGCCGTCGTCACGGGTGCCTCCGGCGGAGCAGCCACCGAGCAGCAACAGCAGGACCAGGGCCAGCAGGCGTGTGCGCATCAGCTCTTCACCGCCCCGGTGAGCATGCCGTCGGTGATCCGCCGCTGGATGAGCGCGAAGACGGCCAGGGAGGGCAGGTTCGCGAGGAACGCGGCCGCCGCGAGCGGGCCGAGGTCGGCGACGCCCTCGGCACCGATGAAGTGGGTGAGGACCACCGGAAGGGTCTGTTTCTCCGGTGTCTTGAGGAGCACGAGCGCGAAGAAGAACTCGTTCCACGCGGTGATGAACGCGAACAGTCCGGTCGCCACGATGCCCGGCGCGAGCAGCGGTGCGGTCACCGACACCAGCGTCCGCACCCGGCCCGCCCCGTCGACCGCCGCCGCCTCCTCCAGCTCGCGTGGCACCGCCCGCGCGTATCCGGCGAGCATCCACAGCGCGAAGGGCAGCGCCCACACCACGTACACCAGCACCAGCCCGGGCACGGAGTCGATCAGGCGGAGGTTCTTCAGGACGAGGAAGAGCGGGATGATCAGCAGGACGAAGGGAAACGCCTGGCTGACCACCACCCAGCCCGTCACCGCCTTCGTGAGCCGGGTGCGGCGGCGGGCGAGGACGTAGGCCATCGGAGTCGCGATGAGCACGGCGACGACCGCCGCCGCGAGCGCGGCGACCAGGGAGTTGAAGGCGGCCTGCAGCAGCGGCTGTTCGTCGAAGGCCTGCCGGAAGTTGCCGAGGGTGGGCTCCTGGGGGATCCAGGTGGGGTGCAGGCTGCCGAGTTCGCGTGGCGGCTTGAACGCGGTGGAGACCAGCCAGAAGAACGGGAAGGCGAGGAAGACGAGGTAGGCGAGCAGCGCGGCGTACCGGCCGGCGCGGGCCGGGGTCGCGGTCCTCACGTCCGGTCACCTCCCCTGAGGCGGCCGGCGAGGAAGACGGCCAGGGCGATCGAGATCACGGCCACCATCACGCACCCCATCGCCGCCGCGTAGCCGAACTGCCCGTACCGGAAGGCCTCTTCGTACGCGAAGAGCATGGGCAGCCGGGTCCGGCCGCCGGGTCCGCCGTTGGTCAGCACGTAGACCAGGGCGAAGGAGTTGAAGTTCCAGATGAGGTTGAGCGCGGAGATGGCGAGGGCGATCGGCTTGAGGGCGGGCCATGTCACCGTGCGGAAGCGGCGCCAGGCGCCCGCGCCGTCGACAGCCGCCGCCTCGTGCAGTTCGCGCGGGGTGTTCTGCAGCCCGGCGAGCAGTGCGACCGTCGTCTGCGGCATGCCCGCCCAGACGCCGACCACGATCACCGCGGGCAGCGCGCTCGCCAGGCCGCTGAGCCAGTCCCGGCCGCCGCCCAGGCCGAGGTCGCGCAGGGTCTCGTTGAGGATGCCGGCGTCCGGGTGGTAGACGAGCCGCCACATGACACCGACGACGACCTCGGGCATCGCCCAGGGGACGATCGCGAGGGCACGGGCCAGCCAGCGCAGCCGCAGGTCCTGGTTCAGCAGCAGCGCGAGGCCCAGCGCGAGCAGGAACTGCGGCACGGTCACCCCGACCGCCCACACCAGCCCGACCCGGAACGACTCCCAGAACAGCGTGTCGTGCAGCAGGTCCCGGAAGTTGAGGGCGCCGATCCACTGTGTGGGCTCGGTGCGCCCCGCCTGGGCGTCGGTGAAGGCCAGCAGGACGCCGTACAGCAGCGGCCCGACGCTGAGGACGAGGATGGGGATCAGAGCCGGCAGCACCAGGAACCAGGCACCGTGGTCGACACCCGGCCCGGGCCGGCCGGAGCCGGGTCTGCGGCGGGCCCGCCACCCCGGAGGCGAGGGCGGCGAGGGCGGCGAAGGGGATGCGGCCTCGGTCACCGATGTCACGGAATCAGCCCCTCTGCGCGGCTCGCCGGCCCGGTCATGCTCGTGCAGGCCTTCTGCCTCGTCAAGGCACCGCGTACACCGTCCGACCTGTGCCGATGCGACACTGGCCGGTGGATGGCCGGAACCCGACGGCCGGGGCGTGGACGACGGAGGCGGACAATGGACGAGGCACGGGCACGGGACGTACTGGACGCGGCAGGGGTGCTGCCCGGTGCGGTCCGCGAGGCGCGGCTGCTCGCCCTGGGCGAGAACGCGGTGTTCGCCGCCGGTGACCTGGTCGTCAAGGTCGGCCGGGACGCGGAGCTCCTCGACCGGGCGCGCCACGAACTGGACGTCGCGCAGTGGCTCGCCGGGGCGGGTGTGCCGGCGGTGCGGGCAGCCGAGCCGAAGGCGCTGCTGGTCGACGGGCATCCGCTGACGGTGTGGCACCGGCTGCCCGATGCCGTGCGGCCCGCCGAGCCGCGGGATCTGGCCGAACTGCTGCGGGTCGTGCACGCCACGCCTCTTCCTCCCTTCGAACTCCCGGCCCGCGATCTGCTGGGCGGTGTGGAGCGGTGGCTGCGGCTCGCGGGCGACGCGATCGATCCCGCGGACGCGGCGTATCTGCGCGAGCGGCGGGACGGGTTCGCCGCCCGGGCCGCCGCGCTCACGCCCCATCTGCCGCCGGGGCCGATCCACGGGGACGCGCTGCCGCGCAATGTGCACATCGGACCCGACGGGCCCGTGCTGGTGGATCTGGAGACGGTGTCCGCGGATCTGCGGGAGCACGATCTCGTGGTGATGGCGCTGTCCCACGACCGGTACGGGATGCCGGACGAGGCGTACGCGTCGTTCACCGAGACCTACGGCTGGGACATACGCGGCTGGGAGGGCTGCGGTGTGCTGCGCGGGGCCCGGGAGACGGCCAGTTGCGCGTGGGTGGCGCAGCACGCGCCGGGCAACCCGAAGGCACTGGCCGAGTTCGAGCGGCGGGTGCGGTCCCTCAGGGACGGGGACGAGACGGTGCGGTGGTACCCGTTCTGACGGCCGGCGAGCCCTCCCGGACCGGTTCGCCGGCCAGCTCCCGCAGGGGCCAGGCCCCGTCGACCGAGGCGGTCGGGTCGCCCTTGCCGCGCAGGAAGCTCTGGAAGTCCGCCGCCCACTGCGCGTACCACTCGATCTGACGGCGGTGCAGGGCCGCCGGGCCGAGGGCTGCGATCTTGGGGTGGCGGTCGGCTATCGCCCCGGCCAGGCGGGCCGCCGCCAGGGCGTCGGCCAGGGCGTCGTGGGCGGTGTCCAGGACGACGCCGTACTCGGCGCAGACCGCTTCCAGGTTGCGTTTGCCGCGGCGGTAGCGGTCGACCCAGCGGTCGATGGTGTAGGGGTCGATGACCGGCGCCGGGTCCACGCCGCCCAGGCGGTCCCGCAAGGACGGCAGCCCGTGGCGCCGCAACTCCGCGGAGAGCAGGGTGAGGTCGAACGTCGCGTTGTAGGCGACGACCGGGACGCCCGACTTCCAGTAGGAGGTGAGGACGTCCGCGAGGGCGTCCGCCACCTGGTCGGCCGGTCTGCCCTCGGCCGCCGCCCGCTCGTTGCTGATGCCGTGCACCGCCACGGCGTCCTCGGGGATCGGCACTCCCGGGTCGGCCAGCCACTCGCGGCGCCCCATCGGCTCTCCGCCCCTGACCTCGATCACGGCCCCCGTGACGATGCGCGCCTCGCGCGGATCCGTACCCGTCGTCTCCAGGTCGAAGCCGACCAGCAGCTCCCGGTGCCAGCCCATGGGCGGTCCCCCTTCTTGTGGTGCGTTCCCCCAGTGGTCCCCACCTTCGCATGCACCACTGACAATCAGAGGATCGCGTTCCGCTCATGCCCGGCGGCGGGCCGGAGAACCACCGCACGCCGGGGCGCAGTTCACGACACCGGCCGCGAATCCGCCCACATCACCTCGAACTCCTCGCGATAGGTGGGGAAGAGGCCGCTTTCGTCCGCCTCGCCCGACTTCACCACCTTGCTGCCGTTGCGCAGCACGAACACCGGCGCCTCCATGCCCCGGGTGCGGCGCAGATAGTTCTGCACGACCGCGATGCCGTCCGCACCGTCCCCGTCCACCAGGTACGCCGTGAAGCGGGGCGTCTCGTCGAAGACCTGGATCTCGAAAGCGCCGGGGTCGCGCAGCCGGGCGCGGACCCGGCGCATGTGCAGGATGTTCATCTCGACGGCCCGGCTGAGCTCGCCGCGCTTGATGCCCAGTTCGCGCTCGCGGCGCTTGACTGCGCTGGAGGCCGGGTTGAGGAAGAGCAGCCTGACCCGGCAGCCGGACTCGGCCAGCCGCACCAGACGCCGGCCGGAGAAGTTCTGCACGAGCAGGTTGAGACCGATGCCGATGGCGTCGAGACGGCGTGCGCCGCCGAAGATGTCCTCGGCCGGGAACTGCCGCATCAGCCGCACCCGGTCCGGGTGCACGGCGACGACGTCGGCGTACCGGTCACCGACCAGATCCTCGACCGCGTCGACGGGCAGCCGGCGCGCCGAGGGCACGTCACCGCCCGCGCCGAGCATCTCCAGCAGCCGGGCCGAGGCCCGCTCGGCCTGATTCAGCACGGCCTCGGACAGGGCCCGGTTGCGGGAGACGACGTTGCGGGTGACCTCCAGCTCGTCCAGGGCGAGTTCGACGTCCCGGCGGTCGTCGAAGTACGGCTCGAAGCAGGGCCAGTGCTGCACCATCAGCTCGCGCAGCTGCGGCAGGGTGAGGAAGGAGAGGACGTTGTCGTCGGCCGGGTCGAGCAGATAGCCCTTGCGGCGGCTGACCTCGCGGACCGCCACCGCGCGCTGTACCCACTCCTGGCCGGCCGGCCCGGCGGCGGCCACCACCCAGTCCTCGCCGTGGACGGGTTCGTAGACGGGCCGCAGCACGGCGGCGACGACCGCGCGCAGCCGCTGCTCGACGAGGTTCAGCCAGATGTAGGCCCGGCCGGCCCGCTGGGCGCGGGTGCGCACCTCGCGCCAGGCGTCGGCGTTCCAGTCCAGTTCCGGGCCGATCGAGCCCGTCGCGTCCATCGGCCGCGCCAGGGACACGGCTCCGGTCGGGACATCTGTGGAGTTCCCCTCGTGACCCTCGTCACCAGGGGGCAGCTCCAGCCCTCCCGAGCCCACCCGCGCACCGCCTTCCGCTCCCCCGCACACTGCCCTTGTCAACGATCAAGGAAGGGTACTCCGGGAGCGGTCGGCGGTGCAGCCGGATGGGCAGGCTGATTCTCAACCCCGGGGCCGCCAGTGCCCGTTCTGCCATCCGAGCTCGGCCGGAGTGAGCGGATTCATGGCCGTGACGTCGCGCGGGACGATGGAGAACCCCTGCCAGTGGACGGGCATGGGCTGCTGGTCCTCGTCCCGGGCTATGTGATGGAAGCCGATGTTCGTCCAGACCACCGGGTGGGTCAGGGTCTGCCCGTCGACCCACTTGTCGACGGACTTCCCGGCGCCCGCACCGCAGGCTCCCGGGTTGTTGCTGGCGAAGAGTTCGCACTTGTTGTACTGCGTGACGTACACGTCGTGCTTGGTGTAGCCGCGTCCCGGGTACCTGGTGGTGGGTCCGGGGACGATCTCGTAGGAGCGCGCGTGTCCGTCCTTGTTCTTGCCGGTGGCGCTGACCATGCGCCACCACCGATAGCTCTTGCTGTCTCCGGCCAGCTCCTTGGTGACCTTGGTGCGGGTCGTCTTGACGGTGGGCGCGCGCTGGCCACGGGTGGGGGCGGAGACGGTGGAGTCGTACTGCTCGACCTTGTTCTTGGTGGAGCCGTCCAGGGCGAAGTCGAGCCGCCAGAAGACGTTGTGGCTGTGACTGGTGGCCTTGGCGCTCGCGCCCTTGCCGATGGGCCAGCCCCGGCCGTCGCCGGCGTCGTAGTCGTCCCAGGACAGACTGCCGGTCGCGCCGACGTTCATGGTGATGGTGCCGTCGTCCTGGAAGCGCCACTCGGTCATGTACTCGTACCAGCCGACCTGGTTCACCGTGTAGACGAGCAGGTCCTTGCCCTCGGCCTGGAAGACCTTGTTCGCGGTGTCGCCCTGCATGCGATAGGCGTGGCCGCGGGAGCGGGTGGTGGTGCACAGGCCCTTGACGTTCGGGTCCTCGTTCCAGGAGTCCGGGACCTTGACCGTCTTGATGGTGCCGCCGGGGCACTCGCCGGGTGCCAGGTTCATCAGGCCCTGGGCGAAGTCGAAGCCGGTGAGGTCGTCGTACTCGACCTTGCCGTCGTCGTAGGGGACGTGGATCTGGCCGAGGCGGGCGCTGTTGAGGACCTTGATCTGTTTGGGTTCGCCCTTGGGCTGGTACGAGATGCCGTCCAGCACCAGGCCGGCCTTGCCGTCGTAGCGCCAGCACATCCGCCAGGTGGTGCCCGAGGAGAGCTTCTGCTCGATGCGGTAGGCGGCGCTGCAGTCGGCGGCCGGGGCCGGGGCGGCCTGCGGCCGGGCGGTGGCCGGTCCCGCGCCGGCCGTGGCGCCCGCGGCCAGCGCGGCCACGGTCAGGCCCACGGCCGCCCGGGTGCGGGCCTTGGTCTTACGGTTCACGCGCATGACGAGATGACTCCCTGACGAGGAGGAGCGAAGGTGGGCGGTGAGTGAAGCGGGCGGGTCAGCGGCCGAGCCGGGCGACCTTGCGGCCGCTCAGGTCGATCACCAGCGACCTGGCGTCGGCCCACGGACCGTTCTTGATCTTCGGGAACAGCCGGACGCAGCGGTGCTCCCCGCACTTGTCGAGCACGGCGGGCTGGGCGCCCGGCGCGGCCCGGTAGACGGCTCCGCTGAGCTGGAGCTGGCCGGGCGAGGTGAGCGCCTTGCCGGTGGCGTCCTTGTAGTCGGCCTTCAGGCCCGCGCCGAGCGGGTCGGCGATCAGAAGGCCGGCCGCCTCGGCCTTCTCGGCGCGGCTCAGCGGTGGCTGGACGCCGTGCCGCGTGTCGGTGTGCGCCACCTTGCCCGTGCCGAGATCGACGGTCCGGGTGACGAGGGTGTCGTCCCGGTAGTCGTAGAACGTCACGTCGGCGCGCCGGGGCGCGTGGGGCCCGGCGGCCCCGTCGGTCTCGGGTTCGGCCAGGTCGATGCCGAGGCGCTGCGGGCCGCGTTCCCCGTCGACGCTCTCGCTGCTGCTGAACAACTGCCGGCTGAGGGCGATCCTCCCGGCCTGCTCCAGCTCGTCGTCGGTCAGCGGATCGCTGCCCCGGCCCTTGTGCCCTTCGGAAGGGGCCGCCTCGACGACACCCGGTGCCACGGCCCGGCCGCCCGCGCCCGCGGCGCCCGCCCCCGCGGCACCGCTCTCCTGCGATACGGACCGCCCCGTCCGGGGCCCGCTGTCGTCCGCTCCCGCCGTGCCCGGCAGGGTCACCGCCACCATCACCGCGGTCCCGGCCACCGCGATGGCGGTACCGGCCATCATCTTGCCCAAGTGGCGGTGCACTATGTTGCGCACGTTTTCCCCCTACTCCCCCAAGCCCCGGGAGTACGTTTCTGCCCCAATGGTTCGGCATACCGCGTATGCACTGGTCACCCGGTGAGAGGGAGATAAGTCATAGGAGGTTCCCTCACTTTCGGGGAGACTCGGGACCAAGGCGTCCCCACCGGCGCCGCACACCTGAAAGAGTCGTATCCATGCAGGTCTGGCCTGGCGAGGCGTATCCACTCGGTGCCACGTACGACGGCGCCGGTACCAATTTCGCGGTCTTCACGGAGGCCGCGGACCGAGTAGAGCTGTGTCTGCTGCACGACGACGGCTCGGAGACGGCGATCGAGCTCCGCGAGAGCGACGCCTTCGTGCGGCACGCGTACGTGCCGGGCATCATGCCCGGGCAGCGGTACGGGTTCCGGGTGCACGGCCCGTACGCACCGGAGCGCGGGCTGCGCTGCAACTCCGCGAAGCTGCTGCTCGACCCGTACGCGCGTGCGATCAGCGGTTCGATCCGCTGGGGCGAGGAGGTCTACGGCTACCACTTCGACGATCCCGACCGGCGCAACGATCTCGACTCGGCGCCGCACACCATGACGTCGGTCGTGGTCAACCCCTACTTCGACTGGGGCGACGACCGCCGCCCGCGCACCGAGTACCACCACACGGTGATCTACGAGGCCCACGTCAAGGGCCTCACCATGCGGCACCCGGGCCTCCCGGAGGAGCTGCGCGGCACGTACGCGGCCCTGGCGCACCCGGCGATCATCGAGCACCTCACGGAGCTCGGGGTCACGGCCCTGGAGCTGATGCCCGTACACCAGTTCGTGAACGATCACCGGCTGGTCGACATGGGCCTGAACAATTACTGGGGCTACAACACGATCGGCTTCTTCGCCCCGCACAACGCCTACGCGTCCTGGGGCGACCGGGGCCAGCAGGTGCTGGAGTTCAAGTCCGCGGTGAAGGCGCTGCACGAGGCCGGGATCGAGGTCATCCTCGACGTGGTCTACAACCACACCGCCGAGGGCAATCACCTGGGCCCGACCCTGTCCTTCAAGGGCCTGGACAACGCGCGCTACTACCGGCTGACGGACGACCCCCGCTACTACATGGACACGACAGGGACCGGGAACTCCCTGCTCATGCGCTCGCCGCACGTGCTCCAGCTGATCATGGACTCGCTGCGGTACTGGGTCACGGACATGCACGTCGACGGATTCCGCTTCGACCTGGCGGCGACGCTGGCCCGGCAGTTCCACGAGGTGGACCGGCTGTCGTCGTTCTTCGACCTGGTGCAGCAGGACCCGGTGGTCTCCCAGGTCAAGCTGATCGCCGAGCCGTGGGACGTGGGCGAGGGCGGCTACCAGGTGGGGAACTTCCCGCCGCTGTGGACGGAGTGGAACGGCAAGTACCGGGACACCGTGCGCGACCTGTGGCGAGGCGAGCAGCGCACCCTCGCGGAGTTCGCCTCGCGGCTGACCGGCTCGTCCGACCTGTACCAGGACGACGGGCGCCGCCCGCTGGCCTCGATCAACTTCGTGACCTGCCACGACGGCTTCCCGCTGCACGACCTGGTGTCCTACAACGACAAGCACAACGAGGCCAACGGCGAGGACAACCGGGACGGCGAGAGCCACAACCGGTCCTGGAACTGCGGGACCGAGGGCGAGACCGACGACCCGGACGTGCTGCGGCTGCGCTCCCGGCAGATGCGGAACTTCATCGCGACACTGATGCTGTCCCAGGGCGTGCCCATGATCAGCCATGGCGACGAGTTCGCCCGCACCCAGCACGGCAACAACAACGCCTACTGCCAGGACAACGAGCTGTCCTGGGTCGAGTGGCCGGAGGCGGACGAGGACGCGCAGGACGGTGCGGACACCGGGCTGCTGGACTTCACCCGTGCGATGGTGTGGCTGCGCCGCAACCACCCCGTCTTCCGCCGCCGGCGCTTCTTCCACGGACGGCCCGTGGAGGGCACGCACGACGACCTGTCCGACATCGCCTGGTTCACCCCCGACGGCCGGGAGATGACCCAGCGGGACTGGGACTCGGCGCAGGCGTCGGCGCTGACGGTGTTCCTCAACGGCAACGCGATCTCCGAGCCCGGCGCGCGCGGGGAGCGCATCACCGACGACTCGTTCCTGCTGATGTTCAACGCCTCGCCGAAACCGCTGGAGTTCGTCATCCCGGTCAACCACGGGCGGCAGTGGGAGGTCGTGGTCGACACCGCCCTCGCCGACGGGGTGCCCTCGGACACCGGCCCCAAGGTGCAGGCCGGGGACCGGCTGACCCTGGCGGACCGGAGCATGACGGTGCTGCAACGGCCCGTGTGACCGCCCCGCGCGCGCGTCGCCCGGAAAGCCACCCGTCCGGGCGACGCGCGGCGCACCTGCCGCGGGGGATGACACGAACGGCGGCAGGGCGGGTACGTACGTTTCCATGACACCTGAGCGACTTGACCCGGTGGTGCCCACGGCCACGTACCGGCTGCAGCTGCAGCCCGAGTTCCCGTTCGGAGCAGCCGCGGCCGTCGTGCCGTACCTGGCCTCGCTCGGCGTCTCGCACCTGCACCTGTCCCCCGTCCTGGAGGCGGTGCCGGGCTCGACGCACGGCTACGACGTCGTCGACCACGCGCGCGTGCGCGCGGAGCTGGGCGGCGAGGAGGGGCTGCGGGCGCTGGCGCGCACCGCGCGCGAGCACGGCCTCGGACTGGTGGTGGACATCGTCCCGAACCACATGGCCATGGCCCCGCGCCACAACCGCGCCCTGTGGGAGGTGCTGCGGGAGGGCCCGAAGTCGCCGTACGCGCGGTGGTTCGACATCGACTGGGAGGCGCAGGGCGGCCAGGTGCTGCTGCCGGTCCTCGGCGGGCCGCTGTCCGAGGTGCTCGACGAGCTGCGCGTCGACGGTGACGTGCTGCGCTACTACGACCACGTCCTGCCGCTGCGGGAGGGCACCGAGGAGCTGCCGCTGCCGCATCTGCTGGACGCGCAGTGGTACCGCCCGGTGTGGTGGCGGCTGGCCCGGACGGAGCTCAACTACCGGCGGTTCTTCAGCATCTCGGAGCTCATCGGGATGCGGGTGGAGGACCCCGAGGTGTTCGAGGCCACCCACGACAAGATCCTCGGGCTGCTGCACGAGGGCGTGATCGACGGGCTGCGCATCGACCACCCCGACGGGCTCGCCGACCCCGACGGCTACCTCCGCCGGCTGCACGAGGCGACCGGGGGCCGCTGGACGGTCGTGGAGAAGATCCTCGCCGACGGCGAGCACCTTCCGGCGTCCTGGCCCGTCGCGGGGACCACCGGCTACGACGCCCTGCGGCACGTGGACGGGGTGTTCACGGACCCGGCCGGGTTCGGGGACCTGCTGGGGCGGTACCGGCGCTTCGCGGCCCCGCAGACCGACCGCGGCGGGCAGTGGGAGGCGACGGTGCGCAGGGCGGCGTACAAGGTCCTCACGCACGAGCTGGCGACCGAGACCGACCGGCTCACCCGGGTGGTGAGCCGGCTGTGCGCGACCTCCCCGGAGCCCGCCCTGCGCGACCGCGCCCCCTGGGCGCTGCGCACCGCCCTCCAGGAGCTCCTGGTCCGCATGGAGGTCTACCGGCCGTACGAGTCCGTGGACGCCGCGTCCGTGGTCACCGAGGAGGCCGCCGCCGAGGCCCGGCACGCCTTCGCCGTCCCCGAGGAGGCCGGGGCGGTGGACGTGGTACGGGACCTGGTGCTGGGGCGCTACGGCGACGAACCCGCGCAGCTGGAGTTCCGGACGCGGTTCGCCCAGACCTCGTCGGCGCTGCGGGCCAAGTCCGTGGAGGACACCGCGTTCTACCGGTACGTGCCCCTGCTGTCGGCGACCGAGGTGGGCGGGAACCCTGGCGCTCCGGCGCTGTCGCCGGAGGAGTTCCACGCGTACTGCGCGCGCGTGCAGCGCGACTGGCCGGTCACCGGCACGGTCGCGACGACGCACGACACCAAGCGCAGCGCGGACGTCCGGGCGGCGCTGCACGTGCTCACCGAGTGCCCGGACCGCTGGGCGGACGTGCTCACGGAGGTGACCCGCACCGGTGAGGGCGTGCCGGACGCACAACTGGCGTGGGCGGCCTGGCAGACGGTGTTCGGGCTGGGGCCGGCCCAGGAGGCGCTGGAGCGGGTGCGGGGGGCGCTGCTGAAGCATGTGCGGGAGGCGGGCCTGTACACGAGCTGGACCGAGCAGGAGCCGCCGTACGAGGAGGCGGTGGAGGCGTTCGTGGCGGCCGGGCCGTGCGGGGCGCCGGGTGAGCGGATCGCAGAGTTCCGCACGTCGCTCGCGCCGCACATCCGGGCCAACGTGCTGGGAACGGCCCTGGTGCAGCTGACGATGCCGGGCGTCCCGGACGTCTACCAGGGCACGGAGGCGGAGTACCGGGCGCTGGTCGACCCGGACAACCGGCGGGCGGTGGGCTTCCCGCCCGGGGAGTCCGGCGGCACCTCCGGGGAGAAGACGGCGGTGACGCGGGCGGCGCTCGGGCTGCGGGCCCGGCGGCCCGACTCCTTCGGTGACACGGCGACGTACATGCCGCTGCCGGCCGAGGGACCGGCGGCGGCGCACTGCCTGGCCTTCGTCCGCTCCGGTGCGGTGCTGACGGCCGTGACCCGGCTGTCCCTGCGGCTGGCGGAGGCGGGGGGCTGGCGGGAGACGCGGCTGCCGCTGCCGCCGGGCCGCTGGGCGGACGTGCTGCGGCCGGGGCGCGAGTTCTCGGGGGACGCGCGCGCGCAGGAGCTGTTCGCCGAGCTGCCGGTGGCGTTGCTGGAACGGGTGGGTGACTGAGGTCAGGCGACCGCGGGGCCGCCGTCCGGGCAGTCCTCGTAGACGGGCAGCGGGGCTCGCGGGCGCGGCCAGGCCGCCCGCAGCAGGTCGACGAACCTCTCCGCCGCGCCGGTCGGCGGCAGGCGCGAGAAGACCGTGAGGGTGCGCCGCCAGGCCGGGTCGGGGGTGAGGACGACGCAGCCCCCGCCGACCGCGTCGCGGACCAGGTGGGCGGGGGCGGCGCAGACGCCGACCCCGGCGGCGGCCATCCGCACCGCCGTCGAGGTGTGCTCGGTGAACACGGCGGTGCGCGGGGTGAAGCCCGCGCGTCCGCACGCCCAGTCGAGGAAACGCTCCCCGTGGACCACCGGCTCCATGGCGCAGCGGATCCAGGGGCGGTCTGCCAGCTCCGGCAGGGTCACCGTCGTCCGGTGCGCGAAGCAGTCGTCGAAGGGCACCACGAGGACGATCTCCTCCTCGCCGACCGGGACGACGGGGCCCGGCGGGTCGGCCGGCGCCGGGCCGACGGCGAGGTCGACGGTGCCGCGCCCGATCTGCTCCTCCAGCGCCTCGGAGGTGGCGTACTCGTGGAGGTGCAGCAGCACGCGGGGGTGGGCGGCGCGCCAGCGGGCGAAGACGTCCGGGAGGACACCGACCGCGACGGAGTGGACGGCGGCGATGTGGAGTTCACCGCCTTCGGCACCGGCCGCGGCGCGGGCCGCGCGGCGGGCCTGTTCGGCGCTGCGCACCGCGAGCTCGGCGTGCGGCCGGAAGGCCCGCCCCATCGCCGTCAGGCGCACGCCCCGCGGCAGGCGCTCCAACAGGGCCCCGCCCACGGTCCGTTCCAGGGCCTTGACCTGGTGGGAGAGCGCGGGCTGCGAGACGTGCAGCAGCTCCGCCGCGCGGGTGAAGGACGCCTCCTCGACGACCGTCAGGAAGTACTCCATCTGGCGCAGGCTCACAGCCCCTCCCCCATAAACGTCCTGCATCGAATCCACAAGAACATTGCCTTGGACGCATGGCAAGGGCCGGGCGGAGGCTGAGGACATGGACTCATGGGACGTCATCGTCATCGGCGGCGGCACGGGCGGCTACAGCACCGCCCTGCGCGCCGCGGCCCTCGGCCTCGAGGTCGTGCTCGTCGAGCGGGACAAGGTCGGCGGGACGTGTCTGCACCGCGGCTGCATCCCGAGCAAGGCGATGCTGCACGCGGCCGAACTCGTCGACGGGATCGCCGAGGCCCGCGAACGCTGGGGTGTGAAGGCGACCCTGGAGGCGGTCGACTGGTCCGCCCTGGTGGCCACCCGCGACGACATCGTGGCCCGTAACCACCGGGGGGTCCAGGCGCATCTCGCGCACGCGGGGGTACGGGTGGTCGCCGGGCAGGCGCAGCTCACCGGGGCGCGCTCGGTGCGGGTGACGGAGCCGGGTGTCCCTGGCGGCCGCACGGGCGCGCACGGCGAACCCGGTGTGCGCGAACTCACCGCGCGCCGTGGGCTGGTTCTGGCCACCGGTTCACGGCCGCGCACGCTCCCGGGGCTCGAGCCGGACGGGCGGCGCGTGGTGACGAGCGACGACGCCCTCTTCGCCCCCGGCCTCCCGGCGTCCGTGCTGGTGCTCGGGGGCGGCGCGATCGGCGTGGAGTACGCCTCGTTCCACCGCTCCCTGGGCGCCGAGGTCACGCTGGTGGAGGCGGCCGGCAGGATCGTGCCGCTGGAGGACGCGGAGGTGAGCCGTCATCTGACCCGGGGTCTGAGGAAGCGCGGCGTCGACGTGCGGGCGGGCGCCCGTCTGCTGGACGCGGAGGTGCTCGGCGACGGGGTGCGCGCCCGCGTGCGCGGCGCCCGGGGCGAGACCGTCACGGTGGAGGCCGAGCGGCTGCTGGTGGCGGTCGGGCGGGCGCCGGTCACCGACGGCCTGGACCTGGCCGCCGCCGGGCTCGCCACGGACGCGCGCGGGTTCGTCGTTCCGGCCGACTGGGACCGGCTGGAGACGGCTGTGCCCGGTGTCCACGTGGTGGGCGACCTGCTGCCGCCGCCGTCGCCCGGTCTGGCCCACGCGTCGTTCGCCGAAGGCCTGCTGGTGGCGGAGACGCTGGCGGGCGTGCCGTCCCCGCCCGTCGACTACGCGGCCGTGCCCCGGGTCACGTACTCGGCGCCGCAGACGGCGGCGGTCGGCCTGAGCGAGGCCGGGGCACGCGCGCGGGGCTACGAGGTGGAGACCGACTCCATGCCGCTGACGGCCGTGGCGAAGGGCATGGTGCACGGGCAGGGCGGGATGGTGAAGGTCGTCCGTGAGGCCGGCGGGCGAGTGCTGGGCGTGCACCTGGTCGGTCCGCACGTGTCGGAGATGATCGCCGAGAGCCAGCTGGTCGTCGGCTGGGACGCCGAACCCTCCGACGTGGCCCGGCATGTCCACCCGCACCCGACCCTGTCCGAGGCGGTCGGCGAGGTGTTCCTCACCCTGGCGGGGCGGGGGTTGCACCGGCGGTGAACGGCGGGCCGTGCTTCCGGACGCCCCCTGGGGACTCCCTCGTCGCGCCCTTGACACCGCACCATGACCGTGGGGTACTGCGATGGCGAACTCGGGCGGATGTGACGGGGGTGAGTGTCCTGCCGGAGCTGCGCTACCCGACGGTGACCGAACAGGTCTCGGCTGCCCGGGCGTTGACCGCTCAGCGCCCCGGAGTATGCACCCTGCGGCAGGTGGGTGTCTCACGCGCGGGCAGGCCCCTGCACCTGCTGTCCGTGGGCCGCGCCCGCCGTACCGTACTGGTGGTCGCGGGCGCCCACGCCAACGAGCCGACCGGCTCCTGCACCCAGCTCGACCTCGCCCGGCGGGTCCTGGAGCAGCGGGAGTTGCGGGACGGCGTCTCCTGGCACTTCCTGCTGTGCGCGGACCCCGACGGGGCGAGCCTGCACGTGACACCGGCGCCGCGCAGCCTGTTCGACTACCACCTGGGGTTCTTCCGGCCCGCCGGCCCGGAGCAGCCCGAGTGGGCGCCCTCGGTGCTGCCGCCGGACCGGCTGCCGCCCGAGACCCGGGCCCTGACGGGCGTCATCGACGAGCTGCGCCCCTACCTCCAGGTCACCCTGCACGGCACGGACCTGGGCGGCAGCTGGGTGCAGCTGACGAGGGACGTGCCCGGACTGGCCGAGCCGTTCGCGAAGTCGGCGGCCGAGCTGCACATCCCGGTGGAGACCGGCGCCTCCGACGCCGCCGGCTGGCCCGCGTCCGGGCCGGGCGTGCACGTGATGCCGGCGCCGGGGATCGGGCCGGCGTACCCGAGCCTGCCGGACGACGCGCGGCACAGCACCTGGTACCACGCCCACCGGTACGGCGGGCTGACCGCGGTGGTCGAAGTGCCGATGTGGGCGAGCGACCTGGTGGACGACCCGGCTCCGCATCCGGCTCCCGCGGCGGCGATCGGGCGGCTGGCCCGCCGGCTGCAGCGTGACGCGCTGGAGGTGACGCGCGTGCTGGACCAGGCGCTGCCCCGGCTGGCGGACCTGGACGGTCCGTTGCTGCGGGCCGCGCGATGGGGACTGGAGCTGGTGCCGGGGCTGGCCTCCGACCTGCTGCACACCCCGCCCGCCGATCTCACCCGGGCGTACGTCGGCAGCGTGGACGCGTTCGCGCGTCGTGTGCCGCTGCGGGCGGCGGCCATGCTGCTGCGGGTGCTGCGCGGGACCGACGACCGGGCGGCGAAGCAGCTCGAAGAACTCGTGTCGACCTGGAGCGACGCCTTCGCGGAGCGTTTCCGCGCCCGCTGGGTGCCCTTGGAACACCAGGTGGAGCACCAGTCCCGCACGGTCGTCGCGGCGGCGCTGCACGCACGTGAGAGGGCGTGGTAGGGCCCGTGCGGGGGCGTACCGGGCACCGCGGGTGCCCGCGAGCGGGCCGGCCGGTGGGACAGGGGCCGGGGTACGGCCCGACGGCCACCGGCCTCCCGGCTCAGTCGCGCTGCATGGGCACCGGCTCGCCCGGCCCGGGGCACGCGCGCGCGTGCCGGCCGGCCAGCTCGAACGCGGCGATCACCACGCGGGCCTGGTACTCCGCCTGGCGGGCGACCGGGATCCAGCGCGCCCCGCAGCCGTCGCGGTAGTCGGCGCACCACTGGTCGATCAGCCGGTCCAGCTCCGGCAGCGTCCCGGCCGGGTCCCGGCCGGTGGCCCGGACGAGCTGGTGCAGCAGCCCCGCGGTGCGCAGCGCGAGCCGCCGCCCGGAGATGCGCAGGGCGACCAGGTGGGCGGTGCTCAGAGGCGGGAGGGGATGGGCCGGGCTGTCGCCGGTTTCGGGGTCCCAGGCGTCGGCGAGGCCGGGACAGACCAGCAGGTAGTCGTCGACCGGGGCGAGCAGACGGGCCGCGTCGGGCACGGTGGCGAGGTGCGGCCGGATGAGGGTCAGGAGGTGCCGCAGGAGGCCGGCGTCGTGGCGCAGGGTGCGGCTGACGGCCCGGAGCACGGCGTCCCGGTCCGTGGGCGGTGAGTCGTCCGCCACGGCCGTCACGCCCCACATGGGCGCCTCGACGACCGCGGTGACGGTGCCGTGCCGGTACGGGTGGAACCAGGTGGACTCGACGGCGGCCTCCGTGATGGCCGCGACCAGGTCGGCCCGGCGCGGTGGCGGGATCCGGTAGACGGCGGGCCCGAGGCCGGGCCAGTACAGGGCGTCGTACGCGCCGAGTTCGCGCGGGATGCCGAGCCGGGCGGCGATGTGGGCCAGGCGCCGGTCGAGGCCCGGCAGGTCGTGGGTGAGCTCGACGAAGCCGCCGCCGACGTCGACGCCGTGCAGGGAGCACTGGAGGAACGGGCGCAGCTCGTCCTGGAGGCCGAGCAGGGCCCGGGTCTCGGGCAGGGCGGCGCGGGCCGCGCCGTCGGGCAGCCACTCGGGTTGCTCGAGGAAGCCGGGCCGGAAGAAGTTCCGGACGTAGTGGCCGAGGGTGTAGGGGCCGGGCAGCCAGCCCTCGTTGCGGCGCGAGCCGTCCGGGTCGAGACACAGCAGCAGGTTCCAGGTGGCGTCGGCGCCCTCGGTGAGCCGCGGGTCGGCCAGGGCCCGCTCGGCCAGTCGCAGCACGGTGGCGCCGCCCACCGGTTCGTTGGCGTGCGGGCCGGCGACGACCAGGGCCTGACGGCTGCCGTGCCCCACGGAGAGCAGCCACATGGGGGTGCCGGCGCGGGAGGTGCCGATCCGGCGCAGCCGGGCGTCACGGGGGTGGCGGGCGACGAGGGCGGCTGCCCGGGGGCCCAGTTCGTCGACGGTCGGGTAGCGCAGCAGGGGCGGCAGGGCGCACCTCCCCCATGCGGAGCCGTCGGTTCACCAGGTGTAGATGGCGTACGCACAGTGAGTCACGACTTCGGGAGCACGTCAACACCGTGAACCGCAACGGGTTTTCGGCCAAGGTCGCCGGGCCGTCGGTCGGCACGGCCCAGGCCAGGGCTGAGGTGTGACTCCGTTTCCGGTCAGCCGGCCGACAGCCGGAACGTCATCCGGCCGAAGCCCACCTGGTCGCCCGCGCGGACGACGGCCGCGCCGACGACGCGCCTGCCGTTCACCGTCGTGCCGTTGGTGGAGCCGAGGTCCCTCAGCACCCACAGGCCGCCCTGGTGACGGAGTTCGGCGTGGACGCGCGAGACCGTTTCGTGGTTGAGGCGCAGTCCGCTGGCGGGGTCGCGCCCTATGCGCAGCGGATGGCCGTGCGACGGGTGGGGCAGCTGCAGTTTGGGCAGCCGCTCGGCCTGCCAGGCTCTGCGCAGGCGCAGCGAGAATCCGGAGACCGCCTCGACGGTGCCGAACACCAGGCGCGAGATGCGGCTCTCGGTGCGCAGGTCGGCGGTGAGCACGGCGAGTTCGTCCGGGCGGCGGGCGGCGAGCGCCAGCTCCATACGGCGGATGAACGTGTCATGGGAGAGGCGGCCCACGGCGACGCCGTCGCGGAGCACCTTCAGCACCCGGTCGCGCTCCGCGTCGGAGAGCCGCGCGGGGGACGTGTTGAACTCGAAGGACGACGTCACGCTGGTGATTGTCGGGCAGCGCGGGCGGGCTGTCCAGAAAACGGGAAATCGGCCGCCTGCGCGCGCGTACCCGGTGGGACCCGCCGCAAATGGGTGGATGCTCCAGCGGATTGATCTCTTTTGGCGCACCATGGACGGGCTACATCACGGTGAGCAGACGAAGGGGAACCGTCCGTGCAGTTCGAGGTGTGGGCACCACAGGCCGGCCGAGTGACGCTCAGGTGCGACGACGTCACGCACGCGTTGGAGCGCGATCCGGAACGGGCGGGGTGGTGGCGGGGCGAGGCCGATGCGCGCGAGGGGTCCCGGTACGGATTCGCGCTCGACGACGGGCCCGTGCTGCCCGATCCGAGGTCGCGGCGGCAGCCGGACGGCCCGGACGGGCTGAGCGCGGTCGTCGACCACGAGCGGTACGCGTGGCGCGCGCAGTGGCGGGGGCGGCCGCTGCCCGGCGCGGTGCTGTACGAGCTGCACGTGGGGACGTACACCCGCGAGGGCACCCTGGACGCGGCCGCCGAACGGCTCGGCCATCTCGCCGAGCTGGGCGTCACACATGTGCAGCTGATGCCGCTGTGCCCCTTCCCGGGCACGCACGGCTGGGGTTACGAGGGGGTGTCGCTGTGGGCGGTGCACGAGCCGTACGGCGGGCCCGAGGCGCTGAAACGCTTCGTCGACCGGGCCCACGAACTCGGCCTGGGCGTGGTGCTCGACGTGGTCCACAACCACTTCGGGCCGTCCGGCAACTACCTGCCCGTCTTCGGCCCGTACCTCACGGACACGCATCACACCCCCTGGGGCGCCGCGGTCAACCTGGACGCGCCCGGCTCGGACGAGGTGCGCGCGTATCTGATCGGCAGCGCGCTGGCATGGCTGCGTGACTACCGGATCGACGGGCTGCGCCTGGACGCGGTGCACGCACTGGTGGACACGCGCGCGTACCACTTCCTGGAGGAGCTGTCGGCGGCCGTGGACGCCCTGGCCGCGGAGACGGAGCGGCCGCTGTTCCTGGTGGCCGAGTCGGACCTGAACGACCCGCGGCTCATCACCTCCCGCGCCGAGGGCGGCCTCGGACTGCACGCCCAGTGGAACGACGACTTCCACCACGCCCTGCACACCACCCTGACCGGCGAGTCGCAGGGCTACTACGCCGACTTCGCGCGTGCTCGGATCGGCGGGCTCGCCAAGACCCTGACCGGCGGCTACTTCCACGACGGGTCGTACTCCAGCTTCCGCGAACGGCACCACGGGCGCCCGCTGGACCGCACGCGGGTGGCCGGGCACCGGCTGCTCGGCTACGGCCAGACCCACGACCAGGTCGGCAACCGCGCCCAGGGGGACCGGCTTTCGGCCCTGCTCTCCCCGGGGCTGCTGGCGTGCGCGGCCACGCTGATCCTGACGGCGCCCTTCACGCCGATGCTCTTCATGGGCGAGGAGTGGGCGGCCGGCACACCCTGGCAGTTCTTCACCGACCACACCGACCCGGAGCTCGCGGACGCCGTACGCCGGGGCAGGCGGCGGGAGTTCGCCGCGCACGGCTGGAAGGAGGAGGACGTGCCCGACCCGCAGGACCCGGCGACCCGGGACCGCTCCTGCCTCGACTGGTCCGAGCCGGAACGCGAGCCGCACGCGCGCGTACTGGCCTGGTACCGGCGGCTCCTCGCCCTGCGCCACGAGCAGCCGGACCTGACCGACCCGGACCTCGCCGACACGAAGGTGGCCTACGACGAGGAGCGCCGCTGGCTCGCCTTCCGGCGCGGGGACGTCCTGGTGGCGGTGAACCTGGCCGCCGGGCCGGCCGCCCTGCCGCTCGGCGTGCCGCACGCGCGCGTGCTGGCGGCGTGGGATCCGGTGGACGGGCCCGGGGAGGACGGCGTGGTGCGGCTGCCCGGGGAGTCGGCCGTGGTGCTCGTGCAGGACTGAGGGCCGGGGAGGTCAGCGGAGTTACGCGTCCTGTGCCTCGATGACGGGCGTGAGGAGCGCCGGCCTCCCGATGCGGGCGCCGCCCACTGCGGTGCAGACGGTGATGGCGTCCCCGCGGCGTACGACGGTGGTGCGGACCGGCCGGGGCGTGCCGCCCTCGGGCGTGACGACGCCGCGGTAGGCGAGGGCCTCGTCGCCGGCCGCGGGGGTGTCCTCGGGCTCGAACGGGCCGTACACCTCGTCCTTGCCGTGCGCCTGCACGGTGAAGCCCAGGGAACAGCCCCGCACGGCGTCGGTGAGCAGGCTGTCCATCGCTGCGGCCGCCCCGCCCTCGTCGTAGGTGGCGAGCGTGAGGTGGATGCGGGTGCCGGGGGCCTCCCGGGTCGTCACGAGGCGGCTGACTGCGGCCTGCGGCCTGCCGAGGGGCAACTGGTGCGTCATGGCGGCCAGTGGCGTGCAGGCGTTGCCGGTGATCTCCCGCGCGGACCGGGCGAAGACGGGCTTCCCCACGGCCGGGTCGAAGGGCCGTACCGAGAAGCCGGCGCCGAGGTCGGTCTTCGTCACCATGAGCGTGGTGAGGCGCTGGGCCGGTGTCTGCTGCCGGGACGGGGACGCCGGGGCGCCGGGTGTGGCGGGCGCGGCGGTTCCGGAGCAGCCGGCCAGACACATGAGGGCGGCGGCCCACAGGGACACGGCGGCGAAGGGGCGCTTCATGGGCGGAGGATAGCCGCACGGGTGCGCGGGGCCGGCCGGCACCGGCGCCCGCCGCCGTCACCGGGGCGGCGCCCGCTACGGGGCGTCGTCCGCGTCCCCCAGGTCCGTCACCCGTTCCAGCAGGATCGGCTCCCAGGCGCGGCGCAGCCGGGTCCGCAGCGGGGCGGCGTCCTTGCCTGCGAGGTCCTCGGCCAGGTGGACGACGGTGTCGCAGCGGGCGAGCCACAGACCGCGCAGGCAGGGGCGGGCACCGTAGCCGGCGAGGGTGGCGGCGCGTACGGCGGCGGGTGAGCCGACGGCGAGCGCGAGACCGGCGATGTCCTCGGCCGGGTCGCCGACGGCCGTTCCCGCCCAGCCGAGCACGCCGCGCACCCTGCCGTCGGCGCTGACCACGAGATGGCCGCCCGTGAGGGCGTGGTGGGTGAGGACCGCCGAGCCGGGCTGGGCGGCGAGCTGGGACGCGGCGGGCGGGGTGAGCTGGTGCAGGCGCGCGGGGTCGAACTCGTCGGCCTCGGCGAGGCGTTCGGCGGCGCGTACGGCGGCCCGGCGCAGCGCCTCCAGGGAGCGCGGCGCGGTACGCGGCACGCCGAGCGTCTCGGCCTGCCGGACCGGCACCTCGCGCAACCCTGTGAGGAGCCCGGCGAGATCGGCCTCGCCGACCGCGGACACGTCGTGCTCCTCGCCCGAGCCGCCGGGCACCTTGGTGTCCAGTGTGTAGCTCAGCCCGGGTGCCCACTCGCCGTGCGCGACGCTGACCGGCACCGCCACCGGGACGTGCGGGCGGACGAGGTCGCGCAGGCGCAGTTCGCGGCGCTGGCGCAGGGTGGCCTCGCGGTCGGGGGCGAGGCGCAGGACGTGGCGGGTGCCGACCCACCAGGTGGCGGGTTCGGCGTCCGGGGTGGCGGGCCTGACGTCGGGGCCGCTCCCGCCCTGCCGGTTCTCCTTGCCGCCCCTGCCGCTCCTGGCGTTCCTGCCTTCCTTGGCGTCGTCGAGGAGGGACTGGACCAGCCGTCGGACGATGTCCGCGGTGGGGGTGGGTGCCTGGGTCATGGTCGCGCCGTTGCCGTTCGGGAGGCGTGCTGGGGACATCGGGGCCTCACTCCACTATGACCAGCTCGCGCGTGGTGGTGTTCAGGCGCCGTCCGCCGTCCTCGGTGACGGTCACGATGTCCTCGATGCGGACCCCGAAGCGGCCGGGCAGGTAGATGCCGGGTTCCACGGAGAAGCACATGCCGGGCACGAGGGGCCGCTCCTCACCCTCGATCATGTACGGCGGCTCGTGGGTGGTGACGCCGATGCCGTGTCCGGTGCGGTGGATGAAGTACTCGCCGTATCCGGCGTCGGCGATGACCCGGCGGGCGGCCCGGTCCACGTCCTGGCAGGCCGCCCCGGGCCGCACCGCGCGGAAGCCGGCCTCCTGGGCCTCGCGCACGAGGTCGTGCACGCGCCGTTCCTCGTCGGTGGGTTCGCCCACGTGGACCGTGCGGGAGGTGTCGGATCCGTAGCCGTCGCGCAGACCGCCGAAGTCGAGGACGACCATGTCGCCGCGGGCGATGACGCGCTCGCCGGCCTCGTGGTGCGGATCGGCGCCGTTCGGACCCGAGGCGACGATGGTGAAGTCGACCTGCTCGTGTCCGTGCCGGCGCAGCAGCCGGTCGAGGTCGGCGGCGACCTCGGCTTCCCGGCGTCCGGCGAAGGGGACGTTCCGGATCTCCTCGAACGTCGCGTCGGCGGCGGCTCCCGCGGCCGCCATGAGGTCCAGCTCGGCCGCGTCCTTGACGGCGCGCAGCATCGGCAGGGCCTCGGTGAGCGAGGCGTAGGAGCTGCCGGGCATGGCCTGCTGGAGGGCCAGCAGGTGCAGGGCCCAGGCGTTGTCGCTGACGCCGAACCGGCCTGAGGTGCCGAGGAGGGCGGCGGTGGCGGCGTAGGGGTCCTTGCCGTCGGTCCAGTCGCGCAGGGTCAGGGCGGCCGCGCCGGCCGCCCGGTGCGCGTCCGGGGCCTCCAGGGCGGGCACGACCAGGACGGGGTCCTGTCCGGCGGCGAGGACCAGCAGGGTGAGCCGCTCGGTGACCGCGGGGGGTGTGTAGCCGGTGAGCCACACCAGGTCGGGACCCGGGGCCACCAGCAGGCCCGCGAGACCCGCCTCGGCGGCCGTCCGCGCTGCGCTCTCCATGCGGGCCCGGTAGTCGTCGGCGGTGAAGGACGCTGCCGTGCTTCCGGTCATCCGGGCCTCCCAGGGCGGGCGAAGGGGCTACGGGCAGCATCCTGCCCGGCCGAGAGGGGCGGCGCGAGCCGTCTGCGGTCATTCGCCCCGGCGCGCCTGTCTAACGTCAGTGGATTGCCCAAGCATTAGGCTAATGCTTAGATGCAGTCCTGCCGTTAACATTCGATCCAGGGGGCGTACGACGGTGCTGGTACTCGCACACATCAGCGATCTGCATCTGGACGGGAGCCCGCGGGCCACGGAACGGGCCGAGCGGGTGCGCGATCACCTGTGGGAGCTGCCGGGCCACGTGGACGCGCTGCTGGTGACCGGGGACATTGCGGACCACGGCACGGAGCCCGAGTACGAGGAGGCCGCCCGCATCCTGGGGCTGCGGGCCGGTGACGCCCCCTTCCCGGTGCTGGCCTGCCCCGGCAACCACGACAGCCGCACGCCCTACCGCAAGGCGTTGCTCGACCGCCCCGGGGGTGAGGGGCCGGTCAACAGCGTGCAGGTCTTCGACGACGGCGCGGTGCTGATGTGCGACTCCAGCGTCCCGGGCAGTGACGACGGGGAGCTGGGCGAGGAGACGTACGACTGGATCGAGTCGACCCTCGACGAGCTCGACGAGGGCCTTCCGGCCCTGCTCGCCTTCCACCACCCGCCGGTGGCACTGCACCATCCGCTGCCCGACTCCTACGCGCTGCGCGACCCCGGCCGGCTGGCCGGGCTGCTGGCCCGCCGGCCCGCCGTCGCGGGGCTGATCACCGGCCACGCCCACACCCCCGCCGCCACATCGTTCGCGGGGCGGCCACTGGTCGTCGGGCCCGGGGTGACGTGGACGCTGCGACTGCCCTGGGAGGGCGAGCAGATCGCGGACCGGGAGGCGCCGCCCGGGCTCGCCTTCCACGTCCTGGACGACTCGGGACGGCTCACGAGTCACTTCCGCGTCGTGCCGTGAGGACGCATCCCGTGGCGATCCCGGCGTGCCGTGAGGGCGCACCCCGTGGCGATCCCGGCGTGCCGTGAGGGCGCACGCATCCGCACGGTGATCGCGGCGTGCCGTGGGGGCGCGTCGCACGGTGATCGCGGCATGCCGTGGGGGCAGGCTTCACGTGGCGACGGCCGGTACCAGAGTCAGCTGCTCGAAGCCGCCGCCGCGATGGCGGACCGTCAGCCTCACCTCGGAGCCCGGGCGGACGCGGGCGACGGCACGGACCAGGTCTGCCGCCGTGTCGATGCGGACCGTGCCGAAGGCGAGGAGGACGTCGCCGCGCACCAGACCGGCGGCCTGGGCCGGCCCGGGGACGTGCAGCCCCACGACCACGGCCCCCGGCGTGCGGGCGTCCATCACCTGCACGCCGAGGGCCGCGGCGGCGGGCCCGGGAGGAGCGGAGACCGGCGGGGCAGCGGGGGGCGACGGCGTGTGCCAGCCGCGCGGGACGAAGCGCACGCCCTCGCCGAGCAGCTGACCCCCCGTCGCCCCCAGACCGATCCCGCACAGCACGAGGACCACGCCGGTGAACCCGGCGAGCAGGACGTTGAGGAGCCGTCTCCCGCGCCGGCGGGCGGCGTGCGGGCGCGGCCGTGACGGGCCGGGCCCCGTCGCCGTCGCGGCTCCCTCGGGGTCCTGCCCCGGCATCGGCTTGGGTCGCAGCGCGGTCTGTTCCATGGCTCGCCTCCGGGTGGTGCCGATCGGCTCCGGCGGAGCCCGGAGCGATCACGGCAGGTGCTCTACCCGGCGCATCGGCGGCCGACGAGCCACGAACGAGTGAGACTGACCGGGACCCGGCGCGGTCAGGGATCAGCCGGTGTGCCCCTCCCCGTGGCCGCCGTGCGCCCTGCCGCGGTCACGGTGAATCCCCCGTGGTGCGTCGTGTGTTCCCCTCACCCGGGAAGACCCCGGCGCACCACGGGGGATTTCCGTCATGGTCCCGTTCCGCGTGGATCCGGCGGGAAATCGCCGCCTCAGCGGAGGGCGGGCACGGGCACGGCGGGCGGTCGGTCCGGGAGGAAGCGGTGGGCGCGCCGGGACATCCACGCCTCCTTGTAGCGGTCCACCTCCCGGTGCCAGTGGAGGATGCCGCACAGCCAGTTCCGCAGGTCCGCCACGTACGCCTCCATCGCCGCGCGCGCTTGCGAGTCGAGCTGGAAGTCCTCGTACAGGACGGGCAGTTCGTGGGCGACGACGTGCTCGAACTGGTGCATGCGCCGGCTCATCAGGTCGTGCACGATGCCGAGCCCGGTCGGGTAGTCGCAGCCGAAGAAGGACTGCACGACGAGGATCGCGTTGTGGAACTCGCCCTCGAACTCGATCTCCTTCTGGTACGAGAAGACGTCGTTGACGAGGCACGCGAAGTCCATCGCGGCGTTCTCCAGGGAGCGGACCGGCCCGCTGCGGTAGACCTCCGGCGGGACGGCCGGGCCGTGTCCCATGCGGCACAGGCTCAGGGTGAGGTCGGAGCCGAAGGTCGCCCTGCGCATCTCCAGGTAGTCGACCGGGTCGGGCACGCGGTTCTGCAGCTGGTTGGACAGCTCCCACAGCCAGCTCTCGGTCATGACGTCGACCGCGTCCTTGAACCGGCGCCGTGCCCCGGGCGTCATCTGCGCGGTGGTGCGTGTCCACAGATCGACCAGCCCGCGCTCCATGGCGTCGGCCGGGATCAGCGGTTCCTCGCCGTCGACCGGCATGCAGGCGGACAGGCGGGCCGTGGTCAGCCGGGCGGCGGCGAGATCGCGGCGGCGGCCGAAGACCAGCGGGTAGTAGTCGTCGCCGTAGGTGCCCCAGGCGATCCACTGCGCGCTGAGGTCGAGGGCATCGGGCGTGGCGTCCGGATCCAGGCCGGCCGAGCAGAGCGCGAGGTCGTAGGCGCGCAGCTTGTCCTCGTCCCAGACGCCCTCGGTGAGGATGCCCACGCGGTCCGCCCAGGCGCGCAGGCTCCGGCGGGCGTGGTCGAGGTGCGGGCTGAGCCGCAGGGGGAACGGCATGCGGATGTCGGGGATGCGCGACGGCCCCACCTTCTGGTGCGGCACATGCGTGAAGGAGCGCAGCCGCTGCGCTCCGGCCGTCGTGAGCAGGGCGCGCACATCGGCCGCGGACGTGCCGATGCCGCTGCACCCCGGCCAGGGGCCGCCGCCGCGCACCGCGTTGCCGTTCATGTAGCGGCTGGAGCGCAGATGCCACTCGTGGCCGCCGGACTGCCAGTCCTGCAGTCCCTTCGTGTACGCCGCCACGGCCGCGAGTTCGTCCGGGTGGAGACCCTTCTCCAGGGCCACCGCGGGCACTTCGGTGAACGCCGTGTGCTCGAACTGGTGGAGGCGGGAGGTGAGGATGTCGTTGACGGTGTCGGCGGCCTCCTGGGTGGTGCAGCCGAAGAACGTCTCCAGGACGAGCACGCCGTTGCTGTTCTCCCCCTCGTCCTCGACCTCGCGCTGGTAGGAGAACAGGTCGTTGCGCAGGTGCACGGCGTCGGAGAACGTCTCCATCAGCACCCTCAGCGGTCTGGTCCCGGCGACGCAGGCGGGCACTTCGGCGGTCGCGTACTCCACCAGCCCCGCCGACCAGGGGGCGCCGCCGACCTTGCGGCGCATCTCGATGTACTCGACAGGGTTGGCGATCCGCCCCTCGTCGATGTTGGACAGCTCCCACATCGACTCGTTGAGGAGGTGCTCGGTGGCCACGGCGAAGCGGCGGCGCCAGTCCTCGGACATCCTCGGCACCGTGCGCGCCCACAGGTCGGCGAGGCCCGCCTCGACCGGGTTCCCGGGTTCGGGTAAGGGTACGGACAGGTCCAGCGGCATGAAGAGGGGAAGCCGGTCCAGGTGGGCCTTGCCGGCGGCCCGGTCCGGGCTGCGCTTGTACCTCTCCAGGAAGTGGTCGTCGAAGAAGAAGACCCACACGTACCAGTCGGTGATGAGGGAGAGGGCGGGGCCGTCGCAGTCGGGGTGGGTGTACGCACAGAGCAGGCCGTAGTCGTGGGCGTCCAGGTCGGCCTGCTCCCAGACGCCGGACCCCTCCAGCATGCCCATCTCGCGCGCCCACGCGGTCGAATGGGCCCGGGCCTCGTCGACGTGCGGGTTCAGCCGCGCGGGGTGCGGCATGTAGAAGTGCGGGAGCTCGAACGGCTGCGTCATGGCCGGGCCCTACCCGGCGCCCCGCGGCGGCATCCGCGGGGCGGGACATGATCACACCATCGCGTGAAACGAACGTGACGCAGGCTTGGTGACGCTGACTTGACCTAGCCGGGGACCCTCACCTGGATCAGCGCGTGCGTGCCACTGGTGCGCCAGCGCCGGTCCTCCGCCGCGTCCAGGGCGGCCTCGGTGTGAGCGTCGAGGCCGGTGATCACGTCGGACTTCAGGGTGCGCAGGGCGGCGACCGGGCCGGGGAAGTGGGCGGTGACGTCGGCGAAGGGTGTGGTCGGGGCCCAGAGCCGGTCGCCCACCAGGCGGCGGTAGTTGAGGTCGCCCTTGACGATCGTCAGCGTGGCCGAGGCGAACTCGGCACGCAGGTCGGCGGGCATCTCCTCGTAGGGCAGCGGGGCGCTCGAGAAGGGGTGGGCGCGCAGGGTGAGGCGGCCGTCGGCCAGGGCGGACCACAACCGCCGCCCGTACCCGGCGGCGGCTCCCCCGGCGCCGGTCAGCCGGCGCAGTGCGTCGACGACGTCGGCGGTGGTCGCGTCGGAGACGTAGTAGGGGCAGGGCTTCACGTGCAGGACCGCCCGGCCGACGCGGCCGCTGTGCAGAAGGTGGGCGATGAGCAGAAGGTCGGGGACCAGTTCGCGGCCCGCGTTGTCGGCGACCAGGTACAGGGTGGCGCCGTCGGCACGGTCCAGGAGCGACCAGAGCCGTTCGCCGTCGTCGGCGACCAGGCCGGGCGCGGCGTCCGCGGGCCGGGCGCCCTCGGCGGAGAGGCGGAAGCCGAGGTCGGCGCGGTTGCCCCACAGGGCGCCGTGCAGCAGGGCCTGTGCCTGCTCGGCGGCGGGGCGGGCGGCGAGGTCGTCGAGGGCGGCGAGTTCCTCGTCGGTCTCGGCGGAGTCGAGTTCGGCGAGCTTGAACGGACGGAAGGGGTCGATGCCCTGCCAGGGTCCGGGACCGAACCAGCCGACGGCCTGGAGCAGTTGGCGGTAGAACCAGCTTTCGGACCAGAGCCACGGCACGTCGAACCAGGACCGGCCGGTGTACCCGGGCAGCCCCCACGTCTCCCAGTGGTCACGGTCCGGTGCGTCGGCGGGGAGGGGTTCGATCACGCCCTCGGTGCAGTTGACGAGCAGTTCGTCGAGGGCGCGCTGCTGCGCGGGTTCGTACGGGAAGGCCTCGCGGACCTGCTTGATGATCGTGGGGTGCCGCTCGGCCAGCACGCTGTGCGGGAAGGAACCCGGCTGGTTGCCGAGGAGCAGGGGCGCGGAGGGGGTGTCGGGCATGCGCCTCACCGTAACGCGCGCGCCGCTCGCACGGACCGAGCCGCCCGGTTCCGGGGTCAGACGGGTGCGATCTCCCGCTCCAGCCGCGCGGCCAGGCTCAGATAGCGGGCCCGGCGGGTCACCGGGACCAGGCCGCGGATGAGTATGTTCCACATCTCGGCCGTCCGGCGGGGCTGACGGGCGACCGGCTCGCGGGAGCGGCCAACGACACGGGTGCCGACGAAGAAGCAGACCAACGAGTGGGCCACGACGTCGATGTCGACGTCGGGATGGACGTCGGCTTCCTTCACCGCGCCGACGAGCCGGGCCGTGACGATGTCCAGCCACTCGGTGAACGGGTGGCTCAGGGGCGGCCGCGGCCGGATCCCGCCCGTGGCGAGCCGCAGACCGGCGCGCAGCACCGGGTCCTCGACGGACATGCGGGTGATACCGAACGTGAGACGCATCAGCGCCTCCAGGGAGGTGTGTCCGCGGCTGTCGGTCTCCGTCGCCAGCCGGCGGGCGGTGTGCGACTGGAGTTCGAGGATCGCGTGGGCGAGATCCTCCTTGGCCGCGAAGTGGAAGTACAGGGCGCCCTTGGTGACGTGGGCGTGCTCCACGATGTCGCTGAGACTGGTCGATTCGTAGCCGCGACGGTCGAACAGGTCAGCGGCGGCCGTGATGATCGTCGAGCGGGTCTGCTCGGCTCGCAACTGCCTCGCCATCGGCTGAACTCTCCCGGGACGGAAATGAACGGGTCATGCCGTTTGTTTTTACCCGCCGTACACGATAACTCACCCTGAGAGGGCTTTCACCACACCAGTGTGCCGGAGTGCGGGTGCACATCCGGCAAAACAAGCGCAACTGGTGAAAGAAAACAGCGCGTTCGGTATCTAACTGTGGGGGATGTGGGGCCAGACGTAAAGGCGGGCCGGCCGGTGCCCCCAACGCACACGACGGGGCCCCCCCACTCTGTCGCGCC
>NZ_JBEZOK010000020.1:78898-163593 GCF_040706515.1 Streptomyces sp. NPDC047880 | reverse complement strand
CGAGGTCGATCCGTGCGACCGGCGTGCCAATCGCAGCCCCAAGCCGCTGAAGTTCTTCGGCCGCTACGACCACGAGGCCGTCGTCATCGCGCGCCTGCCAGGCGGACCGACGGACGCGCGCACGGCTACCGGCCGTCCGCGGTGACCAGCACCTTGACCTGCTCCAGGTCCAGGGAGGCGGAGAAGGCCAGCGCGGCCTCCTCCAGCGGGTAGGTGGCGGTGATGATCTCGGAGGTGTCGACGGCGCCGGCGGCGATGAGGGACATGGCGGTGCGGTAGTCCTCGGCCGTGTACATGAGGGTGCCCTCGATGCGGATCTCGCGGTCCTGGACCAGGTCGAGGCGGACCGGGGTGTCACCGGCGGCGCCCACGCCCACCACCACGATGTGTCCGCCCTTGGCCACGATGTCGACGGCCTGGGCGATGGACTGCCCGCGGGCGGCGCAGTCGAAGACCACGTCGGCCGGGCCGCCGAGCGCCGCATGGGCCTGGGCGGCCAGGTCCGGGGAGCCGGCCGACAGTGCCGTGTCGGCACCGAGGCGCAGTGCCCTGGCCCTCTTGCCCTCCAAGAGGTCGGTGACGGCGATCCGGGCGGCGCCCGCGTGCCGGGCGGCCACGACGGTGAGCAGCCCGATGGGCCCGGCGCCCAGGACGGCGACGGTGCGGCCGGTGAGATCGCCGGCCTTGGCCACGGCGTGCACCGGGGTGGCGAGCGGTTCGACCAGGACGGCCTGGAGGTCGGTCATGCCCGCCGGGACGCGGTGGACCCGGTCGGCCGGGATGGTGAACAGGTCCGCCATGGCGCCGGGCGTCTGGCAGCCGAAGACCTTCAGCTCCTGACAGATGTTGTAGCGGCCGGAGCGGCACTGGGGGCACCGGCTGCAGTACAGGTTGGGTTCGATGAGCACCCGGTCCCCGGGGGCGAACTCCCCGGCTCCCCACCCGGTCGCCTCGACGACGCCGACCGCCTCGTGACCGGGGCGGTAGGGCAGTTCGATGAAGGGATGGTGGCCGGCCGCCGCGTGGGTGTCGGAGCCGCACACGCCGACGACCGAGGTGCGCACCAGGAGTTCGCCGTCCCCGGGTACGGGGGCGTGCACGTGCTCGATGGTGATGTCGTCGAGGGAGCGGACGAGTACGCGGCGGATCTGCTGGGTCATGGTGGCGGAGTTCCGTTCGGTTCGGGCGTTCACGCGGGGGCGAGGGCGGGCTGGCTGTGGATCTGGATCACGCGGCTGGTGCCGGCCGGGAAGCAGGCGATCGCGTCCGGGAAAGCCGCCGACGGGAGGCCGTCGCCGGAGACCGGGGCCGGGTCGTCGACGGCCTGGAACTTCACCCGGCCCTGAGTGACGATGACGGCGGCTGTCACTTGACGGCTCCCAGGGACAGGCCGCGGACCAGCTTGTCCTGGGCGGCGAAACCGGCGATGAGCACCGGCAACGACACGAGGGTGGCCGCCGCGCACAGCCGGGCGAGGAACAGGCCCTCGTTGGTGATGAAACCCACCAGGAACACCGGCGCGGTGGACGCCTGCGTCGCCGTGAGGTTCACGGCGAACATGAACTCGTTCCAGCTGAAGATGAAGCAGATCAGTGAGGTGGCGGCCAGCCCCGGCATGGCGACCGGGGCGACGATCCGCAGCAGCACGGTGGGCAGTCCGGCGCCGTCGACCTCGGCGGCCTCCAGGATCTCCTTGGGCACCTCGGCGAGGAACGAGCGCATCATCCACACCGCGATCGGCAGGTTCATCGAGGTGTAGAGGACGACGAGCGTCCAGATGTTGTCCAGCATGCCGATGTCCTTGACGATCATGTAGATCGGCAGCAGCGCCGCGATGAGCGGCAGGAACTTCGTCGACAGGAAGAAGAACATCACGTCGGTCCACTTCTCGACCGGCTTGATGGACAGCGCATAGGCCGCCGGCACCGCCAGGACGAGGACCAGCAGGGTCGAAAAGACGCTGGCCATGGCCGAGTTGAGCAGGAACGGGGTGATGTCACGCTCCAGCAGGAGCGAGAACTGGTCCAGGGTGAGCGGCGCCATCAGACTGGGCGGGTTGGTCGCCGCGTCGGCCTCCTGGTGGAAGGCGGTGAGCACCATCCACGCCACTGGGGCGAAGAAGGCCAGTGTGGCCAGCCACGCGACGAAGGTCCACAGCGGGGACAGCCGCGGCGTCTGCTCCGGATCCTCGGCCCTGGGCCGGCGGCGACGCATCCGTGCGGCGAGGGGACTTGCGTGGGCGCTCATCGGGACGCCTCCTCACGGAAAAGGGAGGCGACGACCCGCAGGGCGAACGTCGCGATGATGATCGAGCCGATCACCACGACGACACCGGCGGCCGCGGCCTGGCCGTACTCGAACTTGCGGAACATGGTCAGGTAGATCTCGTAGGGCAGATTGGTGGTCCGGGAGCCGGGCCCGCCCTGGGTGATGGTGAAGACCGCGTCGAAGGTCTGCACCACGAAGATGGAGCCGAGCACGACTCCCAGCTCGATGTACTGCCGCAGGTGCGGCAGCGTGAGGTACCGGAACGTCTGCAGGGCGGAGGCCCCGTCGACGCGGGCGGCCTCCAGGACGTCGCCGGGCTGGGCCTGCAGTCCGGCCAGGAGGATGAGCATCATGAACGGCGTCCACTGCCACACCAGTGCGATCACCAGGGCCGGCATGGGGAAGTTCGACACCCAGTCGATCGTGGGGCCGTGCTCGGCGCCGAAGAGCTGGTACACGGCGTTCAGGGTGCCGTTGAGGAGCCCGTAGTCGGGGTTGTAGAGGGCGTGTTTCCACAGCAGCGCGGCGGCGACCGGCATCACCAGGAACGGGGCGATGAGCAGGGTGCGGGCCAGGCCCCGGCCTAGGAAGCGGCGGTCGAGCAGCAGGGCCAGGCCCAGTCCGAGGAGCACGCTGAGGACGACGACGGACGCGGTCAGCACAACGGTGTTGAGCACCGCGTGGCGCAGCCGTTCGTCGGTGAAGACGAACGTGTAGTTGGACAGACCGGTGAAGTGACGGTCGCCCGGCCGCAGGATGTTCCACTGGTAGGTGGAGATCACGAGCGTGGCCACGAAGGGCAGTTGCGTGACGATGATCGTGAAGATCAGTGCCGGCAGCAGCGGGAAGCGGCGCCGCCACGTGCGGCTGCCGGCGGGTTTGAACGGGCGGTGGGCAGGTGGCCGCATGGTCTTCTCAGGGGGCTTGATGAGCGTGGTCATGGATCTTCTTCCGCCGTCGGCGCCCGGTCGGCCGGGGGCCGGCCGGAGCAACGCGGCTTACTTGTAGTTCTCGGCGACGTTTTCGGCGAGCTTCTGGCCGTCGTTGAGCGCCTTGTCCACGCTGGTCTTGCCGACGATGGCGGCGGAGATCTCCTGCGTCACCTTGGTGCCGAGATCCTGGAACTCGGGGATGGCGACGAACTGGATGCCCACGGTCGGCCGCGGCTGGGTGCCCGGGTCGGACGGGTCGGCCTGCTGGATGGACTTCAGGGTGATGTCGCCGAAGGCGGCGGCCGCCTTCTTGTACTCGGGGATCTCATAGGTGCTGGCCCGCTTGCCGGCGGGCACCCGCGACCAGCCCAGCTTCTCGCCGACGAGCTTCTCGTACTTCTTGCTGGACGCCCAGAGCATGAACTTCGAGGCGGCGTCGGCGTTCTTGGTGGTCTTGGGCATCGCCCACGACCAGGCCCACAGCCAGCCGCTGCTGTCGGTCTTCTCCACGGGCGCGTAGGCGTAGCCGATCTTGCCGGCGGCCTTGCTGGTCTTGGGGTCTTCCAGCGCACCGGCCGCGCTGGTGGCGTCGTACCACATGGCGACCTTGCCCTGGCTCATCGCGTTCAGGCACTCGGTGAACCCGGCCTGCGCGGCGCCCGCCTCACCGTGCTCGCGGACCAGATCGACGTAGAAGTCGGTGGCCTGCTTGAAGCCGCCGCTGTTGACCTGAGCCTTCCAGTCCTTGGTGAACCAGGTGCCGCCGAAGGTGTTGACCATGCTCGTCAGCGGTGCGCCGAGTTCGCCCCAGCCGGGCAGACCGCGCAGGCAGATGCCCTTCATGCCGGGCCGGGCCCCGTCGGCCTTGGCGGCGAGGTCCGCCACCTGCTGCCAGGTGGGGTGCTGGGGCATCTTCAGGCCCTTCGCGGCGAAGACGTCCTTGCGGTACATGAGGAACGAGGACTCGCCGTAGAACGGCAGGGCGTAGAGCTTGCCGTCCGAGCCGGACATCGACTGCACCATCGGCTTGAGCAGGTCGCCCTTGTCGAAGCTCGCGTCCTTGTCGGCGTAGGAGCCGAGTTCGTGCAGCCAGCCGTTCTTCTCCCAGATGGGCACCTCGTAGGCGCCGATGGTGGCGACGTCGTACTGGCCGGCCTGGGTGGCGATGTCCTGGGTGACCTTGTCACGGAGCTCGTTCTCGGGGAGCACCGTGAAGTTGACCTTGATGCCGGTGTCCTTGGTGAAGGTGTCCTCGGTGAGCTTCGCGATGTCCTCCATCTGCGGGTTTCCGACCATCAGCACGTTGATGCTCTGGCCGCCGCCCGATGACCCGCCGGCTCCGGCTCCGGTACAGGCAGTGGCGAGCAGGGCCGTGACGGCGGCGCCGGCGATGAGGGCGTATCTGGTTGATCGCATGACGGGGGGACCTCTCGTGCGGGTGGATCGGATGCGGCATAGGGGGCTCCCGTGGCGGTGCCGTTCATCGCCCGAACAGTCGTGGGAACGCCTGCGTCTCGACTGAGGCCCGGCCGGGAGGGAGGGGTGTACCAAGCGGCCCTGGGGTGGCGGGCGCGATATCGATGGCCGAATTATTAGCAGGAGATGGAGCTGTTGTTAACACATCTTGCGAGAAAACTTTCTCGGATCTACCACGCGGAGGTGGTCGACCGCCGGCTCGCGCCCGGGTCAGGCAGTTCCGCGCAGGGCGGCCCGGACGGCAAGCCAGGCCACGACCGAGACCCCGTGGATGTCGTGCCGCAGGTCGACGCGCTCGGCGATCGCGCGGACGATGCCGAGGCCGCGGCCGTGCTCGTCCGGATCGTCACCCGCGGACGGTTCACGTGACCGGGAGAGCCCCCCGCGATCAGTGAGGGCGATGCACAGCCCACCCGGGACGAGGATCAGGCGCAGCGACATCTCACTGCGGCCGTGCGTGGCCGCGTTCGCGGCGAGCTCCCCCACCACCAGGACGGCGGCGTCCCGTTCGTCGTCGGAGAGGCGCCAGCGCGTGAGCAGATCAGCGGCGGCGGCACGCAGGCAGCCGACAAGCGCCTTCTGTGCCGGCAGAGTGAACTGGGCCTTCTGGGAGCAGTGCGGTGCACCCGGCGCTGCGGGTGCGGGAAGGACCAGGGGCGCAGTGTGGGAGGGCATGACCGGAGCTTTCGGGCTGAGGGAAGCACGACGCCTCGCCGAGCGGCAGGGGAGCCGGGCCACGGACTCGGAAGAGCCGCGAGAGGTTTCGTACGCTTTGTCTACGCTCATGCCGCATGTTATGCAATACCTTACGCCAGTAAACCTCATAAAATATGTTAAGAGATCTCTTGAGGGTCACCGAGGCCGGAGACGGCCCCGTACTCAGTCCGTGCCCCCGGACGCCGTGAGGCGGGCCCAGACCGGTCCGAGCGCCTCCAGCGCCTCCAGGTACACCTCGTACGCATCGTCGAGCACGGCGACCCGGTCGGCATGAGGCTCGTGGCGTCTGAGCACGGAGACGGCGGCGCACGGGGCCGTCACGTCGTCGAGCAGCCCGACGGCGGTGGCCGCGAGCAGGGCCGCTCCCCGGGCGGCGCTCTCCTCCACGTCGGCCACCACGACCGGCCGCCGCAGAGCGTCGGCGAACATCTGGCTCCACACCTCGCTGTGCGCCGCGCCGCCGGTCAGCCGGGCCGCCACCCCGCTGACGGGCAGCTTCGAGCAGAGCGCGTCGACGTGCCAGCGGTGGTTGAGAACGACGCCCTCCATCAGGGCCCGCAGCAGATGGCCGCGACCGTGCCAACCGCGCAGACCGAGGAACGTCCCGGACGTGGGCCGCAGGTGCGGGGAACCGTAGAGGAACGGGTGGAACAGCACCTCCGACGGACCGTCCAGGTGCGCCTCGACCTCCCGGCCGATCGCCTCGTGAACGCCTTCCCGGTGTACGGCCGGTGCGCCCGTGACCCGCAGGAACCACTCCAGGTTCGCCAGCGACGCGGGCGAGGTGGACATGATCATCCACTGCTCCGGGCGGACGAACCGGCGGACCTGCCAGCGCGGATCGACGACGGGGCGCTCGCTGATCACCTGGTTGATGCTGAACGATCCGGCGATCAGGCAGAGTTCGTCCGGCGTCGTACCGCCGATCCCGAGCGCGGCGGCGTCGACGTCATGGGCGCCCGTGACGACGGGGGTGCCGGCGGCGAGTCCGGTGAGCGCCGCGACCTCGCGGGTGACGGTTCCGCTGACCGCGTCGCAGGCCAGGACGGGCGGCAGCTTGCCGGCGAGGGTACCGAGGCTGTACAGGTCGAGCAGCTCCGGTGAGTAGCCACCCCGCCGCATGTCGGTGAACGAGGCGCCGGCGTCCGTGGGATCGGTGGCCACCTCGCCCGTCAGCCTCAGACGCAGCCAGTCCTTGCAGGACAGCAGCCACCGTGCGTCGCGAAGCACGTCCGGCTCGTGGCGGGCGAGCCAGGTCAGCAGGGCGGCCGGGGAACCCGGGAAGGGAACCGTGCCCGACAACTCCAGGGCGCGGGACCACATCGGGGTGTCCCGCCACTCCTTCAGGGCCGGCTCGGCCCGCGTGTCCATCGCCACGATCGCGGCCCGCACCGGTCGGCCCCGCTCGTCGACGGCGTACAGGCCGTCACCGTGCCCGGTCAGCCCCACCGCGGATACGGCCCGTGTGGCGTCCGGGCCCGCTTCGGCGAGGCAGGCCGCGATGGCCTCGCGGGCCGTGCGCCACACCTGGTCCATGTCCCGTTCGACCCAGCGGGGCCGTGGGGTGTTCAGCGGTACCGTGCCGACGCCCCGCGCCACCTGCCGGCCGGTCGCGTCGAACAGCACGGCCTTGGTCACGGTGTGTCCCGCGTCGAGCCCGAGCACCAGTTCATGTGCCACCGTTCACACCCACCCCAGTTCGCGGGCGTTGACCGCTGCGGCGCACCGGCCGGTCGCGGCGAGTTCGGTGACGGCTTCGGCGACGAGTCGCGCCGAACGCAGGGTCGTGGTCGTCGTGTCACCGGCGTAGTGCGTGGTGATGGTGACGTTCTCGAGCGAGCGCCAGGGGCTGTCCGCCGCGAGGGGCTCCTGATCGTGCACGTCGAGCCCCGCTCCGGCGATGTGGCGGTTCACCAGTGCCTGGTAGAGGGCCTCGGTGTCCACCAGGCGGCTGCGCGCGGTGTTCACGAAGTACGCGGTCGGCTTCATCAGCGCGAAGTGCCGTGCGCCGACGAACCGCTCGGTCTCGGGTGTCAGCCGGGCGAAGAGCTGCACGACGTCGGACTCGCGGAAGACGGTGTCCAGCTCACCCGCCCGCACGACGCCGTGGCGGGCCGGCACGTCGTCGGGCACGTACGGGTCGTACGCGAGCAGACGGGCGCCGAAGCCCCGCATCCGCTCGGCGAAGGCCCGTCCCACATGCCCCAGTCCGATCAGTCCGACCGTGCTGCCGCCGATCTCCCGGCCCGGGCCGGCGAACTCCTTCCGCCATCCGCCGGCCTTGACGGAGGCGTCCGCGCGGGTGATGTCCCTCGCTTCCGCCAGCATCAGTCCGATGGCCAGTTCGGCGACGGCCGTGGCGTTGCGACCCGGCACCGGTACGACGGCCACGCCGCGGGCGGTCGCGGCGGCGATGTCGACGTTCTCCAGCCCCGCGCGGGCGATACAGACGGCCCGCAGCCGGGGAGCAGCCCGGAGCACCGCCCCGGACACCGGCGCGAAGTGCACGGCCAGCACCTCGGCCTCGCCCACCGCGTCCACGATCTCGCCGGGTACCGGCACGGCCTCGGGCCCACGCCGCTCCATGCTCTGCTGCGCCGCGTGCTGCTCGGCTTTGGTTCCCGGCCAGGAGACAGTGCGGACCGGACCGACGCGGGGACCGCCCAGCTCCGCCAGGGCGTCGACGTAGTACCCGGCGGGGATGAAACGATCACCGACGACCACAACGCGCAGTGCGGTCGTCTCCCGTGTCGAGCCACCGCTCATGAGGCCGATCGTCCCACGCGTCAGCCGGCTTCGCCCCTCGCCGGCTGTGATCGGGCTGAAGGCGCCGGTGCGGCCGGGGGCACGGATCCGACCGTTCTCGACACCACCTTCAATGCTCCCGGAAGTCAGGCAGGTCGCCGTCGGCAGGACAGCCCTCGGACGGGCCGACCACAGCCGGAAGAACACCAACGGCCTGCTGCCGCAGTACTGCCCCAAGGTCACCGACCGTTCCAGCGCAGCCGCGTGCACCTGGCCGCCGTCGCCGCCGGACTCAACAGGCGCCCACGCAAAACGCTCGGCTGGGAAACCCCAGCCGAACGTCTCGCTGAGCTCCTGGCCACAGCCAGTTGATCACTTGTGCTGCAACGACCCTGGAATCCGCCGCCGGGGAGGGGCCTGGCGCGCTGCCCGCAGCCGGGCGGGCGCGGGCCTACCCACTACGCCGTCGCCGCCCTGGACCCCTGAGGGCCCGTGCCGTCACCTCCCCCGCCGTCGGGCGTCAGCCCGGCCGCCGTCTCCGCCGCCGTCAGCGGCTTGGCGATGTCCTCCAGGGAGCGGCGCTCCGCCTTCACCGCGAGGAGGGCCGCCACCAGGCCGGCCAGGCACATCAGCGTCGCGCCGATCGAGAAGGCGAGGACCGTGTCGCCGACGACACCGGTTTCCGTGAGCTTGGCGAACAGCAGCGGGCCGCTGATGCCGCCGGCCGCGGTGCCGATGGCGTAGAAGAACGCGATCGACATCGCCCGGGTCTCCATGGGGAAGACCTCGGAGACCGTCAGGTAGGCGCTGGACGCGCCGGCCGAGGCGAAGAACAGGACCGCGCACCAGCAGGCCGTCATCGTGGTCGCGCTCAGGGAGCCCTGGTCGAAGAGCCAGGCCGTGCCGAAGAGCAGCACACCGGACAGGAGGTACGTGCCGGAGATCATGATGCGGCGGCCGGCCGTGTCGAAGAGCTTGCCGAGGACCAGCGGGCCGAAGAAGTTGCCGATGGCGATGACCGCGAAGTAGTAGCCGGTGTTGCCGCTCGGGACGTCGAAGAACGTCGTCAGGATCGCGCCGAAGCCGAAGGTGATCGCGTTGTAGAGGAACGCCTGGCCGATGAAGAGGGAGAAGCCGAGGATCGCGCGCTTGCGGTAGTCGGAGAAGACCGTGCGGCCGATCTCCAGGAAGGAGACGCTGCGACGCTGGTGGATGGTGATCTCGCCCTCGGCGCGGGGCAACTGCTCGCCCCGCTCTTCCTCGATTGTGTCCTCGATGGAGGAGACGATGCGTTCCGCTTCGTCGTCGCGGCCGTGGATCAGCAGCCAGCGCGGGCTTTCGGGAACGTGCCGGCGGACGAGGAGGATCACCAGGGCGAGGACCGCGCCGAGCGCGAAGGTGAGACGCCAGCCGACGTTCGCCGCGAAGATGTCCGTGTCCAGGGCGACGATCGACAGCAGTGAGCCGAAGACCGCGCCCAGCCAGAAGCTGCCGTTGATCATCAGGTCCGTGCGGCCGCGGTACTCCTTCGGGATGAGTTCGTCGATGGCGGAGTTGATGGCCGCGTACTCGCCGCCGATGCCGAAGCCGGTGAGGAACCGGAAGAGGAAGAACCACCAGGTGTCGAAGGAGATCGCGGTGAGGGCCGTGGCGGCCAGGTAGACCGCCAGGGTGATCATGAAGAGTTTTTTACGCCCCCATTTGTCGGTCAGACGGCCCCAGAACAGCGCGCCCAGGCAGGCGCCCGCCACGTACAGGGCGGCCGCCATGCCGGTGACCTCGCCGGACGTGATGGGCAGGCCACTGCCGGGCTCCGACAGGCGGCCGGCGATGTTGCCCACGACGGTGACTTCGAGTCCGTCGAGGATCCACACGGTGCCGAGACCGATGACGATCGTCCAGTGCCAGCGCGACCACGGGAGGCGGTCGAGGCGGGCGGGGATGTCGGTGGTCACGGTGCGGCCGGTGTCGGCCTGGGCGGTGGTCATGGGCCCCCTCCTCTTCGAGCGGAACCCGGATCGAGTGCCCTGACCGACTTCTCTTACGCCCGAAGCTTTACGCCCCCAGGGCGTGCGACACCGTGTAGATGAGCAGGCCGGCCAGGGAGCCGACGACCGTGCCGTTGATGCGGATGAACTGGAGGTCGCGGCCGATGTTGGCCTCGATCTTCTTCGTGGTGTGCTCGGCGTCCCAGCTCGCCACCGTGTCGGTGATCAGGGAGGTGATCTCCTTGCGGTAGGTGGTGACGACGTAGACGGCCGCGTCCTCCACCCACTTGTCGACCTTGTCCTGCACCTTGCGCTCGGCCGCCATCCGGGAGCCCAGCGACAGCAGGGACGCCCGCACGCGCAGGCGCAGCTCGCTGCGTTCGTCCTCGGCGGCCGCCACGATCATGGACCGTACCGCCGTCCAGGCGCTGGCGATGAGGTCCTGGACCTCGCCGCGCCCCAGCACCTCGCCCTTGAGCCGTTCGACGCGGGCGCGGGTCTCGGTGTCGGACTGCAGGTCGCCCGCGAAGTCGGTGAGGAAGCGGTCCAGGGCGCTGCGCGCCGGGTGGCCGGGCATGTCGCGCATCTCGGTGGCGAAGCGCAGCAGTTCCCGGTAGACCCGCTCGCCGACCTTCCGGTCGACGAACTTCGGCGTCCAGCCCGGGGCGCCGCCCTCCACGGCGTCCATCACCTCGTCGCGGTGCAGCACCAGCCAGTCGTGCGCCCGGCTGACGATCAGGTCGACGACGCGTTTGTGGCCGCCGTCGGCGACGACCTTGTCCAGCATCTTGCCGATGCCGGGCCCGATCTCCTGGGCGTTCGCGCGGCGGGTGATGGCCTCGCCTACGACTGCCTGGACGTCGGAGTCGCGAAGGACCGTCAGGGCGCCGCGCAGGGCGGTGGACAGCTCGGCGGTGACCCTGTCGGCGTGTTCGGGGACGGCGAGCCACGCGCCGAGGCGGCTGCCGATGCCCACGGCGCGCAGCCGCTGCCGTACGACGTCCTCGGAGAGGAAATTCTCCCCCACGAACTCGCCCAGGGAGACGCCCAGCTGGTCCTTCTTGGTGGGGATGATCGCGGTGTGCGGGATGGGGATGCCGAGGGGGTGGCGGAAGAGGGCGGTGACGGCGAACCAGTCGGCGAGCGCGCCGACCATGCCGGCCTCGGAGGCGGCGGCGACATAGGCCGCCCAGGCCCCGGCGCCGGAGTTGTGCGCCCAGGTGGACAGGACGTAGACGACCGCCACGAACACCAGGAGTCCGGTGGCGGTGAGCTTCATTCGGCGTACGCCGCGCTGTTTCTCCTGGTCCGCCGGGCTGAAGGTCGTCATCGCACGGTTCACCGCGGCGCCGGGGCGGGCATGCTGCCCTCCGGCACCGGCACCCTTTTCTGCTGCTTTCGTCTGTTCCATCCGCTCCACCCGCTCGGTGATCCCGCACACACATTGTCCCTTCCTGACCGACTCCTGGAACGGAACAGGAGTTCCCGGCGTCTGTCGGGAGGGGGTATTGCCACGGGGTGCTGTGAGCTCCCCCCGGCCCATGCCGCATCATGGGCACATCAGATCGGAGCCTTGGGCTCCCATCGCCCGAGGAGAACTGAACAGCATGACCCGAGGACGTGGCTACGCCCTCCTGGCCTTGGTCGTCGCAGCGATCGTGGGCCTTTCCACCGCCATATACGTCGGTGTGGCGTCCGACGACGGCCTGCGCATCCGGAACGCCCTCGGCGACGGCCGTGCCCCCCACAACTCCGCCGCCCCCGCCTCCACCGGCACCTGGGTCGGCACCTGGTCCGCATCTCCCTCCGCCGCCGAACCCGGCACCGAGACCACGGGCATGGCGGACCGTTCGGTACGCAACGTCGTCCACACCAGCGTCGGTGGTACGAGTGCCCGCGTGACGCTGTCCAATCTCTACGGCCAGTCGCCGCTGAGCATCACACGGGCGACGGTCGCCGTCTCCGCGGGCAGCGGTACGCCGGCCGCACTCGCCGACACCATGCGGCAGCTGACCTTCGGCGGTGGTCCCACGGTCGTCATCCCGCCCGGCCGGCAGGTCATGAGCGACGCGGTACGGATCGTCGTCCCGCACGACTCCGACGTCCTGATCACCACCTACACGCCCACCAGCTCCGGCCCGGTGACCTACCACCGGCACGCCCGGCAGGTCTCCTACGTCGCGCAGGGCGACCACGCGCAGGACGCCACGGGCACGCCGTACACCGAGCGGATCGGGTCCTGGCGGTACCTGACCGCCCTGGACGTGCTGAGCAACGAGTCCGACGGCACGGTCGTCGTCCTCGGCGACTCCCTGACCGACGGCATCACCTCCACGCCGGACACCAACAGCCGCTGGACCGACGTGCTCTCCGACCGGCTGCGCGCCGAGATCGCCGCCGGGCGGGACCTGCCCCGCTACAGCGTCGTCAACCAGGGCATCAGCGGCAACCAGGTCCTCGCCGACGGTCTGGGCCGCCCCGCGGACAACCCCAGCGGCCTGAACCGCTTCGGGCGGGACGTGCTGGAGCGGACGAACGTCAAGGTCGTCGTCATCGACCTCGGCGTCAACGACATCCTGCGCAACCCCCGCCTGGCCGACCCCGACGCGATCCTCACCGGGCTGCGCACGCTGGTGGGACAGGCCCACGCGCGCGGCGTGAAGGTCGTCGGCGCGACGCTGATGCCGTTCCAGGGGCACCGCGGGTACACGGAGGCGCGTGAGGCGGTCCGCCAGACGATCAACGCGCAGATCCGCGCCGGGCGGGTGTACGACGCCGTGGCCGACTTCGACCAGGCACTGCGTGACCCGTACGACCCGCGGCGGCTGCGGCCCGAGTACGACTCGGGGGACCATCTGCACCCCAGCGACGCGGGGTACGCGCGCATGGCGGAGTCCTTCGACCTGTCGACGCTGAAGGGGTCTGCACCGGCGGAGCTGTGATCCCGGCCCGCACCGTCTCCTCCCGTGCCCGTCGCCCGGCCACAGGCGGCGGGCACACCGCTGCTCAGCGCTCCCCGCCCAACTCCCGCCGCTCAGCCCCGCGCTCCAGCTTCTCCTGGCGGCGCTCCTCACGGATCCGCTGCTTCTCCGCCCGGGTCGGCTTCCGCTGGACCCCGACGCCGCCCCACAGGGCGAACCCGGTCACGATCACCCTCGGCGCGCCCGGCTCCCCCGGCACGCCCTCCTCGTGGTGGTCGAAGCCGCCCATGACGCCGATGCCGCGGACGACGACCTCGACGCCGGGCGGCACGATCACGTCCACCCCGCCCATGATCGCGAAGGCGCTGATCTCGACCTCGCGGTCCGCGAAGTGCGCCTCGCGCAGATCGATCTCCCCGCCGCCCCAGAAGGCGAGGCAGGTGAACCGCCGGGGCATCGTCCAGCGCCCCTTGCGCTGGAAGCCGGACATCACGGCGACGGCCCACGTGGAGGTGCCCTCGCCGCCGGTGATCCGCCCGGACCAGTCCGGGCCGGCCGCCGGGTCCTTCGTCAGGGACACCGCCGGGACGGTCACGCCCGCGGCCGGCAGGTCCCGGGTGATCGGCGCCAGCTCCCCGTACGTCCGGGCCTTGTACGTCGCGTCGAGCCGCTCCTCGAACTCCTCCATGTCGAGGCGCCCCTCGGCGAGGGCGTCCCGCAGGATGTCTGCGACCTTTTCACGGTCGGCGTCGGAGGCGCGGAGGTCCGGGACGGCGTCGTCGGTCATACACAGCAGCCTACGAGTTCACCCCGCCGGGGGCTACGAGATCGCCCGCTCGGCCTGTTCCCCGTACAGGGTGGCGATGACCGCCTCGATGTCCGGCTCCCGCACCGACAGGTCCACCAGGGGGTACTCGGCCGCGATCCGCGCCACGAGCGGCGCCGCCGACTCCCCCGCCGGGAACGCCAGCCACTGGCGCGGACCCTCCACGCGGACGACCCGCGCGGGCGCCGGAGCGTCGATCGGCGGCAGTTCCCGCTCCAGGTCCACGACCAGGGTCCGCTCGCTCTCCCCGACCTCGTGCAGCCCGGCGAGCGGACCGTCGTACATCAGACGCCCGTGGTCGATGACCATCACCCGCCTGCACAACTGCTCGATGTCCTGGAGGTCGTGCGTGGTCAGCAGCACCGTGGTGCCGCGCTCGGTGTTCAACTCCCGCAGGAACTCCCGCACCTTCGACTTGGAGATCACGTCCAGGCCGATGGTCGGCTCGTCCAGGTACAGCACCTCCGGGTCGTGCAGCAGCGCCGCCACGATGTCGCCGCGCATCCGCTGCCCGAGGGAGAGTTGCCGGACCGGCACGTCCAGCAGGTCGCCCAGGTCGAGGAGTTCGACCAGACGGTCGAGGTTCTCCCGGTAACGGGCGTCCGGGATCCGGTACATGCGGTGCATCAGCCGGTAGGAGTCCAGCAACGGCAGGTCCCACCACAGCGTCGTACGCTGCCCGAACACCACGCCGATGCGGTGCGCGAGCCGGGTCCGCTCCCGGGAGGGGTCGATGCCCGCCACCCGCAGCCGGCCCGCGCTGGGGGTGAGGATGCCGGTCAGCATCTTGATCGTGGTGGACTTCCCGGCGCCGTTGGGGCCGATGTAGCCGACCATCTCGCCGCGTTCCACCCGGAAGGAGATCGAGTCGACGGCCCGCACCAGCCGTCGCTCCCGCTTCATGAAACCGGTCTTCCTGCGCACCTCGAAGACCTTCTCCACACCGTCGAGTTCGATGAACCCGCTCTCCGAGCCGCCTTTCGACTGGCTGGTCCCGCTCTCCGACCCGGTCAACTCAACTCCCTGTACTCCGGTACGAACGAAGCCCCGTCCGCCACGCCAGCCCGGCCAGAAGACAGCACGCCACCGCGACCAGCGGCGAGACGAACGCCGTCCATCCGGGCAACCCGACCGGGTAGGGCCGCCCCAGCACGTAGGCGGCGGGCACCCAGTTGACGAAGGCCAGCGGCAGCATGAAGGTCACGCCCCGCACCAGCTCCTTGCCGAACACCGTCGGCGGATACTGCAACAGCGTCGTCCCGCCGTACGTGAACGCGTTCTGCACCTCGGCGGCGTCCTGCGCGTAGATCTGGAAGGCCGCGCCCGCCACGAACACCGCCGAGAAGATCGCCGCACCGCTGACCACCGTCACCGGCACCAGCAGCACCTCGGACACGCTCCAGTCGACGTCCACCGACACCAGCGCCCAGCCCAGCACCACCGCACCCTGCGTGATCCGGCCCAGCCTGCGCAGCGCGAACCGGTCGGCCCCGACCTGCGCCAGCACCGGCCACGGCCGCACCAGCAGCGTGTCGAACGAGCCGTCCCGCATCCGGGCGCCCAGCACGTCCATCGAGCCGAGCACCAGATCGGCGATCCCGAACGACGTCACCGACAGCCCGTACAGGAACGCCACCTCCGGCAGCGACCAGCCGCCCAGCGAGTCGACCTGCGAGAACATCAGCAGGATGCCCACGAAGTCCAGACCGGTCACCGTCAGGTTCCCGAACACCGTGACCACGAACGAGGTGCGGTAGGCCATGCTGGAGCGCACCCACATCCCGGCGATCAGCCGGTAGGCCCGCAGACCCTCCCGCAGCACACCGCGCTCAGCCACCCTGCACCACCACCCGCCGCGTCGCCGCCGACTGCAGCAGCCGCCCAGCGGCCAGCAACGCCACCGCCCAGCCCGCCTGGAAGGCGAACGCCCGCAGCGGATCCGTCTCCCCCATCAGCACGTCCGCCGGCATCTGGATCTGCGCCGCCCACGGCAGCACCCGCACCACCTCGCCGAACACACCCGGGAAGGCGTTCAGCGGCAGCACCATCCCCGAGAAGAAGATCCCCGTGACCATCAGGACCTGGTTGACGCCCATGCCGTCCATCAGCCAGAACACGCTCAGCGCCGCCAGATAGCGGATCGCGAAGCTCACGACCGCCGCGAGCAGCAACGTGACCACGAAAGCCGCCCAGGGCGTGACCGACGTCGGCAACGCCATGGGGAAGAAGAGCGCGCCGAACAGGAACGGGACCACACCCCGCCCCAGCATCTGGAACAACGCCCGCCCCACGTCCCCCGCCAGCCACCAGAGTTGAAGATCGGCCGGCCGGTACAGGTCGACGGCGATCTCACCGGTGCGGATGCGCTCCATCAGGTCCTTCTCGGCGCCCCCGCCCTGGATCGCCAGCGTCGCGTAGAGGCACTGCCCCAGCCAGACGTAGGTCACCGCCTGCGCCTGGTCGTACCCGCCGAGCTGCGGCTTCTGGTCCCACAGGGCCAGGTACGTGTAGACCAGGATGACGCCGAAGACCGTGTTGGTGAACACCCCGGCCACCGTGGCCGCCCGGTACGTCGCGTACCGCCTGAACCCGCCCGCCGCGACGGCCGCGTACAACCGCCCCGAGCCCACGTCCACAGCCCTCCTCGCCGCCCGGCACCGAAGCGCAGGAGCCTAGTGCTCCGACGAACGGGCGTGCCACGCAATTTCGGGGAGCGGCGGGAGCGCCGCGGTGCGGGCGCGCACCGGCCCAGACGGTACGATCCGATGCGTCCGCGTGGGCCGAGGCGCCCGTGGCCAGGGCGAGCAGCGGGACGGCCGTGCCGGCCGGGCGGAGCGTACGAGCCGTCGCGATCCACGGTCGTAGCCCCCTTCGGGCGAATGTCGCGCAGGCGAGATCACGATTCGGGCAGGCGTGCGCGGCACCATGTTTCACCCTGTGCCCGCCCGCGCACCCGCCCGCACGCGGCCCGCCTCACCGCACGGCCCGCAGCCCGGCCCTCGATCAGGGAACTGATCAACGGATGGGACAGTCTTCATCACAGGGGCGCAAGAGCGAGCAGAGACGTACGGGACGACGTACGACGCGAAACAGGAGTCCGTGCACGACATGAGTGACGAGCCTCAGCCGCAGCAGCCGAATCCGGGCTGGGCATCGAGAGAGCCGCAGGCGGACGCCGACGGCGCCCCGGGCACACCCGAGGCCGCGGCGGCCGGGAAACCGAAGCGGACCGGCTGGCGCCGGATGATCCCGACCTGGCGCATGACGCTCGGCGGCTTCGTCATCGTCGTACTGCTCCTGGTCGGCGGCTTCTTCCTGGGCTACTCGCTCGTGAAGATCCCGCCCGCCAACGCGCTCGCCACCAAGCAGGCCAACGTCTACCTCTACGCGGACGGCTCCGTGATCGCCCGCGACGGCGAGGTCAACCGGGAGAACGTCACCCTCCCGCAGATCTCCAAGGACGCCCAGCACGCGATCCTGGCCGCCGAGGACCGCGACTTCTACACCGAGTCCGCCGTCGACCCCAAGGCCATGGTCCGCGCCGCCTGGAACACCGCCCTCGGCAAGGGCAAGCAGTCCGGCTCCACGATCACCCAGCAGTACGTGAAGAACTACTACCTGCGCCAGGAACAGACCGTCACGCGCAAGGCCAAGGAGTTCTTCATCGCGATCAAGCTGGACCGCGAGGTCAGCAAGGACCACATCCTCGAGGGATACCTCAACACCAGCTACTTCGGCCGCAACGCCTACGGCATCCAGGCCGCCGCCCAGGCCTACTACGGCATGGACGCCAAGGAGCTCGACCCGGCCCGCGCCGCCTACCTCGCCGCGCTCGTCAACGCGCCCAGCCAGTACGACGTCGTCGCCCACCCCGAGAACCGCAAGGCCGCCGAGGCCCGCTGGAACTACGTCCTGGACGGCATGGTCACGAAGGGCTGGCTCAGCGAGTCGAAGCGGACCGGCATGAAGTTCCCCGTGCCGAAGGAGTCCACCCTCTCCACCGGCATGTCCGGCCAGCGCGGCTACATCGTCCGGATCGTCAAGGACTACCTCGTCCAGAACAAGATCGTCGAGGAGAGCAAGCTCGACGCCGGCGGCTACCGCATCACGACGACCCTGCAGAAGGGCAAGCAGGACGCGTTCGTGAAGGCCGTCAACGACAAACTGATGTCCAAGCTCGGCAAGAAGAACAAGGTCGACACCTACGTCCGCGCCGGCGGCGCCTCCGTCGACCCCAAGACCGGCAAGGTCGTGGCGATGTACAACGGCATCGACTACGTCAAGCAGTACACCCCCAACGCCACCCGCCGGGACTTCCAGGTCGGCTCCACCTTCAAGCCCTTCGTGTTCACCGCAGCCGTCGAGAACCACTCCGAGACGCAGGACGGCCGCGTCATCACCCCGAACACCATCTACGACGGCACCAACAAGCGCCCCGTCCAGGGCTGGACCGGCGACCCCTACGCCCCCGAGAACGAGGACCAGCGCTCCTACGGCGACATCACCGTCACCGAGGCCACCGACAGCTCCGTGAACTCGGTCTACGCGCAGCTGGCCGCCGACGTCGGCCCCGCCAAGGTCAAGCAGACCGCGATCGACCTCGGCGTCCCCGAGGCCACCCCCGACCTCGCCGACGGCCCCGCCATCGCGCTCGGCACCGCCACCGCCAGCGTCCTCGACATGGCCGAGGCCTACGCCACCCTCGCCAACCACGGCCGGCACGGCACGTACACGATGGTCGAGAAGGTCACCAAGGGCGGCACGCCGATCGACCTGCCCGAGCGGCGCACCCGGCAGGCCGTCAGCCGCGAGGCCGCCGACACCACCACCTCCATGCTGCAGAGCGTCGTCCAGAACGGCACCGCCTCCGCCGCACAGGCCGCCGGCCGCCCCGTCGCCGGCAAGACCGGCACCGCCGAGGAGGACACGGCGGCCTGGTTCGCGGGCTACACCCCCGACCTGGCCACCGTGGTCTCCGTCATGGGCCAGGACCCGGTCACCGCCGCCCACAAGTCGCTGTACGGCGCCATGGGCCTGCCGCGCATCAACGGCGGCGGCGCACCCGCCGAGATCTGGACGCAGTTCACCCAGGACGCCCTCAAGGGCAAGCCGGTCAAGGAGTTCGACCTCAGGCTCCAGCCCGGCTCCGACGTCTCGCAGGCCCCCAGCAGCGACGCCCCGGCCGACCCGAGCGCCGACCCCACCACCGACGACGGCACGACCACCGGCGGCGAGGAGACCGGCACCCAGACGCCCGAGCAGAGCCCCAGCGCCCCCGAGGGGCAGACGGAGGGCCAGACCGACGGCGGCACCACCGACGGAAGCACCGGCGGCGAGTCCCCCACGGGCGGCGGCACCGCGGACGGCGGCACCACCGACGGCGGCACCACCGACGGGGGCACCACCGACGGCGGTACGACGGAGGGCGGGGGCGGCGACGCGAGCGACGGCGGCGCGACGGGCGGCCCGACCGGCCCCGGCTGGGGCGTGGTCCCGCAGGGCGCCCGCCGCGAGTAGCGGGCCGACGGCTCAGTGACCGCTGGTCGCCTTCAGCCCCACCACGGCGACCAGCAGCAGGCACACGAAGAAGATCCGGGCGGCGGTCGCCGGCTCCCCCAGGACCGCCATGCCGAACACCGCCGCCCCGGCCGCACCGATCCCCACCCACACGCCGTAGGCCGTACCGATGGGCAGGGTCCTGGCCGCCTGCGAAAGCAGCAGCATGCTCGCGACGATGCCGGCGCCCGTGAGCACACTGGGCAGCGGACGCGTGAACCCGTCGGTGTACTTCATGCCGACCGACCACCCCACCTCGAGCAGACCGGCGACGACGAGCAGAACCCAGGCCATGACGGGCACCTCCGGGAAACGGGCTGACGGTGTCGGTGCGTCGTCTTTGCCTTGATCCCGGTACGGCGCGTCTCGTCGGGGGTGCCTCCAACGTAGCAAAGCCCATGGCGAAGGGGCCGGTGACAACCGTCACCGGCCCCTTCGCACCACCTGGGCCCTACAGGTACAGGCCCGTCGAGTCCTCGGCGCCCTCGAAACGGTCCGCGGCCACCGCGTGCAGGTCACGCTCGCGCATCAGCACGTACGCGATCCCCCGCACCTCGACCTCGGCACGGTCCTCCGGGTCGAACAGCACCCGGTCACCCGCCTCCACGGTCCGCACGTTCTGCCCCACCGCGACGACCTCCGCCCACGCCAGCCGCCGCCCGACCGCCGCCGTGGCGGGGATCAGGATGCCGCCGCCGGAACGCCGCTCGCCCTCGCTGGTGTCCTGCCGCACGAGTACGCGGTCGTGCAGCATCCGGATGGGCAGCTTGTCCGGATGGGTGCTCTGCTCGTTTCTCTTGGCGCTCACGCCCTGAAACCTACCTGTCTTCCCCGGATCCGTACGCAGTCGGGTCAGCCCTTGCGCCGCCGCGTGCTGAACGCGAGCAGCCCGACCACTCCCACGACGACGAGCGCGACCGGCACGACCCGCTCCAGCCGGGGCGCGCCCTCCTCGTCCACGAACCGGGCCCGCACATCGGTGACGGCCCGGTTCACCCCCACGTACGCCCGCCCGAGCGTGTGGTCGATGTTGGAAGCGACCTTGGCCTTGGCATCCCCGACGATCGTCTTCGGGTGCACCCGCACCCCGATCTCGTCGAGGGTCTCGGCCAGGGTCGCGCGGCGGCGCCTGATGTCCGCCTCGATCTGCGCCGGGGTCCTGGTGTCCGCCGTGTCCGCCACCGTGTCGCCTTTCGAAGTCGGTGTGAAGCCTGTGCTGGACAGTCTGTCAGCTCCACGGCTCACCGCACTGCCTCGACCCCCGGTTAGGCTGGTCCGATGAGCGAGCGACTCCAGCCGGGGGACGTGGCCCCCGCCTTCACCCTGCCCGACGCCGACGGCACCGAGGTGTCCCTGGCGGACCACAAGGGCCGCAAGGTCATCGTGTACTTCTACCCGGCCGCCCTCACTCCCGGCTGCACCAAGCAGGCCTGTGACTTCACGGACAACCTGGAGCTGCTGGCGGGCGCGGGCTACGACGTCATCGGCATCTCCCCCGACAAGCCGGAGAAGCTGGCCAAGTTCCGCGACAAGGAATCCCTCAAGGTCACGCTCCTGGCCGACCCGGACAAGCAGGTCCTGGAGTCCTACGGCGCCTTCGGCGAGAAGAAGCTGTACGGCAAGACGGTCGTCGGCGTCATCCGCTCCACGATCGTCGTGGACGAGGAGGGCAAGGTCGAACGCGCCCTGTACAACGTCAAGGCGACGGGCCACGTGGCGAAGATCATCAAGGACCTGGGGGTCTGAGACCCCGCTGTTTCTTATGCGAGCGGCTCGTACCGGTGAACCCCCGGTACGAGCCGCTCCGCATTCCGCACGCGTTCCGGGCGCGACGGCCCGATAAACGGTTCGTCACTCCGTGCGAGACCACGAACGGGTCGTCGACGCCGCGTGCTGCACGAGAGGGTGGCGGCGCGCGGACTCGACCCGAGCCACTTCGTCAAGCGCAGCCCGTATCGCAGGTACCCGGACTCCGCCATCGCACAAACGGCCGCCTCGTCGTCGTCGCTGCGCGAAGTAGCCCTGAAACTGGGCGCCGACCCGGCCGGCGGCACCCTGTCGCACATCCGTCGCCGCATTCACGCGGCGGGCATCGACGTCCGTCACTTTCCCGGCATCAACAGGCCCGACCTGGACCTCCCGTTCACTTTCGAAGAGCTGCAGGAAGCAACAGCGACGGCGACGAGTGTGCGGGGCGTGGCACGTTCCCCGGGCGTACCGGACGACGGGGCACGACCGGAGCCCCCGGCCCCGCGCCCGTCGCTCAGCGAGTACTGGTCGTCCTGCCCTCGAGTGCGGGACGGACCAACAGGTCTCAGCTCCACCGCGCCCTGGTCGAGGTCGATGTGCCTATGCGTGCCGGACCTGTGGCAACGAGGGCGAGTGGCTGGGGCAACCGATCACGTTGCAGATCGACCACATCAATGGCGACTGGCGCGACAACCGCCGGGAGAATCTGCGGTATCCCTGCCCCAACTGTCACGCGCTCACTGAGACCTGGTGCCGCCAGAAAGCGAGGACACCTCTCGTCGCGTAACTTGCTCAGCCCGTACACTGAACGCTGCCGGTCGAGCGCCATGACCGTTTTTGAGCGGCCGTGATGGAATTTGGCAGTCATGCTGGGTTTAGGTCCCAGTGGGTTCACACCCGTGTGGGTTCGAGTCCCACCGGCCGCACGCACAAAGAGGGGCCGCCCAGTGGGCGGCCCCTCTCACGTTCCTCAGCTCAACAGCTCCCCCACCACCGGCACCAACGCCCGGAAGGCCTTGCCGCGGTGGCTGATCGCGTTCTTCTCCTGGGGGGTCAACTCCGCGCAGGTGCGGGTCTCGCCCTCCGGCTGGAGGATCGGGTCATAGCCGAAGCCGCCCGTGCCGGTCGGCTCGTGGCGGAGGGTGCCGGGGAGCCGGCCCTCCACCACCCGCTCCGTGCCGTCGGGCAGGGCCAGGGCCGCCGCGCAGGCGAAGTGGGCGCCGCGGTGTTCGTCGGCGATGTCCGACAGCTGGGCGAGGAGGAGGTCCAGGTTGGCCTTGTCGTCGCCGTGGCGGCCGGACCAGCGGGCGGAGAAGATGCCGGGTGCGCCGTTGAGGACGTCGACGCAGAGGCCCGAGTCGTCGGCGACGGCCGGGAGCCCCGTGGCCCGGGCCAGGGCGTGGGCCTTGAGGAGGGCGTTCTCGGCGAAGGTGACGCCCGTTTCCTTGACGTCGGGGATGTCCGGGTAGGCGTCGGCGCCGACGAGTTCGTGGGGAAGCCCGGCTTCGGCGAGGATCGCGCGAAGTTCGGTGATCTTTCCGGCGTTACGGGTGGCGAGGATCAGGCGACTCATGGCCGCAACAGTATTGCTCCCCGTGCCCTCTCGGGGGCGCGGGGAGCTGCGCGAGCGGCCCCTCAGGGGCGCGGGGAGCCGTGCGAGCGAGCACGACGCACCCGCACCCGGCCGCCGCCCCGCACTGCTACGGCGTGCAGACCTTCGTCAACTCGCCCGCCGCGTCCGTGACCGGGCTGATGTCGGGCGTCTCGTCGCCGTTCTTGATCGACGTGCGGACGTTGTCGACGGCCTTGTTCAGGTCGTCCACGGCCTTGCCGACATCCGCGTTGTCGGTCTTGTCACCGATCTTGCCGAGGTTCTTGTCGATGGAGTCGAGGGACTCGTCGAGCTGCGTCGGGTCGTTCGACGCGCTGTCGACCGCCTGCTGGAGTTCCGTGACGCTGTCGGCGATGGCGTCGGCGGTCTGGACGCAGTCCAGCGCCTTGTCGACGGCGGCGCAGCCGGTGGTGAGTCCGGCGGTCAGCGCGACGGCAGCCAGGGTGGCGGCGACGGCTGCGGTGCGGCGTCGGCGGCTCGCGGCCATGGAGCGGTCCCTCTCGTTCGGTCGGGCCGGTCGGGCCCGCGCGGCTGGCCGGGCGCACAGGATGAGCCGTGCGCCCGTACTCCTTCAGACGCGAGTGTGCTCGGCGCGGTTGCCCGTGCCGAGCACCGGTCTTGGCGTGCCTTTTACTTTTGCGTCACTTCTCGAGGAGGGTTTCGAGCGCGGCGCGCTGGTGGGCGGCGAGTTCGTCGCAGCCGGCGACGGCGAGGTCGAGGAGGGCGTTGAGTTCGTCGCGGGCGAAGGGTTCGGCTTCTGCGGTGCCCTGGACCTCGACGAAGCGGCCGTCTCCGGTGCAGACGACGTTCATGTCGGTGTCGGCCTTGACGTCTTCCTCGTAGCAGAGGTCGAGGAGGGGGACGCCGCCGACGATGCCGACGGAGACGGCGGAGACGGTGCCGGTGAGGGGCTTGCGGCCGGCCTTGATCAGCTTCTTGCCCTGGGCCCAGGCGACGGCGTCGGCGAGGGCGACGTAGGCGCCGGTGATGGCGGCGGTGCGGGTGCCGCCGTCGGCCTGGAGGACGTCGCAGTCGAGGACGATGGTGTTCTCGCCGAGAGCCTTGTAGTCGATGACGGCACGCAGGGAGCGGCCGATGAGGCGGCTGATCTCGTGGGTGCGGCCGCCGATGCGGCCCTTGACGGACTCGCGGTCGCCTCGGGTGTTGGTGGAGCGGGGCAGCATGGAGTATTCGGCGGTGACCCAGCCTTCGCCGCTGCCCTTGCGCCAGCGCGGGACGCCTTCGGTGACGGAGGCGGTGCAGAAGACCTTGGTGTCGCCGAAGGAGACGAGGACGGAGCCTTCGGCGTGCTTGCTCCAGCCGCGCTCGATGGTGATGGGGCGGAGCTGCTGGGGGGTGCGGCCGTCGATTCGAGACATGCGGCTGAGCCTATCCGTACCGCGGAAGGGGCCCTTCCCGTGGTGGGAGGGGCCCCGGTGGTGGAGGTCTCAGGGGGTGAGGCCCGGGACGATCCCCGCCCCTCACATCATGTCTTCGATGTCCGCCGCGATGGGGTCGGCGTCGGTGCCGATGACGACCTGGATGGCAGTGCCCATCTTGACGACGCCGTGAGCTCCGGCGGCCTTCAGGGCGGCTTCGTCGACCTTGGCGGGGTCCACGACCTCGGTGCGCAGGCGGGTGATGCAGCCTTCGACCTCTTCGATGTTGTCGATGCCGCCGAGCCCGGCAACGATCTTCTCAGCCTTGGTGGCCATGTTCGTTCTCCCTGATCCGAACCGCTTTGTCGCAGTAACCCACAGTTGGCCCATCTTCGCGAGCGGCCCTGTCGTGTGTGCCGAAGGATGGCGTCACGTTCGTGCGACCGTCGAACGACTGGTCTACACCACGAGCCTGCCTCTCGACAAAAGTCTGTGGCCGAAAGCCTGCAGCCCGGAGCTCGGCGAACTCGACGAAGGGGACGGGGATGAGTGCCGACAGCCCCGCCGGTGCCGCGCCGGCCGTGAGCCCCGGGCGGGCTCGCTGGAACCGGCTGTTCCAGGGGTTGCAGAAGATGGGCCGGAGTCTTCAGTTGCCGATCGCGGTGCTGCCGGCGGCGGGCATCCTGAACCGGCTGGGGCAGCCGGATGTGTTCGGGGACGACGGGCTGGGCTGGACGAACGTCTCGAAGGTGATGGTGGGGGCGGGCGGGGCGCTGCTGGACGGCTCGCTGGGGTTGCCGCTGCTGTTCTGTGTGGGCGTTGCGATCGGGATGGCGAAGAAGGCGGACGGTTCGACGGCGCTGGCGGCGGTGGCCGGGTTCCTCGTGTACTGGACGGTACTGCGTCAGTTTCCGGAGGATTGTCCGGAGGGGTCGGTGGCGGTGCCGAACGTCGGGTGTCAAGTGACCGACGGGGACCGGGAGGTGACGGCGTTCGCGTTCCAGAATCCGGGGGTGTTCGGCGGGATCGTGATGGGGTTGCTGACCGCGTTCCTCTGGGCGCGGTTCCACCGGACGCGGCTGGTGGACTGGCTGGGGTTCTTCAACGGGCGGCGGCTGGTGCCGATCATCATGGCGTTCGTCGCGATCGTGTTCGCGGCGCTGTGTCTGTGGGTGTGGCCGCCGGTCGGTGACGCGCTGGAGAGTTTCAGCGACTGGATGGACGGGCTGGACGCGTGGGGCGCGGGTGTGTTCGGGGTGGCGAACCGGGCGTTGCTGGTGGTGGGGCTGCATCAGTTCCTGAACGTGCCCATCTGGTTCCAGTTCGGTTCGTTCACGAAGCCGGACGGGACGGTGGTGCACGGTGACATCAACATGTTCCTGGCGGGCGACCCGGACGCGGGGCAGTTCACCTCGGGGTTCTTCCCGATCATGATGTTCGCGCTGCCGGCGGCGGCCCTGGCGATCACGCACTGCGCGCGTCCGGCCCGGCGCAAGGAGGTCGGGGGGCTGATGCTGTCGGTGGCGCTGACGTCGTTCGTCACGGGCATCACGGAGCCGATCGAGTATTCGTTCCTGTTCGTGGCGCCGGTGCTGTACGGGGTGCACGCGCTGCTGACGGGGGTGTCGATGGCGGTGACGTGGGGGCTGGGGGTGCACGACGGGTTCAGCTTCTCGGCGGGGCTGATCGACTACGTCATCAACTGGAATCTGGCCACGCGGCCGTGGCTGATCATTCCGATCGGGCTGGGGTTCGCGCTCCTCTATTACGTGATCTTCCGGTTCGCGATCAGCAGGTTCGATCTGCGGACTCCGGGGCGGGAGCCCGAGGAGGACGTGGAGGACAGCGCCAAGGCGTGATCGTCTGAAGCGGGCGGAATTGGCGGGTTCCACTCGTTCGGCCTACCGTGCTACAACTGGTCTACACCACTCACTGGTGGAGGTCGCGCGGTGGATACCGCGCTCCCCTTTCTTTGAGACGCCGCCGTCCCCCTTCGCATGCTTCCTGGGCGGCGCCGTGCCCCCTGGAGGAAGTTCATGTCCACAGACACAGCCGCGCCCGCGAGCCCGAGCAAGGGCTCGGCCGTGATGGCCGTGATGCAGCGCATCGGCCGCAGCCTGATGCTGCCGGTCGCCGTGCTGCCCGCCGCCGCCCTGCTGGTCCGCCTCGGCAACACCGACATGCTCGGACGCGAGTCGTTCCCCGCCTTCATCACCAAGATCGCGGGCTTCATGGCGGCCGGCGGCAACGCGATCCTCGACAACATGGCGCTGCTGTTCGCCGTGGGCATCGCGATCGGCTTCGCCAAGAAGTCGGACGGCTCCACGGCCCTGGCCGCCGTGGTGGGTTACCTGGTCTTCAAGAACGTGCTGGCCACGTTCACCGACAAGAACCTGCCGAAGGTCGCCACGGCGGTCGACGGCAAGGTCGTGACGGTCGACGCTCCCGTGGACGCCAAGGTCCTCGGCGGTGTGGTCATGGGCATCGTGGTGGCGCTGCTCTACCAGAAGTTCTACCGGACCAAGCTGCCGGACTGGGCGGGCTTCTTCGGCGGCCGCCGTCTGGTGCCGATCCTGTCGGCCTTCGCGGGCCTGGTCATCGGCATCGTCTTCGGTTACATCTGGCCGGTCCTCGGCACGGCTCTGCACAACTTCGGCGAGTGGCTGGTCGGTTCCGGGGCGGTCGGCGCGGGCATCTTCGGTGTCGCCAACCGTGCGCTGATCCCGATCGGCATGCACCACCTGCTGAACTCCTTCCCCTGGTTCCAGGCCGGCACCTACGAGGGCAAGAGCGGTGACATCGCCCGGTTCCTCGCGGGCGACCCGACCGCCGGGCAGTTCATGACCGGCTTCTTCCCGATCATGATGTTCGCCCTGCCGGCCGCGTGCCTCGCGATCGTCCACTGCGCCCGGCCCGAGCGCCGCAAGGTCGTCGGCGGCATGATGTTCTCGCTCGCGCTGACCTCGTTCGTCACCGGCGTCACCGAGCCGATCGAGTTCACCTTCATGTTCATCGCCCCGGTGCTGTACGCGATCCACGCGCTGCTCACCGGTGTCTCGATGGCGCTGACCTGGGCGCTGGGGATGAAGGACGGCTTCGGCTTCTCGGCCGGCGCGGTCGACTTCGGCCTGAACCTGGGCATCGCGACCAACCCGTGGGGCCTGGCCCTGGTCGGTCTGTGCTTCGCGGCGGTCTACTACGTGGTCTTCCGCTTCGCGATCACCAGGTTCAACCTGCCGACGCCGGGCCGGGAGTCCGACGAGGAACTCGCCGAGCTGCAGAAGGCCGAGGCGAAGTAGGGCGCCGACACGCGAAGGGCCCCGGAACCGCTCGGTTCCGGGGCCCTTCGCGTGTGCTCCGGGGCCTCGCACTGCGGGGGCCTTCGGGCCGGGGACGTCAGATCTCGTACGTCTGCCCCGGCGCGGCCAGGTCGACCCGGCCGTCGTAGACCTCGCGGGCGTCGACCAGGTTGACCTGGGGGTCCGTCCACGGCGGGACGTGGGTGAGGACCAGGCGGCGGGCACCGGCCCGGGCCGCCGTCTCACCCGCCTCGCGGCCGTTGAGGTGCAGGTCGGGGATGTTCTCCTTGCCGTGCGTGAACGCCGCCTCGCACAGGAACAGGTCGGCGTCCCGGGCCAGTTCGTCCAGCGCGGCACTCACTCCGGTGTCGCCGGAGTACGTCAGCGTCCGGCCACCGTGCTCGATCCGGATGCCGTACGCCTCCACGGGGTGGGCCACCCGCTCGGTGTGCACCGTGAAGGGGCCGAGTTCGAACGTGGACGGCTTGACCGTGTGGAAGTCGAAGACCTCGCTCATGGAGGAGGCGGAGGGGGTGTCCGCGTAGGCGGTGGTCAGCCGGTGTTCCGTGCCTTCGGGGCCGAAGACGGGGAGTGGATCGCAGCGGCCGCCGTCGTGGCGGTAGTAGCGCGCGACGAAGTACGCGCACATGTCGATGCAGTGGTCGGCGTGCAGATGGCTGAGGAAGATCGCGTCGAGGTCGTAGAGACCGCAGTGGCGCTGCAGCTCGCCCAGGGCACCGTTGCCCATGTCGAGAAGCAGCCGGAAGCCGTCGGCCTCGACGAGGTAGCTCGAGCAGGCCGATTCCGCGGACGGGAACGACCCCGAGCAGCCGACGACGGTGAGCTTCATGAAGCAGAAACCTCCGCTGGCGGGATAAGTCTGAGAGGGGCGTCGGGGGTCGTGCGGTCCGTCGAGCGTAAGGCGCAAAACCTCCGGTAGCTCCTCCGCCAAGGCCTGTTGTGGGCGAACTCACCTGTGGTGTCACCGGTTCGGCTGGCAGGGCCGGGGGGTGATCCTCGTGAGGGGGGCGCGCGGCAGGGGTGGCGCCGGTAACGTCTCAGTATGGACACGTCCTGGTGGCTGGCGCTCGCCGCGGTGGTACTGCTCGCGCTCATCGCCACGCTCGTCGACGGCTGGGGCCGGGGCCGGCGGCCCACGGCCCGGCGGAGCCGGGCGGCCGGCCCCGTGCTCACGGAGAGCCGGCCGCAGCCGGCGGAGATCTGGTGGGCCGACGTGCCCTACGAGGACGAGGACCGTACGAAGGACCGGCCCTGTCTGGTGCTCGCGGTGCGCGGGGAGCGGGCGACGGTCGCGAAGATCACCACGCGGTTCCGCGACGAGCGCAGCGGGATGATCCCGCTGCCGCCGGGCTCGGTCGGCGACGCCCGGGGCCGCGCGAGCTACCTGGACACGGACGAGTTGCGGGAGGTCCCGGTGTGGGGCTTCCGGCGGCGGGTCGGCGTGGTGGATCCGACGCTGTGGGACCAGGTGCGGTACCTGGCGGGCTGACCCAGCGGAAGAGGGGCGCCCGAGCAGGAGCTGGGTGAACGGCACGGAAAAGGGCTGGAGTCGTGGACTCCAGCCCTTCGTGTCGGTGCCGCCGGCCGTTCCGGCCGCCGGGCTGCTCGCCGTCGGTCACGCCCAGAGCTGGCCCTGGAGCGTGTCGATGGCCTCCTCCGTCGTGGCCGCCGTGTAGACGCCGGTCGAGAGGTACTTCCAGCCGCCGTCGGCGACGACGAAGACGATGTCGGCCGGCTCCCCGGCCTTGACGGCCTTCTTGCCGACGCCGATCGCGGCGTGCAGCGCGGCGCCCGTGGAGACACCGGCGAAGATGCCCTCCTGCTGGAGCAGCTCGCGGGTGCGGGTGACGGCGTCCGCGGAGCCGACGGAGAAGCGGCTGGTGAGGACGGACGCGTCGTACAGCTCGGGGACGAAGCCCTCGTCGAGGTTGCGCAGGCCGTAGACCAGGTCGTCGTAGCGCGGTTCGGCGGCGACGATCTGGACGTCCGGCTTGTGCTCGCGCAGGAAGCGGCCGACGCCCATGAGGGTGCCGGTGGTGCCGAGGCCGGCCACGAAGTGCGTGACGGACGGCAGGTCCGCGAGGATCTCGGGGCCGGTCGTGGCGTAGTGGGCGCCCGCGTTGTCGGGGTTGCCGTACTGGTAGAGCATCACCCAGTCGGGGTTCTCGGCCGAGAGCTCCTTGGCGACGCGCACGGCGGTGTTGGAGCCGCCCGCCGCCGGGGAGGAGATGATCTCCGCGCCCCACATGCCCAGCAGGTCCCGGCGTTCCTGCGAGGTGTTCTCGGGCATCACGCACACGATGCGGTAGCCCTTGAGCTTCGCCGCCATCGCCAGGGAGATGCCGGTGTTGCCCGACGTCGGCTCGAGGATGGTGCAGCCCGGGGTCAGGCGGCCGTCCTTCTCCGCCTGCTCGATCATGTGCAGGGCCGGACGGTCCTTGACCGATCCCGTGGGGTTGCGGTCCTCCAGCTTCGCCCAGATGCGGACGTCGGCGGACGGCGACAGCCGCGGCAGGCGCACCAGGGGGGTGTTGCCGACCGCGGCCAGGGGGGAGTCGTAGCGCATCGTCGATCAGACCATGCCGCCGGCCACGGCCGGCAGGATCGTGACGTTGTCGCCGTCCGACAGCTTGGTGGTGATGCCGTCGAGGAAGCGGACGTCCTCGTCGTTCAGGTACACGTTGACGAAGCGGCGCAGCTGGTCGCCGTCCACGATGCGGGCCTGGATGCCCGGGTGCCGGGTCTCGAGGTCGTCGAAGAGCTCGGCGAGGGTGTCGCCCTTACCCTCCACCGCCTTCTGACCGTCGGTGTAGGTGCGGAGGATGGTCGGGATGCGGACCTCGATGGCCATGGCTTCAGGGCTCCTGTCGGGAGTAGTCAGTCGGGGCGCGCGGCAGCGCAGGAACAGCAGGTGGTGCGTGTGTGCAGCGCCGCGGCTCACGGCCGTACGGCGGCAGGGACCGGCGTCAACAGATGGCGCTGGCGAGCCTGCACAGGTCGACGTGCAGCCGCGCCACGAGCAGCGTGCCCGGCGTCTTGTCGCTCACGTCGTGGAAAACCATGGGGTCATCGTATCGATTCCCGGTCCGGGTACTGGAATGTGATCCCACATCGCGGACGATTTCGGATCGGGGAGTGAGACCGTGCTGTTCAGGGGCCCTCAGTAGGCCTCGACGACCTGGACCTCTTCCTCCGTGACCTCGCCCTCGACGATCCGGAAGGAGCGGAACTGGAACTCGCCGGCCCCGTCGGTGTCGGCGGTGGAGACCAGGACGTAGTGGGCGCCGGGCTCGTTGGCGTAGGAGATGTCGGTGCGCGAGGGGTAGGCCTCGGTGGCGGTGTGGGAGTGGTAGATGACCACCGGCTCCTCGTCGCGGTCGTCCATCTCGCGGTAGAGCTTGAGCAGGTCGCCGGAGTCGAACTCGTAGAACGTGGGCGACATGGCCGCGTTCAGCATGGGGATGAAGCGCTCGGGCCGGTCCGATCCGGCCGGTCCGGCGACGACGCCGCACGCCTCGTCGGGGTGATCCTTGCGCGCGTGGGCGACGATCTGGTCGACGAGGGCCTGGGTGATGGTCAGCATGCTCGCCAGGATAAGCAGAAGGGCCGTTCCGTACCGAGGGTTGGTACGGAACGGCCCATATGCCGGACGCCCTGAGCGGCGGCCGCAGGGAGTGCCACGAGTACTCCCTGCGGCGGGCGTCCCGCGGGTTGGTCAGCCGACCTGCTCGAACTCCGGGTCGCGGCGCTCGGTGAGCTGCGGGTTGCGGCGCTTGAGGAACGCCCAGCCGATGCCGAGGGCGACGGCCCAGCCGGCAGCGACGTACAGGCAGACCCGGGCGTCCTTGTCGTAGGCGATCATGCAGGTCACGCCGATGAGGAAGAGGAGCGCGACCCAGCTGAAGAGCGCTCCGCCGGGGGCGGGGAAGGACGAGGCGCGCAGCCGGCCCGCGTCGACCGCGGCGCGGTAGCGGATGTGGCTGACGAGGATCATCATCCAGGTCCAGATGCCGGCCGCGGTGGCGACGGAGGTGACGTAGAGGAACGCCTTCTCCGGGACGACGTAGTTCAGGACGACACCGATGCCCATGAGCGCCACGGAGACGGTGATGCCGACGGCGGGCGTCTTGCGGGCGTTGAGCTTGCCGAACGCCTGCGGGGCCTCGCTGTTGGCGGCCAGGTCGCGCAGCATGCGGCCGGTGGAGTACATGCCCGAGTTGCAGGACGACAGGGCCGCGGTGAGCACGACGAAGTTGACGATGCCGGCGGCGAGCGGGATGCCGATCTTGCCGAAGGCGTGCACGAAGGGGCTCTCGCCGGCGGAGAACTCGGTCCACTTGACGACGGAGAGGATCACCAGCAGCGCGCCGACGTAGAAGACGATGATGCGCCAGGGCAGGGTGTTGATGGCCTTGGGCAGGGTCTTCTCGGGGCTCTCGGACTCGCCCGCGGTGACACCGACGAGCTCGACGGCGAGGTAGGCGAACATGACGCCCTGGAGCGTCATCAGGCTGGAGCCGATGCCGTTCGGGAAGAAGCCGTCGTGCGACCAGAGGTTGGAGACGGCGGCGGTGTCACCGGCGTCGGAGAAGCCGAGGGTGAGCACGCCGAGACCGATGACGATCATGCCGATGATGGCCGTGACCTTGATCATCGAGAACCAGAACTCGACCTCGCCGAAGATCTTGACGGAGATCAGGTTGACGCCGAAGAGCACCACCAGGAACACCAGGGCGCTGACCCACTGCGGGATCTCGGGGAACCAGAAGTGGATGTAGATCGCGGCGGCCGTGAGTTCGGCCATGCCGGTGACCACCCACATGAGCCAGTACGTCCAGCCCGTGACGTACCCGAAGAACGGGCCGAGGAACTCGCGGGCGTACTCGGCGAAGGAGCCGGAGACCGGACGGTAGAGCAGCAGCTCGCCCAGGGCTCGCATGATGAAGAAGATGATCACGCCCGCGAGGGCGTACATGAGGATGATGCTGGGCCCGGCCTTGGCGATGTTCGCCCCGGCTCCCATGAACAGGCCGACGCCGATGGCGCCGCCGATCGCGATCATCTGGACCTGACGGCTGCCGAGTCCGCGCTCGTAGCCCTCTTCAGGTGCCTTCTCCGTGTCGACCTGCGCAGAGGTCATGTGTGGTGCGCCTTTCTCCATGCCGACCCGGGCCTCTCGTCGGCCTCGGATCGGGTTTCGATCCCCCCGGAATGATGGAGCTGAGCGGGCCCGCGAGCCCGCTCGTGCCTGGCCGGCGGTTGCCGGCTCGGTGGCGCACCCGGCTGAACATTCGGGTGGTGTTCTGCCGGGCGGTCGTGAAGATTTATCACGCCCGAAACACTGATCACGAGGGCACGATGTGGCGCACCACACAGGGAAAAGCAGACAAAACGCACCCGAAGTGGCCATAGAAGGCGGGTGCGGTGACGCGATCGTTATCCGGATTTGAGTGTCCTCTGAGCGAACACAGTTCGGTCACCCGCCGGTCACAGGACCTGCACCGATCAGGGCATAAGGGTTCCGACCAGCGTTTCCTGGAGTCCGCCCAGCCAGAGGTAGGCCATCACCATCGGCTTGCGCGGGTCGTCGTCCGGAAGGCGGTAGAGGAGGTCGGTGTCCTCGTCGTCGGTGATCTCCAGCCGGGAGCCGATCGCGAGCCGCAGGTCGTTCAGGGCCCCGAGCCACTGCTGGGACTCCGCCGGCGACAGCTTCAGCACCGCGCCGCCCTCACCGGCGGAGGCCGAGGAGAGCGCGTCGAGGGAGCGGATCACGGCGAGGGCGCTGTCGCGCTTGCCGGCCCGCAGGTCGTTCTCGGTGTAGCGGCGGAACTCCGCCGAGAGCGCCCGCTGCTCCTCGGCGTCCCGCGGCGAGGCGGGCTGCTCGGGGTCGCTGTAGGCGTCCGGGAAGAGCCGCCTGAGCACCGGATCGCCGGGGGGCTCGCTCGGCCCCTCGGCGAACAGCTCGGCGAGCGGGTCGTCGGAGGCGTCCTCGGCGGGGCCGGGGCCGATGAGCTCCAGGAGCTGGACGGCCAGCGACCGGATGATGGAGATCTCGACGTCGTCGAGGGCGACGGCCGCGCCGCCGCCGGGGAGCGGTTCGAAGGTTCCGGGCATGAACGCCTTTTCGCTGCTGGGCGGGATGCTGGCTACTTGCGGTCCTGCTGGAGGGTGGCCCACAGGCCGTAGCCGTGCATGGCCTGCACGTCGCGCTCCATCTCCTCGCGGCTGCCGCTGGAGACGACCGCCCGGCCCTTGTGGTGGACGTCGAGCATGAGCTTGGTGGCCTTGTCCTTGGAGTAGCCGAAGTACGTCTGGAAGACGTACGTCACGTAGCTCATGAGGTTGACCGGGTCGTTGTGGACGATCGTGACCCACGGGACGTCCGGCTCGGGAACGGCGAAGACCTCCTCCGCCGACTCGGTGCGTTCGATCTCCAGGGGCGCGGGTGACGTCACACTGCCCATGCTGCCACCCGAGGGGGGTAGTCGCACAAACGGGCCTGGCCGCAAGGCGATCGCGTGCCCGAGGACTGCAATCGTCAGATTGACGAAATGGGGGTACGCTCCCTTCCATGAACACAGCGGACCTTGGGCTGCCGGTGGACGTCCCCTCGACGGCGCTCTTCACGGACCAGTACGAGCTGACGATGCTGCGGGCCGCCCTCGAGGCGGGCACCGCCGAGCGGCGGAGCGTGTTCGAGGTCTTCACCCGGCGGCTGCCGGAGGGGCGCCGCTACGGCGTCGTGGGAGGCACCGGCCGGGTGCTGGACGCGGTGGAGAACTTCCGCTTCGACACGGGCGTGCTGACTTTCCTGCGCGAGCGGGGGATCGTCGACGAAGAGACCCTGCGGTGGCTCTCCGGCTACCGGTTCAGCGGCGACATCTGGGGTTACCCCGAGGGCGAGGTGTACTTCCCGGGCTCGCCGATCATGCGGGTCGAGGGCACCTTCGCCGAGTGCGTCCTGCTGGAGACGGTGATCCTGTCGATCCTCAACCACGACTCGGCGATCGCGGCTGCCGCCTCGCGCATGTCGGCGGCCGCGGGTGACCGGCCGCTGATCGAGATGGGTGCCCGGCGCACCCACGAGCTGGCGGCGGTGGCGGCCTCCCGGGCCGCGTACGTCGGCGGCTTCGCGACCACCTCCGACCTGGCGGCCGGCTTCCGCTACGGCATCCCCACCGTCGGCACCTCCGCGCACGCCTTCACCCTGCTGCACGACAGCGAGCGGGACGCCTTCCAGGCCCAGGTGCACACGCTGGGCCGCGGCACCACGCTGCTGGTGGACACCTATGACGTCGCCGAGGCGGTCCGCACGGCCGTCGAGGTCGCCGGGACCGAGCTGGGCGCGGTGCGGATCGACTCCGGCGACCTGCTGCTGGTCGCCCACCGGGTGCGGCAGCAGCTGGACGAGCTGGGCGCGAGGGACACGAAGATCGTCGTGACCTCGGACCTGGACGAGTACGCGATCGCCTCGCTGGCCGCGGCGCCGGTGGACGCGTACGGCGTCGGCACGCAGCTGGTGACCGGCTCCGGCCACCCCACCTCCTCGATGGTCTACAAGCTGGTCGCGCGGGCCGAGTCGTCCGACCCGAAGGCGCCGCTGGTGCCGGTGGCGAAGAAGTCCACCGGCGGCAAGACGTCGGTCGGCGGACGCAAGTGGGCCGCGCGGCGGCTGGACTCCCACGGGGTCGCCGAGGCCGAGGTGATCGGCACCGGGCCGGTACCGGGCGGGCTCGCGGACCGGCAGCTCCTGGTCGAGCTGGTCAAGGGGGGCGAGGTGGTGGCGCGTGAGCCCCTGGACACGGCGCGCGAGCGCCACACGAGGGCGCGCGCGGGGCTGCCGATGTCGGCCACGCAGCTCTCGCGCGGGGAGCCCGTCCTGCCCACGGAGTACCTGCACGACAGCTCGGGTAGCTAAAGGCGGTGTGCCGATGCGCCGAGCCGAGACCCCTCCCGACCGCTCCGCTTTGTCAATAGGCTCGGTGGTTCACCGGCCGGGCTTGCCGACCTCATAGACCTCAGAGCCGAAGGACACCGACCATGCGCCGCGCCTTGATCGTCGTCGATGTGCAGAACGACTTCTGCGAGGGGGGCAGCCTCGCGGTGTCCGGCGGTGCCGACGTGGCCGCCGCCGTCACGGAACTGATCGGGCAGGCCGCCGGGTCCGGCTACCAGCACGTCGTGGCCACCCGCGACCACCACATCGCCCCCGGCGGCCACTTCTCCGCCAACCCGGACTACGCCCGCTCCTGGCCCGCGCACTGCGTCGCCGGCACGGAGGGCGTCGGCTTCCACCCCAACTTCGCCCCCGCGGTCGCCTCCGGCTCGATCGACGCCGTGTTCGACAAGGGGGCGTACTCGGCGGCGTACAGCGGCTTCGAGGGCACCGACGAGAACGGCACGCCCCTGGCCGACTGGCTGCGCTCCCGCGAGGTCACCGAGGTCGACGTGGTCGGCATCGCCACGGACCACTGCGTACGGGCCACGGCCCTGGACGCCGCCCGCGAGGGCTTCCGAACGCACGTCCTGCTGGACCTGACGGCCGGAGTGGCCCAGGAGAGCACCGAGCGGGCCCTGGAGGAGCTGCGCGAGGCGGGTGTGGAGCTGTCGGGCAAGCCGGTCGTGCAGTAGTCCGGCGGCCCGGCCCCCGGTGGGTCAGGTGTGGGCCGGCGGGCGCCGCAGGAGGGCTCTGATCGGGCGCCACAGCTCCTGGACCAGGTCGGGGCCGGACGCGACACCGTTGTCGGGGGCCGTGCGCCATATGAGGCCGTCCGGGTGGTGCAGGACCGCGGTGATCTCGTCGGGGGTCGGCGGAGCGGCGTTGCCGCGCAGGTAGACCGATCGCAGACCGAGGTTGCGGAGCCTGGTCAGGGCCCGGGCGCGGTTCACGGAGTGAACAAGGACACGGACGGCGCCGGGGCCGTCGACGGCGGGGCTGGGCAGGTTCAGTGCCACCACCACGGTGCCGTTCGGCAGCTTGCAGAAGCCTCCTGCGGCCATGCGCTCATCCCCCCGTGTCGGTCGGTGTCAATAAGAGAGCCACAGGACGCACCTAAACACGGATCGGCGGTGACCCGCCAGTGGGTCACCGCCGATCATGTTCTGACCTGCAAGAACGCGGATTACTTACCCGCGGCGCCAACCTCCAGCTCGATCGTCGAGCCGTCCTTGGCTTCCTTGAGGATCTTGATCTTCGTGTTGGTGTCAGTGATCTTGACACCCGCGGTCGGGTTCGACTCGTCGTAGTAGTCGTTCTTCCGGTCGTTGAAGACCGAGACGCCCTTCGAGCCCGGGATGTACTTCGCCACGTCCGCCTTGTGCAGCGTCATGCCGTCGGTGCGGTAGAGGCTGAACGGCGAGTCGTAGGCCTGGACGCGGTTGCGCATCAGCGTGCCGTCGGCCCACTTCAGCTGGTCCGGGTGCGAGTCGATCGGCAGGACCAGACCGGTGCCCTTGTGCTGGCTGGTGTTGTTGTCCGCCTGGGAGGTGTCCCACTTCCAGATCAGCAGGCCGTTCTGGTACGCGTAGTGCTCCACCCAGTCCGGGCGCGCCGTGAAGCCGAAGTTGTACGGGCCGACCTTCAGCGTCTTGTCGTACGAGACGTACTGCCGGTTCTCGGCGATGTAGTACTGCGCGTAGTCCTTGGTGAAGGACGCGCCGATGCGGGAGAAGCCGTTGGCCTTCCACGCGGCGTCCGCGCTCTCGGCGTTGTCGGAGAAGACCGGCGTGCCGTCGGCGGTCACCGTGATCGAGTCGGCCGCGAAGCCCTTCTGGGCCACACCGCCGTCGGTCTGGTAGCGGAAGCGCAGGTCGATCTTCTTGCCGGCGTAGGCGTCGAGCGAGAAGGCGAGCTTCTTGTAGCCGTCGACCGTGCCGGTCAGGACCGGCTTGTCGCTGCCGTCGCGCGGGATCGGCTGGCCGTCCACCGTGCCGTCGAGAGCGGTCCAGTTGGCGCCGCCGTCGGTCGAGACCTCGGTGTAGAGGTAGTCGTAGTTGGCCTCGATGTCGTACCAGCCGTCGAGGGCCAGCTGCGCCTTGGACTTGCCGGTGAGGTCGACCGAACGCGTCAGCGTGTTCTTGAGGTTGTCACCGCTGCCGCTCCACCACTGGGTCTTGCCCTCGGCGGGGGCGACGATCTCGGTGGTGACCGCCTTCTTGGGCAGGTCGACGACCAGGGCCTGCTTGTGCTTGGTGTTGTACTCGGCCACGCCCAGCTTGTGCCAGGAGTTGACGCCGGCCTTGGCCTTGTCGTAGTTCAGCCAGCCGAGCTGCAGCTTGTCCCAGGCGGTCATGTCGCCGGGCAGGTCGCCGATCTCGTTCTTGCCGGTGCCGAGCCAGGAACCGGACGACATCAGCGTCCAGAAACCGGTGGAGTTCTCGCCGCCCGAGGTGTCGTAGTGGTCCGGCAGACCGAGGTCGTGGCCGTACTCGTGGGCGTAGACGCCGAGTCCGCCGTTCTCCGGCTGGACGGTGTAGTCGCCGACCCAGATGCCGGTGTCGCCGATCTTCGCGCCGCCGAGCTTGTTGTTCTCGGGGCCGGTGGCGCCGGCGTCGGTGCCGAAGGCGTACCAGCGGTGGGCCCAGATCGCGTCGGTGGCCTGGGCGCCGCCGCCCGCGGACTCGTCCTCGCCCGCGTGCACGATCTGGAAGTGGTCGATGTAGCCGTCGGGCTCGTTGAAGTCGCCGTCGCCGTCGAAGTCGTAACGGTCCCACTCGTCGAACCGGGCGACGTCCGCCTTGATCTGGGCGTCGGTGCGGCCCGCGGCCTTCTGCTGGGCGACCCAGGCGTTCAGACCGTCACTGACGACGTTCCACACGCTGGGGCAGTTGGTGTCACCGCAGGCGTTGTTGCCGTAACGAGCCTCGTTGTAGGGGACCTTGACCCAGTCGGAGACCTCACCGTCGACGGAGTAGCGGCCCGAGGACTGCTTCTCGTAGTAGGTCTTGACCGAGTCGACGCCCTTGCCGTGACCGAAGTACAGGTCCTGGAAGTACTCCTGGTCGTAGTCGGCCCTCCACGCCGTGGAGTTGTCCTTCTTGCGGTCGGGCTTGGGTATCGCGTTGTGCAGCGGGCCCGCGGTGCCGCCGTAGCGGCTGTCGACCTTGTCCCCGAACTCGACCAGGATCGTGAAGATCTTGTCGGTCTTCTCGCGGCCGAGCTCGACGTACTTGTCGTCGCCCTTCTTGCCCTTGAGCTGGACGACCTTCGAACCCTCGCGGTTCTTGACCTTGTTCTTGCCCGATATGACCTGCTTCAGGGCCTCCTGGCGCTGAGCGTCCTGCGTCTTGCTCAGCGGGCCTTCGAGGTCGTGCTCGTCGTGGTGACGATCCGCCGGGTCGTGCCGGTCCACGGTGGTGGACCGGGGGGCCGAGGCGTCGTCGGCCACCGCGTACGTGGAGGCGGTGGCGGTGGCCGCCGCGAGCGCCACGCTTATGGCGGCCGCTCTGAACGTCCAGGGTCTACTGGTCACTTGAGATCCTCCCCCGCGTTCGGGCGCGCGGCAGGCAGGGTCCCGGTCATGGAAATCCGCGCGCGCGTGATCAACGCGTGTAGTCAAGTGACGACATTTGACTAGAGGTTTAGAAGAAAAGACAGACCTTGACTTGGACAGGTCAAGTGCACTATGCGGAGGCAACGTTCGTTTTACGGACAACCAAACGGTTGTCCCGCGACCCTCCCCACCGGCCGTGCGGCACCGTCCCGTCGGCCGTGCCGGGCCGCCCCACCGGCCGTGTGGGCGCGTGCACCTGTCCACTGGATGGACATCATGACTCCGTGCGCCCCCTGTGCACCGCCCTTGTTGATTAGGTCACGCTTACCGCCGGTTCCGGTCGGGCACCCTGCCCGAGAGAATGTCGTTCGGCAAAACGCCCGGAAGCCGGCGGAATGCCAGGCCGACACCCCCGTGGACCCCCACTTTCGAGGACATGATGGCCATGCCCCGTCCGACCGCCGCACAGCTCGCCTACGGCTCATGCACCGTGATCTTCTCGACCCTCGCCATGCTGCTGCTGTCCCAGACGAGTTCGGGTGCGGGGATCGCCATCATCGCCCTCGCGGCACTCGCCCTGGGGCTGCTGGTCGCCATGACCGTGCCACTGCCCGGGAAGCGCCCGGCCGCGGTGGAACAGCCCGCGCCCCCCGAGCCGCTCCGGGCCTCGGTCCCTTCACAGGCCCCGGAGCCGGTCCGCGAACGGGCGGCCTCCTGACCGCCCGCTGACCCTTCTTCACCGACTGCGGTTCGCCGGCTCCCTCATCTGGTGCTGACCACGACCGTCTTGGCCGCCTTGTCGTGCAGGCCCTGCTTGTAGGGCCGGTCGAAGTAGCTCCAGCCGCCCGAGATCGCGGTCCAGAAGCAGAAGCAGCAGAAGGCGAACGGGATCCACAGCACCGCGGCCCGCAGCAGCGCCATCTGCACGGAGGGCGTCGCACCGTTGTCCAGGTTGGCCACGCGCATGCGCAGCAGCTGCTTGCCGAGGGTCTGGCCGTTCCGCGCGGTCATGACGGTGTCGTAGGCGATGTAGAGGACGGCGGCGACGGCCGCCTGCCAGAGCGACTTGCCGACCTCGATGCGGTTGCTGTCCACGTCGTACTCGTCGACGTTCAGGGCCCAGGTGAGCAGCCAGACGACGGCACCCACCAGGATCATGTCGATGATGCGCGCGAGCGTGCGCAGGACGCTGTCGCCGAGCGGGGGCATGCCGGCGAGGGGGTCGGTGGGATAGGGGCCGCCGCCGTAAGGGCCACCGCCGGGGGGAACGCCACCACCAGGGGGACCGCCGCCGGGGGGACCTCCGCCGAAGCCGCCGCCCGGGCCGTCGGCAGGACCGCCGGGACCGCCCGGGCCGCCGCCCCCGTAGGGCGGGGGTTCGCTGCCGTAGGGGGGTCCCGTGCCCTCGCCCGGAGGCTCGTTCGGGGGGCGCTTCCTGAACGGGTCGTCTTCCGGCGGTTCCTGACCGGGGCCGGGGGGCGGTTCACTGCTCATGGCCCGAGTCGACCGCGAACCCCCGGGCTCCGCATCCGGCGGACGGCTGTCCGAGGGAGCCTCAGCCCGCCACGAACGTGTGCGCCGCCTTGTCGTGCCAGCACTGGCGCCAGGGCCGGTCGAAGAGGCACCAGGCGACGCCGACGATCCCGACGACGAGGAGCCCGGGCACGCTGTAGACCAGCCAGCGGCGCAGGGCCGCGCCGAACTCCGGGGAGTCGTGGGCCTCGATGTCCCGCACTTCCAGGCCCATCAGCTTCTTGCCGAGCGTGCGGCCCCACTTGGCGGTCGGCAGCACCTCGCACAGGACACCGGCGAGCAGCAGGACGGCCAGGATGATGCCGAGGTGGACGGAGGTGGTGCCGTCGAGCAGCCAGACCGTGACGGTCTCGCCGGAGAGCTTGGCCGCGTCGATCTTCTCGTTGACGTGGTCGATCGCCGCGGTGCCGAGCGGTACGGCGGCCGTGGCGGTGAGGGCCGCGAGCACGACGGTGTCCAGCAGCCGGGCGGCCAGGCGCTTGCCGAGCCCGGCGGGGCGTGCCTCCGCCTGGCGCCGGGCGGCCGCCTGGAACACGTCCTCGACGGGCGGTTTCCAGGGCGCGACGGGCTGCTCGTCCCCGCCGGCGGCTCCGGCCAGCCGGTGCACCTGCTGCGCCCAGGAGGACTGGCCCCCGCCCGGGCCCGGGCTGAGCGGGGTGCCGGACGGGGAGGCGGCGGTACCGGGCCGGGCGGTGCCGGGTCCGCCGGACTGCGGAGGGACGGTGGGTGCCGCCTGGGGTCCGGACAGTGCGGCCGGGGCGGCCCCGGAGGCCGGTGCGCCGGCGCTCCCGGCCCCTGCCTGAGCGGTGGTGGCCCGGGCGGCGGCCGCCTTGCCGGCGCCGAAACCGGGCCCCGCGGAACCGCTCCCCGGACCGGTCGGCCCGGCCTGCGGGCCGAACGTGGGTCCCGACGGGCTCCCGCCGGAGTCCGCCGAACCGGGCCGGCCTCCGAAGGCCGGCGCCGCACCGCCCGAGCCGGGCGGCCCGAAGCCACCGCCGGACGCCCCGCCCTGCGCGCCGAACCCGGACGCCGCCGAGCCGCTGCCCGATCCGCCCGCACCCGCCGGTCCGAAACCCGGAGCCGGAGAACTGCCCCCGGAGCCACCGGCACCGCCCTGCGCGCCGGCCGCGGCCGCGCCACGGTCCCCGGCCCCCGGTCCCCCGGCCGGTTCCGCACCGCCGGCCGGGCCCGTACGCGGGGACACCGCGCGGAACGTCATCGTGCCGTCGTCGGGCGCGTCGGCCGGCGCCCCTCCCCCGGACTTCCCCGTCGGGCGGCGGAACACGAACGTGCTGCCCCTCGCCGCGGCGTTCGCCTCCCGGTCGGCCGGGGAGGCGTCCGTCGTGCCGGTGCGCGCGGACTCCCCGTCGGGTCGCTGGCCGGTGTGCGGCAGCCTCGGGTCGGCGCCCTGGGCGCCCTGCGGGGCCGCGGCCTGTGCACCCTGCGGCGCGCCCCACGAGACACGGCGGTCCTGGCCGCCGCCGAAGCCGGACTGGCGGGAACGGTCGGCGCCCCAGGCCGAGGCCGGTTCGGGACGGCTGCCGTGCTGGGCGTCGGCGGCGGACGGCTCCTCGACCGGGTCCTCGTCGAAGAAGTGCGGGCCGGTCTCCTCGACCGGGGCGGGCTGCGCCGCACCCGCTCCGGGCGGCGGCGCGAGCGACTCGCCCTCCCCGGGCGCCGGACGGCTGGTGCCCGGCACCCAGGAGGCACCGTTCCAGTACCGGACATATCCAGGAATGGAAGGGTCCGGGTAATACCCTTCGCGGGGCCTGTCGTCACCGGGGGCCGGGGTTGGGGCGCTCATGTCCGTCGTCCCGTATCTGCTCGGGGGTCAAATGGGGGCCTCCACATCTATCAGACCCGCGCAAGCCACACCGCCGCTCCCACCGGACCCGACCCTTTCGAGCACCGATGTGCTACGCACCGCACCGCCGCCGCGGATCCCCCTGCGGGAAAACTCCCGGCAAGTCGCGTAATGCCGCGGCCGTGGCCCGCTCTCTCCTCCTGACCGGCCCGCAACGGGCAGCCGTCAGGAGAAGGGAAGACCGCCATGCACACCGTCGTGGAGCGGGAACTGGAGCTGAAGCTCGTCCTGTCGCCCGCACGCAGGGTCCCGGTGCCCGCCCGGCTCGGGTACCTCACCGACGACCCCTACGCCGTCCACGTCACCTTCCACATCGACACCCAGCACCCGGTGTACTGGACGTTCGCCCGGGACCTGCTGGTGGAAGGCGTCTTCCGGCCCTGCGGGCAGGGGGACGTGCGGGTGTGGCCGACGAAGACGGAAGGGCGCGGCGTCGTGCTGATGGCGCTGAGTTCACCCGACGGGGACGCCCTGCTGGAGGCTCCGGCGGCGGCGGTGTCGGCCTGGCTGGAGCGCACGCTGCGGGTGGTCCCGCCGGGGACGGAGGGCGAGCAGCTGGGGCTGGACGACGAGCTGGCCCAGTTGCTCGCCCAGTGAGGGCGGGGGCTTCAGAAGAGCTTGCCCGGGTTCAGGATGTTCAGCGGGTCGAAGGCCTGTTTGACGGCCCGTTGCATCTCCATGCCCACGGGGCCGATCTCGCGCGCCAGCCACTCCTTCTTCAGGACGCCGACGCCGTGCTCGCCGGTGATGGTGCCGCCGAGTTCCAGGCCGAGGGCCATGATTTCGTCGAAGGACTCGCGGGCGCGCCGGGACTCGTCGGGGTCCGCCGGGTCGAAGCAGACCGTCGGGTGGGTGTTGCCGTCGCCCGCATGGGCGACGACGCCGATGGTGAGCTGGTACTTCCCGGCGATCCGGTCCACCCCTTCGAGCATGGCGCCGAGCCGGGAGCGTGGCACGCACACGTCGTCGATCATCGTCACGCCCTTGACCGCCTCCAGCGCGGTGAGCGACAACCGCCGGGCCTGGAGCAGCAGTTCGGACTCGGCCACGTCGTCGGCGGGCACGACCTGGGTGGCGCCGGCCGCCTCGCACAGGGCACCGACGGCGGCGAGGTCGGCGGCCGGGGCGGTGGTGTCGAACGCGGCCAGCAGCAGGGCCTCGGTGCTCTCGGGGAGGCCCATCTGCGCCATCGCGTTGACGGCCTTGACCGTCGTACGGTCCATGAGTTCGAGGAGTGACGGGACGTGGCCGCCCTCCATGATGCGGCAGACGGCGTCGCAGGCCGCCGCGGCGGAGGCGAACTCGGCGGCCAGCACCAGCTGCTCGGGCGGCTTGGGGCGCAGCCCGAGGACGGCCCGTACGACGACGCCGAGCGAGCCCTCCGAGCCGACGAACAGCCGGGTCAGGTCGTAACCGGCGACGCCCTTGGCGGTGCGGCGGCCGGTGGACATGAGGCGGCCGTCGGCGAGGACGACGTCGAGGCCGAGGACGTACTCGGCGGTCACGCCGTACTTGACGCAGCACAGGCCGCCGGAGGCCGTGCCGATGTTGCCGCCGATCGTGCACATCTCCCAGCTGGAGGGGTCCGGCGGATAGTAGAGGCCGTGTGCGCCGACGGCCCGGGACAGGGCGGCGTTGATCACGCCCGGTTCGACGACGGCGACGCGGTCGACCGGGTTGATCTCCAGGATCCGGTCCATCTTCGTCAGGGAGAGCACGATGCAGCCGTCGGAGGCGTTGGCGGCGCCGGACAGTCCGGTGCGGGCGCCCTGCGGGACGACGGGGACACGCAGGGCGGTGGCGGTGCGCATCACGTGCTGGACCTGCTCGGTCGTGCGGGGCAGCACGACCACGGCCGGGGTGCCGGCCGGGCAGAAGCTCGCCATGTCGTTGGCGTAGGAGGCCGTGACGTCGGGGTCGGTGAGGACCGCTTCGGCCGGGAGGCCGCTGAGCAGCAGGTCCACGAGGTCGCCGGTCGCTGCGGTGTCCTCGGAGCTGGGCGCTTCGATACGGCTCATGATCAAAGGTTCGCACCCGGGGCCATCGGTGTGAACCCCGTCGGCGGCACCCTTCGGCTGCCCGGGTGGGGTCGTCGTACTGACGCACAGTGAGGCCCATGGAGAACCAGCAGGAGGGCCCGGTGGGGCCGGAGAGCGGCTGGAAGCGCCGCGTGCGCTCGCGGCCGGTGCTGATCGCTTCCGTCGCCGGGTGTGCCGTACTGGGCGGGGTGCTGGTGCTGGTGCCGCGGGAGCGGCCGGCCGGACCCGCCGCGCCGTCTCCGGGGGCGCCGGCCATGGCGGCGCTCGACAGCGGAGTGCCGGCCGCGCTGCCCGACCTGGCGGAGCTGGTCGACGAGCGGGCCGGGGCCGTGCGCGAGCGGCCCGGGGACGCGGCGTCCTGGGCGGTGCTCGGGACGGCCTATGCGGAGCAGGGGCGGCGCCTCGCGGACCCGGCGTACTACCCGCGTGCCGAGAAGGCGCTGCGGACGTCGCTGAGGGTGCGGCCGCAGCGCAACACCCGTGCCCTGGCGGGTCTTGCCGCGCTGTCGCTCGCCCGCGGGGACTTTCCGGCCGCGCGCCGGTGGGGTGAGGCGGCGCTGGAGCTGGAGCCGCGGCGGTGGGCGACGTATCCGCTGCTCATCGACGCGTACACCGGGCTCGGGGACCAGAAGGCGGCCAAGCGGACGCTGGACCGGCTGACCGGGGTGCGCTCCGGCCCCGCCGTGCTGGCGCGGGCGGCCGCCGTCTACCGGGACCGGGGCTGGCGGGAGGACGCGGCGGCCTCGCTGGCGGACGCGGTGGCGGGCGCGCGGGCTCCCGCCGAGCGGGCCGCCTATCTGGAGCAGGCGGGTCAACTGGCGTTCGAACGAGGGGATCCCGGCGTCGCGCTGCGGCACTTCCGGGAGGCGGTCCGCCTCGACGCCGACCAGCGGGCCGCGCAGGCCGGGCAGGGCCGTGCCCTGGCCGCCCTCGGCCGGCCGACGGAGGCACTGAACGCCTACCGGGCGGCCCTCGCCCGGCAGCCGTGTCCGCGGTACGCCCTGGAACTCGGCGAGTTGTACGAGTCGCTGCGCATGCCGGACGCGGCCCGGGTGCAGTACGACCTGCTGCGGGAGCGGGTGCGGGGCGCTGCCGCGGGCGGGGCCGACGAGGAGCTGGTGCTGGGGCGGTTCGAGGCCGACCACGGCGATCCGGGGGCGGCGGTACGGCGTCTGCGGGCGGAGTGGAGGCGCCGGCCCGCGACGGAGGTCGCCGACGCACTGGGGTGGGCGCTGCACCGTGCCGGGCAGTCCCGGGAGGGCCTGCGGTTCGCGCTGGTGGCGACTGATCCCCTGCGCGGGGGCGGGATGAAGGACGCGGTGGCCATGTACCACCGGGGCGTGATCGAGCGTGAGCTGGGGCGCGACGGCGCGGCCCGCCGGCGCCTCACGGAGGCACTTCGGATCAACCCGCACTTCTCCCCGCTGGGGGTACCCGCGGCGCGGGCGGCACTGAAGGCGCTGGGCGAACCACCGGACGGAGGAGTGCCACAGATGGACGGCGGGGCGGGATAGCCGGGCTCGGCCGGCTCACACCGCCACGGCCTCGCCGCCATCCGGCGAGGCACGGGCCCGCACCACGCCGACCGGCCCCGGCGGGACGGGCCCGCGCGGCGTCGGCGGGTCGTGCGGGTGCCCCGTGACACCCGCACGACCCTGGGTCGCGGCGGCTACAGGTTGCCGCGGCGGTCCTGCTCGCGTTCGATCGCCTCGAACAGGGCCTTGAAGTTGCCCTTGCCGAAGCCCATCGAGCCGTGGCGTTCGATGATCTCGAAGAAGACGGTCGGACGGTCCTGGACCGGCTTGGTGAAGATCTGCAGCAGGTAGCCGTCCTCGTCACGGTCCGCGAGGATCTTCAGCTCGCGCAGGGTGTCGATCGGGACACGGGTCTCGCCGACCCACTCCCCCAGCGTGTCGTAGTAGGAGTCGGGCGTGTTGAGGAACTCGACGCCGGCCGCGCGCATCGTGCGGACGGTCTGCACGATGTCGCCCGTGTTGAGCGCGATGTGCTGCACGCCCGCGCCGCCGTAGAACTCAAGGTACTCGTCGATCTGGGACTTCTTCTTGGCGACGGCCGGCTCGTTGATCGGGAACTTGACCTTGAGCGTGCCGTCGGCGACGACCTTCGACATCAGGGCGCTGTACTCGGTGGCGATGTCGTCGCCCACGAACTCCTTCATGTTCGTGAAGCCCATCACCTTGTTGTAGAAGCCGACCCATTCGTTCATGCGGCCGAGTTCGACGTTGCCCACACAGTGGTCGATCGCCTGGAAGGTGCGCTGGGCGGGCGGCTCCACGATCGGCTCGGCGGCGACGTAACCGGGCAAATAGGGGCCGTCGTAGCCGGAGCGTTCGACCAGGGTGTGACGGGTCTCGCCGTAGGTGGCGATGGCGGCCAGGACGACCGTGCCGTGCTCGTCCTTCAGCTCGTACGGCTCGGCGACCGAGCGGGCGCCGTGCTCCAGGGCGTAGGCGTACGCGGCGCGCGCGTCCGGGACTTCGATGGCGAGGTCGACCACACCGTCGCCGTGCTCGGCCACGTGCTGCGCGAGGAAGTGGCCCCAGTCGGTGGTGGGCTTGATGACCGAGGTGAGGACGAAGCGGGCGGAGCCGTTCTCCAGGACGTACGCAGCGGTCTCGCGGCTGCCGTTCTCCGGTCCGGAGTAGGCGACCAGCTTCATGCCGAAGGCGGTGGAGTAGTAGTGCGCCGCCTGCTTGGCGTTGCCCACGGCGAAGACGACCGCGTCCATTCCCTTGACCGGGAAGGGGTCGGCCTGCCGGGCGGTGTCGGGAGTGTGGTCTGTGGTCTGCGTCATAGCCGCAGCGTCTCCCTGCCCGGCAAGGTGCGCAATAGTTTGTGTTTTGACTGGGCAATCTGTTCAGCAATACGGCCGTAACGGCCGCCTTTCTGTACATGATGACCATGCCGGAGGCTGCTGTGGCGATCGATCATCTGGACGGCCGGATCATTCTGCTGCTCGCCCGGGAGCCGCGGATCGGGGTGCTGGAGATGTCCCGGCGGCTGGGGGTGGCCCGGGGCACCGCGCAGGCGCGGCTGGACCGGCTTCAGTCGAACGGAGTCATCCGCGGATTCGGACCGCAGGTGGATCCGGCCGCGCTCGGCTACCCGGTCACGGCGTTCGCCACGCTCCAGATCCGGCAGGGGCAAGGGCCCGATGTACGGGCCCACTTGGCGACCGTGCCGGAGGTGCTGGAGCTGCACACGACCACCGGCACCGGGGACATGCTGTGCCGTCTCGTGGCCCGCTCCAACGCCGATCTCCAGCGTGTGATCGACAGGGTCGTCGGTTTTGATGGCATCGTCCGGGCCTCCACGGCGATCGTCATGGAGAACCCCGTTCCGCTGCGGATCATCCCGCTCGTGGAGCAGGCCGCGGAGGAGACCTGACGTGGAGGGGTGAGCGCGTGTGAACTTCTGGGAGTACCTGGTCAACCGGCACCAGCAGCTCCTCACGGACGCCTACCAGCACGCGAGCGTGGTCTTCCAGTGCATGGTCGTGGCGACCGCGATCGGGGTGCTGATCGGCGTGGTCACGTACCGCAGTGAGTGGGCCGGGAACCTCGCGACCCTGACCACCGCCACCATCCTGACCGTGCCGGCACTCGCCCTGATCGGTCTGCTCATCCCCCTCGTGGGCCTCGGCGTGCCGCCCACGGTGATCGCACTGACGCTGTACGGGCTGCTGCCGGTCGTGCGCAACGCGATCGTCGGGCTGCGCGGGGTCGATCCCGCTCTGGTGGACGCGGCCACGGGCATCGGGATGTCCCGGCCGGCCCGGCTGCTGCGGATCGAGCTGCCGCTGGCCTGGCCGCCCATCCTGACCGGGATCCGCGTCTCCACCCAGATGCTGATGGGCATCGCGGCCATCGCAGCGTACGCCTCCGGCCCCGGGCTCGGCAACGTCATCTTCCGCGGCCTCGCCTCGCTGGGCAGCGCCAACGCGCTCAACCAGGTCCTCGCGGGCACGCTCGGCATCATCATCCTGGCGCTGCTGTTCGACGCCGGGTACGTCCTGCTCGGACGGCTGACCATTCCCAGGGGGATCCGTGCCTGAGACCGGCGACCACGGCGCCTCGATCGAGCTGGAGAACCTGACCAAGCGCTACCCCGGCGGTGCGCAGCCGGCCGTGGACAACGTGAGCATGCAGATCAAGGCGGGCGAGGTCGTCGTCTTCGTCGGCCCCTCGGGCTGCGGCAAGTCGACCACGCTCAAGATGATCAACCGGCTGATCGAGCCGACCGGCGGCCGCATCCGGATCGGCGGCGAGGACGTCACCGACATGGACCCGGTCAAGCTGCGCCGCAAGGTCGGCTACGCCATCCAGTCCGCCGGGCTCTTCCCGCACATGACGGTGGCGCAGAACATCGGGATCGTCCCCAGGATGATCGGCTGGCCGAAGGCGCGGATCAAGGAGCGCACCGAGGAACTCCTCGATCTCGTGGGCCTCGACCCCGGGGAGTTCCAGGGCCGCTACCCGCGCCGGCTGTCCGGCGGGCAGCAGCAGCGCGTGGGCGTGGCCCGGGCACTGGCCGCCGATCCGCCGGTGCTGCTGATGGACGAGCCGTTCGGGGCGGTGGACCCGATCACCCGGGATCACCTCCAGGACGAGCTGATCCGCCTCCAGCACGAGCTGCACAAGACGATCGTCTTCGTCACCCACGACTTCGACGAGGCGATCAAGATCGGCGACCGGATCGCCGTGCTGCGCGAACGGTCGCACATCGCGCAGTTCGACACCCCCGAGGCGATCCTCACCAACCCGGCGGACGACTTCGTGTCCGGGTTCGTGGGCGCCGGCGCGGCGCTGAAGCGGCTGAACCTGACCCGCGTACGGGACGTGGAGATCACCGACTATCCGACGGTCACGGTCGACGACCCGCTCCAGGAGATCTTCACCCTGCTGCGCACCAGCGGCAGCAACGAGATCCTGCTGCTCGACCGGCGCCGCCGCCCCTACAAGTGGCTGCGGCGCGGCGATCTGATGCGGGCCCGGGGCTCGCTGGCCCGCGCCGGGACCCTGGTGAGCGACACGGTCACCCGGGACGCGACCCTGCGGGACGCGCTGGAGGCGGTGCTCACCGACAACGCGGGGCGGGTGGCGGTGACCGGGCGGCGCGGGGAGTACACGGGCGTCGTCGACATGGAGACCCTCATGAACTCCGTGCACGAGATGCTGGAGGCCGACCGCCTCGACGCGATGGAGCACCAGCACGAACTGGAGTCGCTGCGGGCCTCCCAGACGCACGCCGAGCAGGAGGGGGCCGAAGGCCCGGCGGGCGTGGGCGGCCCGGCGGCGGAGCGGTGACGGCGACGGGGGTCGAGGAGACCTCCGAGCCCGTCGCGCAGGCGCCTTCGGCACAGCGCCCGCCCGCTCGTCTGACCTGGCAGAAGCTGACGTTCCTGCCGGTCGCCCTGATCGCCGTGCTGCTCGCCACCTGGCTCTGGTTCCAGCAGGCCGACCTGGACGCGCTCACCCGCAACGCCCTGTCGGGCGGCCAGGTCACCAAGGCGCTGTGGCAGCACATCCAGCTGACCGTGATCTCCACGTTCTTCGTGCTGATCATCGCGATTCCGCTGGGCATCCTGCTGACCCGCGGGGCGATGAGCAGGGCCACGCCGGTGGCGATGGCGTTCGCCAACACGGGCCAGGCGACCCCGGCGATCGGTCTGCTCGCCCTCCTGGTGATCTGGCTGGGCATCGGCCGCAGGGCCGCCCTGATCGGCATGATCGTCTACGCCATCCTGCCGGTGCTCTCCAACACGATCACGGGCCTGAAGGCAAACGACCCGACCCTGCTGGAGGCGGCCCGCGGCATCGGCATGTCCCCCTCGGGGGTGCTGAGGAGGGTCGAACTCCCCCTCGCGGTCCCGCTGATCCTCGCGGGTGTGCGCACGGCCCTCGTCCTGAACGTCGGTACGGCGACCCTGGCGGTCTTCGGCGGGGGCGGCGGCCTCGGTGTGCTGATCACGACCGGGATCACCAACCAGCGGATGCCGGTGCTGGTGCTGGGTTCGGTCCTCACGGTGGTGCTGGCGCTGCTGGTGGACTGGCTGGCGTCGATCGTCGAACTGCTGCTGCGGCCGCGGGGCTTGCAGCCATGAGGAGGCGTACGTGCCTGGCGGCCGCGGGTCTGCTGCTGGCGGCCGCCGGTTGCGGCCTGACCAGCGGCTCTCCCTTGACCGACGACGTGAAGCCGGGCTCGATCGGCCGGGGCGAGCCGCTGAAGGGGGCTCATCTGACGGTGACGTCGAAGTCGTTCACCGAGCAGCTGATCCTCGGCTCGATCATGGGCATCGCGTTCGAAGCGGCCGGCGCGGACGTGATCGACCGCACCGGCATCCAGGGGTCCATCGGCAGCCGCGAGGCGGTCCGCAAGGGCGACGCGGACGCCGGGTACGAGTACACGGGCACGGCCTGGATCACCTACCTCGGGCACAGCAAGCCGATCACCGATCCGCAGGAGCAGTGGGAGGCGGTGAGGAAGGAGGACGCGGGCAACGGGCTGGTCTGGCTGCCGCCGTCGAGGCTCGACAACACGTACGCGCTGGCGATGAACCAGCAGAACGCGAAGAAGTACGGCACGAAGACCATGTCGGACGTGGCCAAGCTGGCGATGTCCGACCCGGGGGCCGTGAAGCTGTGCGTGGAGGTCGAGTTCGCCAACCGGGCGGACGGGCTGCCGGGCATGCAGAAGGCCTACGGCATGAACGTCCCGGCGCGGAACATCACGCAGATGGACACCGGGATCATCTACACGCAGACCGCGAAGGGCAACTGCACGTACGGGGAGGTGTTCACCACCGACGGGCGCATCAAGTCGATGAACCTGGTGGTGATGGACGACGACAAGAAGTTCTTCCCCAACTACAACGCCGCCCCGATGATCAACGCGAAGTCCATGAAGGAGTGGCCGGCGATCGCGGAGGTCCTGAACCCCGTGACGGCGAAGCTGAACAACTCCATGGCGCAGACGCTGAACGCGAAGGTGGACGTGGACGGGGAGGATCCGCACCAGGTGGCGCTGGACTGGATGGTGCGGGAGGGGTTCGTCAAGGAGGGGTGAGTTACAAAGAGACCGTTGCAAAGAGAGCTTTGCAACGCTACCTTTGCATGCATGCCCGACGAACCGGCTCCCCGTCTGCTCGACGCCCGCTCCCTGCGCGGCCTGGCCCATCCCCTGCGGATGCAGCTGCTGGTCGCACTGCGGCACGGCGGGCCCGCCACCGCCTCGCACCTGGCGGAGAAGCTCGGCGAGTCCAGCGGCGCGACCAGCTACCACCTACGACAACTCGCCGCACACGGCTTCGTCGCCGACGACCCGGGGCGCGGCAAGGGACGGGAGCGCTGGTGGAAGGCGCTGGACGAGGGCATCCGGATCGACGAGACCCTGATCAAGGACCCGGACCCGACCGTGCGGGGAGCCGTCGCCCTGCTCCGGTACGAGATGGCCAACGTGCACACCCGGGAGATCGCGACGTGGCTCGGCAACATCAGCGGCTGGGGCGAGGAATGGGACGGCGCCACGGACCTCAGCGACTTCAGCCTGCGGCTCACTCCCGAACTCGCCCGTGAGCTGGTCGGAAAGATGCACGAGCTCATCCAGAGCTACCGCCCGGCCCCCGAGGGCACCCCGGACGCCGAGACGGTACGCGTCCACACGCACGTCTTCCCCACCCAGACGACGCCGTGAAAGGCCTGCACCCATGCACCCGGACATCCACCTGTCCCTGCACCACGCCCGCGCCGCGGAACTGCGTGCCGAGGCCGGGCCCCGCCCCACACGCCGTCCAGACATCCGTACGCGGCTGGGCTGGACCCTCGTCGAAGTGGGCCTGAGACTCGCCGCCCGCCCCGGAACGGCAACCGCCCACTAACAACTCGGCACGGAGCCCTTTCCCGTCTCCAGGGCCACCAGGGAACTCACCGTGCTCTTCAGGGTGGTCACCGGAATCAGCCGCAGCCCCTTCGGAAGCTCGGCGCGAGCGTCCCCGCACTCCGCCTTGGGGACCAGGAACACCGTCGCCCCGTCCCGCTTCGCGGCCTGTGTCTTGAGGGCGACGCCCCCGACCGCACCGACCCGGCCGGCCGCGTCGATCGTGCCCGTGCCGGCGATCACCCGGCCACCGGTCAGATCCCCGCCCGTGCCGTCGCCGTCGAGCTTGTCGACGATGCCGAGGGAGAAGAGCAGCCCCGCACTGGGCCCGCCCACGTCCGCGAGCTTCAGGCTGACCTCGACGTCCTTGTCCTCGAGGCCGAGGTATCCCAGCGCGGCCTGCGTCGCCGCGTCCTGGGACTCCTTCATCTGCTTCTCGTTGTGCCGCTCGATCTCCTTGACGCTGTCCCCGCTCGGGTAGACGGAGTCGCGCGGCATGACCGCCTGGTCGGTGCGGAACCAGCTGTCGATGACGTCGGGGAGCGTGACCCGGGTGTCCGGGGAGGTCGCCTCGATGGTGGTCATCCGCAGCTGGCCCTCGGTGTCCCGGACCGGCGCACCGGAGATGGTGATCACCTCCGTGCCCTTGTTCTCGCCGAGCACGTTCGCCGTCAGGCCCGGCTGCGCCACCGAGAACGGCAGCGGCGCGAACACCGCCGTCGCGAGCAGGGCCACGACGGGCAGGGCGCAGACGGCGACGGCCTGGGGGCGCGTGAGGCGAGAGAACACGGGATCAATCTAACGCGGAGGCGCGATACCACCGTGACCAGGGCGTCGGGGGCCGGTGCGGGAGGCCGCAGACGTCGCGCAAGGCTTCCAGGCCGCCGGTGCGGGGAGGCCGCAGGCCTTCAGGACAGGACCTCCGGGGACGCCGGTGTCAGGGGGCCGGGGTGAGGTGGCCGCAGGTCATAGGTCAGCGGAGGGCCTCTGCGACCTCGCGGGCCGCGTCGACGACTCGGGGGCCCACTCGTTCCGGTACCGCCTCGGCCAGCATCACCACGCCCACGCTGCCCTCGACGCCCGTCACGCCCAGCAGCGGCGCCGCAGCCCCCCAGGCGCCCGCCTCCAGCTCGCCGTGGGTCAGCATGTAGCCGGGGTCGGTCATCGGGTGCTGCCGGGCCGCGAGTATCGCCTTCCCGGCGGCGCCCCGGTCCAGCGGGTGCCGGAAACCGGCGCGGTAGGCGACGTGATAGTCCGTCCAGGTCGGTTCCACGACGGCCACGGCCAGCGCGTCCGCCCCGTCGACCAGCGTCAGGTGCGCCGTCGCGCCGATGTCCTCGGCCAGTGACCGCAGCGCCGGCATCGCGGCCTCCCGCACCAGCGGATGGACCTGGCGCCCGAGCCGCAGCACGCCGAGCCCGACCCGGGCACGTCCGCCGAGGTCACGGCGTATGAGGGCGTGCTGTTCCAGCGTGGCGAGCAACCGGTACACGACGGTCCGGTTCACGCCCAGCCGGAGGGAGAGCTCGGTCACGGTCAGCCCGTGGTCCGTGTCGGCGAGCAGCTTGAGGACTCGCAGTCCCCGGTCGAGCGTCTGGGAGGTCTCCGCGGTCACGACGCCCACTCCTTAGTGGTGAGGTCGGCGGCTCCCCGGTCGGCGAATGCGTCACCGAGTCCCGTCGGTCACGCGCTTCAGAGGCCGCCGATCGGCCGGCGGCCCGGCCTGTCCGGACCGCGTCGCTTCACGGCTGCGCTCCGCGGCGGCGCTGCCACGGGGCGTGTGCGTAGCCGGACAGTAGCGAAGCAGGTTCGCTGAGCGGAAGTCTCCGTCCAGAATCCGGGCACGGGACGGGGCGTACTGCTGGAGTTTGCGGCGGTATGGGCGCCCCCGTAGGAGCGCGGGGCTCTGCCGGTGCACGGCACCGCCCCGCGGGCGCGACCAGCCACGCACGAGCCGCAACCGAAGCGAAGGGAACTCACTTCATCCGGGTCGCCCACTCCTGCACCTTGGCGATCCGCTGCCGCAACTGCCCCGCCGTCGCCTCCGCCGCCGGCGGCCCCCCGCACACACGGCGCAGCTCGGTGTGGATGACCCTGTGCGGCTTGCCGCTCTGGTGGACGTACGCACCGACCATGGTGTTGAGCTGCCGCCGCAGCTCCATCATCTCCTTGTGGGAGACCACGGGCCGCCGTTCCGCAGGCACTTCCAGCAGGTCGGCCTCCTCGTCCGGCTTCCTGCGGCTGTGCGCGATCTGCCGGGCCTGCCGCTTCTGCAGCAGCAGCTGCACCTGGTCGGGCTCCAGCAGCCCGGGGATGCCGAGGTAGTCCTGCTCCTCCTCGGAGCCGGGATGGGCCTGCATGCCGAACTCGGCGCCGTTGTACATGACCCGGTCGAAGACGGCGTCGGACTCCAGCGCCTCGAAGGGCAGCATGTCCTGCTCGCCGGTGTCCTCGTCCTGCTCCCGGTTCGCCTCGTCCATCTCCTTCTCGGACTCGGCGTACGGGTCCTCCTCGCCCTCCTTCTTGGGCTTGTCGAGGACGTGGTCGCGCTCGCGCTCCATCTCGTTGGCGAAGCCCAGCAGGTCGGGCACGGTCGGCAGGAACACGGACGCCGTCTCGCCGCGCCGCCGGGACCGCACGAAACGCCCGACGGCCTGCGCGAAGAACAGGGGCGTCGAGATGGTGGTGGCGTACACCCCCACGGCAAGCCGGGGCACGTCGACCCCCTCGGACACCATCCGCACGGCGACCATCCACCGGTCGTTGTTGCCGCTGAACTCGTCGATCCGCTCGGAGGCGCCGGAGTCGTCCGACAGCACGAGGGTGGCCTTGCTGCCGGTGATGTCCCGGATGAGCTTGGCGTAGGCACGCGCCGAGTCCTGGTCGGAGGCGATGACGAGGGCGCCCGCGTCCGGGATGGCCTTCCGTACCTCCGTCAGTCGCTGGTCGGCGGCACGCAGCACCGACGGCATCCACTCGCCGCGCGGATCCAGCGCGGTCCGCCAGGCCTGGCTGATGGCGTCCTTCGTCATGGGCTCGCCGAGCCGGGCGGCGATCTCGTCACCGGCCTTCGTGCGCCAGCGCATGTTGCCGCTGTAGGAGAGGAAGATGACCGGCCGGACGACGTTGTCGGCGAGGGCGTTGCCGTAACCGTAGGTGTAGTCGGCCGCCGACCGCCGGATCCCGTCGTTGCCCTCCTCGTACGTCACGAACGGGATGGGGTTGGTGTCGGACCGGAAGGGCGTACCGGTCAGGGCGAGCCGCCGGGTGGCCGGCTCGAAGGCCTCCAGGCAGGCCTCGCCCCAGGACTTGCTGTCACCGGCGTGGTGGATCTCGTCGAGAATGACGAGCGTCTTGCGCTGCTCGACCCGGTTGCGGTGCAGCATGGGCCGCACGCCGACACCGGCGTACGTCACGGCGACGCCGTGGTACTCCCGGCCGAGCGGCCCGGCGCTGTACTCCGGGTCGAGCTTGATCCCTATGCGGGCCGCGGCCTCCGCCCACTGCTTCTTCAGGTGCTCGGTCGGGGCCACCACGGTCACCTGCTGGACGACGTGGTGGTGCAGCAGCCAGGAGGCCAGCGTCAGCGCGAAGGTCGTCTTGCCGGCGCCGGGGGTGGCGACCGCGAGGAAGTCCCGCGGCTGCTCCTGGATGTACTTGTCCATCGCTCCCTGCTGCCAGGCACGCAGCTTGCTGGCGGTACCCCAAGGGGCACGGCCGGGGAACGCCGGGGACAGGTGGTGCGAGGCAGAGCTGGTGCCGGCGGTGGTAGTCACGGTCTCCGTTGGGGGTCGGGCGGCTCGTTCGAGGGAGCCTGACGGCTCGGCTACGTATGACAACCGGGCCACCCTACCGGCGCCCCGGACCCGTCAACGCGCGGACCGGGCCGGGGCACCCGGGGGTGGGACCGACGTCACAGCTCCCTCAGCCGCCCCGCGATCCTGCCGACGTCCCCCTCCGCCCCGGACGCCACGTCGACGACCAGCGTGTACGCCACGTCCTGGTCCACCCCGGCCAGGTCGACGCCGTTGAGGGCGAGGAAGGTGGCGGTGGCCAGCCAGGCGGTTCGCTTGTTGCCGTCGACCAGGGGGTGGTTGGCGGCGACGGCGTGCAGGAGGGCGGCGGCCTGCTCGTACAGGTCGTCGTAGGCGGCCGTCCCGAACATCCGGGCACGCGGGCGGTGCACGGCGGAGGCGAGCAGCCCCGGGGCACGCGCCTCGGGCGGCCGCCCGCCGAAGGCGGTCTCGGCGATGGCGGTGACCTCGCCGACGGTCAGGTACCGAGTGTCCCTGGTCATGCGCCGAGCCTCCGCAACAGGTCCGCGTGGCGCAGCGCGAGCCCCTCCGCGACGGTCCGCACGCGTCCGGTCTCCTGCCGCAGGTATCCGCGTACGGCGTCCAGCGTCACGTCCTCGGGTGCGCGCCCCTGCGCATCGGCGAGGTCGTCGAGGGCGGCCCGCAGGGCGGGGTCGAGGGGCAGAAGGATCTCGGACATGGGCAGAGGCTACGAGCGGGCGGAGACGACAGGCGACCGCTTTACGCCGTCGCTCCGCAGCCGGGGGCACGCGACAGCCTCAGGCCCGCCGCTCCCGCGGCAGGGACGACAGGCGACCGTCGCCTGCCGTAAGACGGTCCCGACCTGGGACCTTGGCCGTACGCCCTCCCCTTCACCCACCGCCTTTCATGAACGGCGTGTGGCAGTCGCGTTGCACCCCACCGGATGCTCTTGAGCCGCCCTTCGAGGGCACCGTACGGTCACTGCACCGAGTTCGACGTGAAGTCCTAACACGGCCGTGTGCCCGAGTGGTTCAGGGGCTCGCCTGCGCTGCATCCCTCAGCGAGCTCCACTCGCGGGGAGTTGCGCGGGTTCGAATCCCGCCACGGCAGTGAGCAGTCGAACTCGGTCACGGCCGTGTGCCCGAGTGGTTCAGGGGCTCGCCTGCAAAGCGAGTTACGCGGGTTCGAATCCCGCCACGGCCTCCATTGCCGGCCCGCCGAGCGGCGGCCCCGGTCGGGTCGGTGTTCCCGTCGGCCTTTCGTCCGGCCCTGCGCGCGTTCTCCTCGCGCACGGCGTCCAGCCATCGCCACAGGCCCGCCTCCCCCGGGCTCGGACCGGGGCAGGCGATCCGGTGCGGGACGCGGCACGCCGCACCGGGTTCGGGCTCGTCCTCGCGGCTGTTCCACGCCGTTCCGTTGGAGTCCACGTACCAGCGGTGCCAGGCGGGCACCATGTGCGCGGGAGCCGACATGTCCGGTTCGAGGAGGACATGAGTGCCGTAGTAGGTGGCGTGCCGTTCGCCGACCAGGCCGCAGTCGGGGCACTCGGGTGGAGCGGGTGGCTCAGGGCCGGTGGCGCCTTCCAGTACTGCCTGGGCGCGGTCCGTCTTCTCCCAGGGGCGCGGCGCGTCCGGTGGGCGTTGCCGGTGTCCGTCGGGGTCGGGTAACGGGATGAGGCTCGATTCGTCTGTCTCCCCCATGGCCCGAGCATGTGCGGGGGGCCGGGGGTTGGGAAGGGCGCGTTCAGGGCGCAACGGGGCAATACGGCGGATGCCGCAGGTCATTGCGGTCCTTGCTGGGTTCGCTGCCCGCACCCGTGGGGAGTCCCGCACAACCCCGAGCACCTCTCGGGTGTCCAGGACATGACCGGTAGCCGATGCTCCGGTCCGTCCGCCCACTGTTTCGACGAGGAGAACCCCGTGCACCTCCGCCCCTCGGCAGCCGTTCCGGCCGCCGTCGTGCTCGCCGTCGCCGGTCCCGCTGTCGTCGCGCCCCTGGCGCACGCCGAGGAGGGTGCGCCCCAGGTGGTCGTGTCGGCTCTGCCGTCCGCGGCTCCCGAGCCGGGGGATGTCTACGACCAGTCCGTCACCCTCACCAACAAGGGCACGGCCGCCGTGGACGGGGTCACCTTCCGGGTGCGTCTGACGCGCGGGCTGGACTTCCCCGGGCAGGTGAAGGGCTGCACCTACTCGACCGTCAAGGACCGGGTCCGGCAGGCGGTCTGCGAGCTCGACACCGTCATAGAGCCCGGTGGCTCGGTCACGACCCCCGTCCGGTTCAAGGCCCTGGACAACGCCCTGATGGAGGCCGTCGAGTACGGCACCGGCGCGACCGGTGACGCCCCGGGCGAGGGGTTCGACGACAGCTACCGGCGGCTCACCCTGACCGCGGACAACACCGCCGATCTCGTCGCCGTCGGTGAGGAGATGGAGGCGCTGGCCGGCGGGGAGCAGTCGGTCACGGCGACCCTGCGCAACGACGGCCCGGGCTGGGTGCAGAATCAGGAGAGCGACGACCTCCCCGCCCTGCAGGTGCAGATCCCGCCGGGCACCACCGCCGTCGGGGTGCCGAAGGACTGCGCGCCGTTCGGGATCGACGGGCCGAGCGGACCGCAGGGGACCCCGGGCAAGCCCAAGTACGTCTGCTGGCCGCAGAACGGGACGATCGACGCCGGCCAGTCCCTGGCGTACACCTTCACGTTGAAGATCAAGAAGTCCGCGCAGGACACCGAGGGCGAGATCAAGGCGTCGTCCGTCTACGACATCGCCCCCGCGTACGACAAGAACCGCGCCAACAACATCGCGTCGATCGGCATCGACGTGCCGAGCGACTACGAGCCCGGGCCGAGCCCGTCGGACGGCACCGACGGTGGTTCCGGCAACGGCGGGAACGGCAACGACCCCGAGGGCCAGGCCGCCGGCGGCACGGGCGCCACTGCCTCTCCCTCCGCCTCGGCGTCGGACTCGGCGGGCGCCTCGGCCGCTGGCTCCACCGGCACCACGACCGGCAGCACCACCGGGGGCAGCCTCGCCACGACCGGCTCCGACGGCACCCCGCTCCTCGCCGGTGCCGCGGCCGCCGCAGCGGTGATCGGCGGCGGTCTGGTCTTCGCCGTGCGTCGCCGAAGCGCCGCCCGGTCCGCCGGGTCCGCCTGACGGCAGCCCGTCAGAGCACCCCGCCGGCCTCGTCCTGGAAGGCGTCCGTCCAGTAGTGACGGACGGTTCTGTCCGCGGTGACGCCGGTGGGGTCCACCGTCGAGAGCACCTGAAGCATCGTCATGGCCAGCTGGTCATAGGTGTCGGTGGTCAGCTCGTGGGACGACCCGGCGTCTATCGCGCGCTCGCGGTGCAGGAGCCAGAGGGTGAAGGCGAGGGTCGACACGTCCGTGTTGAGCGGATACAGGGTCGCCTCGGGTTCGCTCCAGTTCAGCACCGCGCCCGTCGCTCCGTCGACCACCAGGCTGTTGTCCTCGACGAGGTGGCCGAGGCGGATCAGGCGGTGGGCCCCGGCCGGGAGTTCCACCGGGGTGTCGGTATCGGCGTAGTACTCGGTGAGCGTCGCCAGGGGGACGTCGGTGTCCAGGGAGAAGACATGGGCGTCCTCCGGCAGGCCCACCTCGCGCAGGAAGCGGCGGGTCGGCTCGTGCGTGAGGGTCGCGGGGAAGTCGACGTCCTCGAAGCGCGCCACCTTGCCGGGGCCGAACTCCTGGTCCAGGAGGCGGTGCGGGAGGTCCAGGGAGAGGCCGGACGCGCCGCCGCGGCCCGCCACCAGGGACAAGGGGCGGATCAGCGCCGCCATCTTCCAGAACGGGGCCGGTTCGCCGTCCGCGCCGTCGCGGAACACCGCCAGCAGGTGCTGGGACGCCTCCGCCACCGCCTTGGGGCCGTAGCGGCCCGCGTAGGAGGCGAACTGGCCGCGCAGGCCGGCCAGTTCGTCCGTGGCCTCGGCGAAGCGGACCAGTGTCCGCAGCGAGGGAGCCAGGGGGCGGCGGTCCATCAGGTCGGGGCGGTCGTGCAGGACGTACGCCGTCGAGATCTCGCCCGTCGCGCCGTCCAGCAGGACCGATTCCGTCTCCAGGGCGCCCGGGCCCAGCAGTCCGCCTATCACCAGCTGCTCGCGCAGCTCGGCCGGGAGGCGGCCGTCCGGGTCGGCGGTCGAGTCGGCGACCGTGCGCAGGCCGTCGCGGCTCAGCTCGGCGAAGCTCAGCACACCGCTGTCGCCGGGCAGTCCGGGGCCGGTCAGCCAGTGCCGCGTGGACGCGTGCGTGACCCACGGGTCCAGGTCGGACTCGGTCAGGGTGATCACCGCGCAACCGGCGTCGGTCGTACTCATGGGCTCCCCCGCATGTGCTCGCTCACCGTCCCCCGGCGGGGCACGGCGGAATCGCCCGGCCCAGCCCGGCAGCCGTTCCCCACTGCCCAGAACAGTACGCCCCACCACTGACAACGCCCCGGACCGGCGACGCGCGCCCGGCGACACGGCGCGCTCACCTCACAAGACGCTCGGAGCACCCTCTCGCGTTCCCTCTTCGCATGCTCAACTTCCGTTTTCAACCAACGGGCTTGGGACGCCGCGCCCCGGGCCTCACCCATAGGGCGTCAGGCGTCAGGCGTCAGGCGTCAGGCGTCAGGCGTCAGGCGTCAGGCGTCAGGCGTCAGTACAGCCTCAGCCCCGTTCCGTGACCACCGCCGCCTGGGGGCGGATCGGGAGGCGGTTCACGGGGCGGCCCGTCGCGGCGCGAACGGCGGACGCGATGGCCGCCGGGGACGTCACCACCGGCACCGCGCTGACCGCCTTGGCCCCGAAGGGCGCGACCACGTCCCGTTCCTCGACCAGCCGGACGATGCGGATGTCGGGGGCGTCGAGGGCGGTCGGCAGGGCGTAGCCGGTCAGGTCGGGGTGGCGGATCAGGCCGCGCGGCGTGCGGAGGTTCTCGGTGAGCGCGATACCGACGCCCTGGGTCACCCCCGCCTCGATCCGGGCGGTGAGCTGGGCCGGGTTCAGGACACGGCCCACGTCCTGCGCGACGGCCAGTTCCACGACCCGTACGGACCCGATCTCGATGTCGACGTCCACCACCGCGCGGATCGCGCAGAAGGCCATGCCTACGAAGGCGTCGCCCTGGCCGGTCTCGTCCAGCGGCTCGGTCGGGTGCGGGCGGCACTGCGCGGTGGCCCACAGCTCCTTGCCGTCCAGTGCCTCGGTGACGGTCGTGGAGAGGACCCCGTCGTACGACGTGATCTTGCCGTCGGTGATCTGGAGCAGCTCCGTCGACATGCCGAACTTGTGCGCGAGCGGCTGCAGAAGCTGCGTGCGGACCATCTTCGCCGCGCGCTCCACCGCCCCGCCCGAGACCCAGGTGTGGCGGCCGCGGCAGCCCGCGCCCGCCGGGGGCTGGTCGGTGTCGACCGGCGCCACGTGGACCTCGTCGATGCCGAGGGTCTCCTGGACGATCTGCCGGGCCAGCGTCGTGAAGCCCTGGCCGGTCTCGACGGCCGCGCACAGGACCGTCGCGACCCCGTCGTGGACCTTCACGGTCGCCGTGGAGACCTCGTCGGCGCCCTCCGCGCCGAGCATGTGCACCATGCCCACGCCGTAGCCCACGCCCCGGCGCACCGCGCCCGGCTCCCCCGCGCCCTCGGGTCCGCCGGGCAGCAGCCACTCGTCCTCGGGCGTGTCCTTGGGCAGTGGCGGCAGCTCGAAGTCCCTTACGGCCTGGAGGAGTTCGGCGACCGGGGCCGGGCAGGTCACGGTCTGCCCGGTCGGCAGCACGTCGCCGGTCGCCAGGGCGTTGCGCAGCCGTACCTCCGCCGGGTCGATGCCGAGTTTCCGGGCGATCTTGTCCATCTGCGCCTCGTAGGCGGCGCAGACCTGCATGGCGCCTTCGCCGCGTACGTGACCGGACGGGGGGTTGTTGGTGCGTACGGCCCAGCCCTCGATGAAGGCGTTCGGGACGACGTACGGGCCGCAGGCGAACGCGACGGCGGCGGCCAGGGCCTCGGAGGAGGTGTCGGCGTAGGCGCCCGCGTCGAGCAGGATCTGCGCCTCGACCTTGACGAGTCTGCCCTCGGCGTCGGCGTGGTGGCGGTAGCGCAGCAAGGTGGGGTGCCGGTGGACGTGGCCGAGGAACGACTCCTCGCGCGTGGCGGTGAGCTTCACCGGGCAGCCGGTGCGCAGCGCGAGCAGCCCGAGCGGGAGCTGGAAGCCCTGGTCCTCGCGGTCGGCGGTGGCACCGGGGACCCCGGTGACGACGATCTTGACGCGTTCGGGTTCCAGAGCGAAGGCGGCTGCGGCGGCGTCGCGGTCGGCGTGCGGGTCGGTGGAGGCGAGGTACAGCTCCACCCCGCCGTCCGGGCGCGGTACGGCCAGGCCCGCCTCGGCGCCGATGGGCGCGGGGTCCTGGCGGCCGATGCGGTACAGGCCCTCGACGACGATCTCGCCGGCCGCCTCCGGGTCGCCGTGGCGCAGCGGGATGTGCCGGATCAGGTTGCCGTCGGGGTGCAGCGGCTCGGCCTCGAAGGCCTGTTCCGGGTCGGTCACCGGGTCGAGCACCTCGTACTCGACGATGACGGCGGCCGCCGCCATGCGCGCGGTGTCGGGGTGGTCGGCGGCGACGGCGGCGATGGGCTCGCCGTGGTGGCGCACGACCTCGGAGGCGAAGACGGGGCGGTCGGCCGTGCCGCGGCCGTGCAACCGGACGCCGGGGACGTCCTCGTGGGTGACGACGGCGCGGACGCCGGGCATCTCGCGCGCGTGGGTGGTGTCGATGGACAGGATGCGCGCGTGCGGGTGCGGTGAGCGCAGCACGGCCGCCCACAGCAGGCCCTCGGCCCACAGGTCGGCCGCGTACGGGAAGGTGCCCTCCGTCTTGGCGCGGGCGTCGGCGGGCGGGAGCGAGGCGCCGATGCCGTGCGGGAGCGGTTCCGGGGCGGGCGCGGCCTCCGCGGCCTGCGCGGCCTGTGCGGTGGCTGCTTCGTTGCTCACGCGGGGCCTCCGTCCTGGCCGTAGGGCTGGTCATGCGCTTCCGGGGAGTGCGGCCCGGGGGCGTGCGGTTCCGGGGGTGCCCCGAAGGCCGACGCGTTCACGCCACCGGCGCCCGGGCCCGCCTGGTGCGGGATGCGGGCCTCGTCGGTGTCGCCGTCGCCGGGCGCGGAGTGGGTCTCGCGTTCGGCGACGACTTCCTTGACGGCGTCCACCACGCCCCGGTAGCCCGAGCAGCGGCACAGGTTGCCGCACAACGCCTGCCGGGTCTCCAGCTCGGTGGGCGCCGGGTTGCCCTCCAGCAGGTCGTGCACGGTCATCGCCATGCCGGGGACGCAGAAGCCGCACTGCACGGCACCGCAGCGGGCGAGCGCCCGCTGCACGTCCGACGGCTGCCCGTCCTCGGCCAGGCCCTCGACGGTCCGGACCTCGCTGCCGGCCGCGGTGACGGCCGGGACCAGGCAGGACGCCACGAGCCGGCCGTCGACCTGGACGTTGCACGCGCCGCACTCGCCCTGCGAGCAGCCGTCCTTGGCGCCCGCGAGTCCGAGCCGCTCACGCAGCACGTACAGCAGGGACTCGCCGATCCACGCTTCGGTGACGGGGCGGTCGGTGCCGTTGACGCGCAGGACGTAGGAGGCGAGGGGGTGTTCCTCCTGGGGGGCCGCGGGGGGCACGTCGTGGGGGGCGGCCGCGGACGGGGTGGCCGCGGCGGTGGCCGGCTCCTGGTCCGGGGCCGGGTCTTCGGCCGGGGTCTCGCCGTCGACGGCCTCCGGGCCGGTGCCGGCGTCGGTGTCCGCGAGGTCCGGGAGGGGCCCGGCAGCGGGCTCGGAGGGGCCGTCGGCGGCCTCTGGGGCCCCTGGAGTGTCCTCGGTCGGCTCGGAGGGCGCACCGGCCTCACCGAGGCCGGGAGCGGCCTGTGAGGCGTCCTGGGCGTCCGGCGCCGGCGCGGCGGATTCCGGGTGCGCCTCGGGTACGGGCTCCCCGGGGAACCCGTCATGGGCCTCGCCGTACGGCTGCCCGGGCGCGTGACCGGCGGTGCCGGGCCCCTCGGGCCCGTGCTCGGCGAAGTCCGGGTGCTCCGGGCCGTGCTCGGCGAAACCGGACGGCTCGGCCCCGTGGTCTTCGAAGTCGGACGGTTCGGCCCCGTGGCCGGCGTAACGGGACGGGTCGACGGCGTGACCGGCCGTCCCGGGCTCCCCCGGCGCGTACGCGGCGGCCTCCGGCGGCTGCGGCGCGTGGCCGTCGCCCGGCGTCTGCGGCCCGTGGCCGGCGTTCCCGAGGGGCTCCGGCCCGTGGCCGAACTCCCCGGGCCGATGCGCGTGACCGTGGCCGGTGTCCTCGTGGGCGCCCGGCGCCTGAACGTCCTGCGCGTGGTGCCCGGGCCCGGTCTCCGGGCCCGCCTCCTGCGGCAGCGGCCCGGCGGCCTGCTGCTCCGGGGCGTATCCGGGGTCCGGGGCGTACCCGAGGGCGGGGGCGGCGTCGCCCTGGTCGTCCCCCTGCTCGTGGGGGAAGCCCGGCCGGGCCTCCTCCTGCCCCGCCGTGTCCTGCGGGTCCTGCCCCCACGGCCGGCCCGTGGCCTGCGTCGCCCAGGGCGCGGGCGCGCCACCGGGCAGTGTGGCCGGTGGGGTGCCGCCCCACTGCTCGACCAGCGAGGACGTGGTGAATTCGCCTGACTCGTCCGGAAGGTCGCCCCCGGCGACGGGGATCGACCACTGCCCGGTCACGTCATGGCCGGGCGCGCCTTCGGCGGGGGTCCCCGCGGTCTCCTCGAAGTGCCACTGCCCGGTCGCCCCCGGGTTGTACGTGAACCGGTCGTCGCCGTGCGGCCGTGCCGTCGCGTCGGGGCCGTAGGGCGTACCGGGGTCGTAGGGAGCTTCGGAGCCGCCGTAGGGCTGCTCGGGCACGTCGTGGCCCTGCTGGTGGGCGCCCTGCCCGGGGCCGTGCTGCTGATGCGTGCCGTGCTCGTGACCGTGCTGCTGGTGTGCGGCGTTCGGGTCGTGCCACTGCGCCCCGTCGACCGGCGCGCCGGGCACCGGCCAGGCGCCCGTGGCCGCCGGGTCGGTTCCGGCCGTCGTCGCGGGGGCGACCGTTATCTGCGGCGGCACGTAGCCGTGGCCGGGCGCGGCGAGGGGGCTGTCGGCGGCCAGCAGGGCGTCGACGCCACCCTCAGGCAGTTCGACGAAGGCGGTGGCGCCGTCGTCGTACTCGCCCTGGGGCAGCGGGTCCCAGCGGCTCCGGCCCCGGGGCGTGCCCTCTCCGTGCTGGTCGTCGGTCACGACAGCGCCCTCCCCAGTGCTCGTCGGGCCAGCGCGGCGACGGTGCGCCGCAGGTGCAGTACGGCGGGCGGCAGCTGCGGGACCGAACCGTCCTCGGCCGGCGCCGCGTCGGGGATGCAGGCCGCGGCGACGTACTCCCCGAAGGCGGTCAGTGCCTCCGGGACGAGCGCGCGGTTGTTGTCCCAGTCGATGAGGCCGGCGACCCACTGCTCCGCCTCCAGGGGCCGCAGCGGCATCGGCGCTATGGCGCCCACCGCGCAGCGCACGCCCCGGCGGGCGGGGTCCAGGACCAGGGCCACGGACGCCACCGCGCGCCCCGGGCCGGTCCGGCCGGTCGCCTTCAGGAACACCTGCGGGGCGTGCAGCAGCGGCACGCGCACATAGCCGATGAGTTCACCGGCGCGCAGCATGTCCATCCCGGCGAGCAGGTGCGAGACCGGGATCTCCCGGCGGGCTCCGGCCGGGCCCGCGACGATCAGGGTCGCCTCCAGGGCGGCCAGCACCGGCAGCGCGTCGCCGGTGGGGGCGGCCGAGGCGATGTTGCCGCCCAGGGTGCCCGCGTTGCGGATGTGCGGCGGGCCCGCCGCGCGCGCCGCGGCGGCGAGCGCCGGGATGAGGGCCGCGAAGTCGGGGCGGCCCATGCGCGCGTGCGTGAGGCCAGCGCCGAGCAGCGCGTGGCCGTCCAGGTACTGCCAGCCGCGGATCTCGCTGATCCGGCCGAGTCCCACCAGGGCGGCGGGCCTGAGCTGCCCGGAGTTGACGGCGGCCATCAGGTCGGTGCCGCCCGCGACGGGTACGGCGGCGGGCACGGCGGTGAGCGCCGCGACGGCCTCGTCCAGCGTCGTGGGCAGCGTGACGGCCTGCGCCGCCTGCGGTGCGTGCGTGGTCAAACCGGCTGCCCCTTCCCGCTGCCCCACCTGGTCCCACCTGTGCTGCCGTACGGTACGTGCTGACAGGGCGGACGTGGCAACTCTGGCACATCTTGGCGAGAGCCGAAGACACGGGTCCGCTAGGAGGCATTCGCCCACCTCACCGGCGAGATGGTCCGTTTTCGCACAGGTTCGATAGTGCATGCCGATTGGCACTTTCGGTGACCCTTGTGCGCTTTTTCCGTGGCTTGTTCGAGCTGTTCGGTCGCGACCGGTCCGGCTACCGGCTGGGCGGCGGGCCGTCGATCGGGCGGCCGAGCACCCCGGGGCGCCGCTGCCAGGGCAGCGGGCCGGTGGGTGGCCGGTAGGCGACGCCCAGGGCGTCGAGGCGCCGGTAGTGCGCGGCCATACGGCGCTGGAAACCGGCGAAGTCCCGTTCCGCCGGGGCGGGCAGGGCGCTCCAGGCGACCTCGGCGAAGGCCGCGAGGCGGGGGAAGGCCTGGTAGTCCACGCGCGCCTGGTCCTCCATCACCTCGGTCCACAGGTTGGCCTGCGTGCCCAGCACGCGCCGGGCCTCCCCGGGCGTCAACTCCGGGGGAACGGGTTCAAACCGGTAGACGTCCTCCAGGGTGCGCACCCACCCGATCGGTACCGGCTCCTCGGGGCCCCCATCCTGACGGTGGTCCAGGTACACGTGCTGCTCCGGGCACATGACGACGTCGTGTCCGGCCCGGGCGGCGGCAATGCCTCCGGCGTAGCCGCGCCAGGACGACACGGCCGCGCCCTTCGCCAGGCCGCCCTCCAGGATCTCGTCCCAGCCGATCAGCCGCCGCCCGCGCGCGGCGAGCCAGGTGTCGAAGTGCCCGACGAACCAGGACTGGAGTTCGTCCTCGTCGGCGAGCCCGAGTTCCCTGATGCGCGCCTGGGCCGTCTCCGACCGCCGCCACTGCCCCTTGGGACATTCGTCGCCGCCGATGTGCACGAACTCCGAGGGGAACAGCCGGAGCACTTCCTCGAAGACGCCTTCGTAGAAGCGCAGGGTGTTGTCGGTGGGGGCGAGTACGTTCGGGCTGATTCCCCAGGTGTCCCAGACGGAGAGGTCCTCGGTGCCGATGACGTCGGTGTTGCCGAGTTCCGGGTACGCGGCGATGGCCGCCTGTGAGTGGCCCGGTACGTCGATTTCGGGGACGACGGTGATATGCCGGTCGGCGGCGTAGGCGACGATCTCCCGGATGTCGTCCTGGGTGTAGTGGCCGCCGTGCGGCTTGTCCTCCCACAAGGGCGAGGCTCGGTGGCCGGTTTTCGTGCGGTCCCGCCAGGAGCCGATCCCGGTCAGCCGCGGATACCGCTCGATCTCGATGCGCCAGCCCTGGTCGTCCGTCAGATGGAAGTGGAAGACGTTGAGTTTGTGCACCGCCATCAGGTCGAGGTAGCGCAGCACGCCTTCCTTGGGCATGAAGTGCCGCGCGACGTCGAGCATCAGGCCGCGCCAGCGGAATCGGGGGGCGTCCTCGATCGTGAGGTGGGGCACGGTCCAGGTGCGCTCGCGATCGAGCGGGGCCCTGCGGTACGCGTCGGGGCCGAGGAGCTGGCGCAGGGTCTGGGCGCCCCAGAAGACACCGGCCGCGTCGCCGCCCTCGACGAGGACGCCGGAACCGTCGCTGACGAGGCGGTACTCCTCGGGGCCGAGGCCGGGGCCGAGTCGCAGACCGATGCCGCCCTCGGCGTCGCCGGGCTCCCGCCCCTCGCGCAGCGGCAGGCCGGTGGCCTGCCGGAGGGCGGCGCCCAGCCAGCGGGCGACGCCCTCCGTCGCGGTGTCGGCGCAGAGCCGGGAGTGGCGCGTCAGCCTTGCTTCGCCGGAACCGGCGACGGCACCGCGGGGCGCCGGGATCAGTTCGGTCACGTCAGTCCTTCACCGCTCCGCCCAGTCCGGAGACCAGGCGCCGCTGTACGAGTACGAAGAAGACCAGGACCGGGATCGTCATGACCGTGGAGGCGGCCATGACTCCGCCCCAGTCGGGGTCGTCGGGCTTGTAGAAGACGAGCAGGGCCATCGGCAGCGTCGACTGCGAGGTGTCGCTGATGATGAACGACTTGGCGAACAGGAAGTCGTTCCAGGCGGAGATGAACGAAAACACGCTGGTGGCCACGAGACCCGGCAGGACGAGCGGGAAAAGGATCTGCCAGAGGAATCGCGCCCGGCTCGCCCCGTCGATGTACGCGGCCTCCTCCAGCGCCTCCGGAACGGCTTTCACGAACCCCCGCAGCATCCAGATCGCGAAGGGCAGCGAGAAGGCGATGTGAGGCAGGATCAGCGAGCCCAGGGTGTTCAGCTGACCGGCGTCCCGCATGAGGAAGAACAGGGGGATCGTGAGGGCTTCCACGGGCACCGTCTGGGCGATCAGAAACATGATCAGAAGGCTGGTGCGAAGGCGGAAGCGGAATCGTGTGACGGCGGTCGCGGCGAGAAACGCGATCAGCCCGGAGACGACCACGACACAACCCGCCACGACGAGGCTGTTGAGGAAGTAGCGGCCGAATTCCTGCTGCCCGAAGACACGCCGGAAGGAATCCAGGGAGGGCGCGAGCGTCCAGGGCCTGGCTTCGCTCGACTCGATCTCCCCGGCCGGTTTGAAGGCGCTGAGTACCATCCAGTACAGGGGGAAGGCGACGACGGCCGCGATCAGCAGGGTGGAGGCCTCGGCGGCCAGGCGGCCGGGGCGGCGCACACGGGCGCGCAGCGGATTCACCGTTCCTCCCCCTGACGGCGCAGCAGCCGCAGGTACACCAGCGTGACGGCGAGCAGGATCAGCAGCATCACGATCCCGATGGCCGAGCCCAGGCCGTACTGCGAGGACGCGAAGGCCTGCTGGTAGGCGTAGACGTTCAGGACCAGGTTCTGGCCGGCGATGCCGCCGCCGTTCGTCATGACGTAGATCTGGGTGAAGACCTTGAAGTCCCAGATGACCGACTGGATGGTGACGACGACCAGGATCGGCCGGAGCATCGGGGCGAGTACGGAGCGCCAGACGCGCCACTGCGAGGCGCCGTCCAGGGCGGCGGCCTCCAGCACCTCGCCGGGTACGGCGCGGATCCCCGCGTACACGGTCACCATCACGAACGGGAAGGAGCACCACACCACTTCGAGAAGCACCAGGAAGAACGCGCTGAGCCGGCCGTAGGTCCACGAGTGGTCGCCGAGGCCCAGCATCCGGTTGACCGGGCCGAAGTCCGGGTCGAAGAGGAACAGCCACACCGTGGAGCCGGTCACGGCCGGGGTCGCCCACGCGCCCAGGGCGGCCAGCATCAGCGTGAGACGCGGCACGGCCCGGACGCGCGTGAGGAGCACGGCCAGCGCGCAGCCCACGGCGAGCGTGGAGACGACACAGGCCGCCGCGAACAGCACGGTGGCGAGCAGCACCTGCCAGAACTGCGGGTCCCCGAACAGTTCGCCGTAGTTCCCGAACCCTTCGAAGGTGGCCGGCTCCCCTCCGCTGACCTGCGCCTGGGTGTACTCGAAGAAGGAGATCAGCCCGAGCTGGTAGATCGGGTAGACGAGCAGCGCCCCGAGGACGAGGAGTGCGGGCGCGAGATACAGCCAAGGGGTCCAGCCGCCTCTGCCGCGTGCGGCTCCCCGCGGGGTGCGCCCGCCCCGTGCGTCAGCGGTCCTGCTCAAGGGCCGGGGGGCGCTCGCGGTCGCCACGGCGGCGGCCGCGGGGGTTTTCACGGCGCTGCGGCCGTTCACCGGGCTCACCCCGCGGAGCCGAACGCGGAGTTCATCTTCTTCGCGGCGTCCTCGGAGGCCTTGGTGACGTCCTTCTTGCCGCTGATGACCTCCTGGAACATCGTCGGCAGGACGAGGGAGGAGTCGATCTGTGCCCAGGCGGGCGACGCGGGGACGAACTCGGTGCCCGCGGAGAGGGTCCGCACGAAGGGCTTCACGAACGGCTCCCGCCGCGCGGCCTGCTGCCGGACGTCCGTGAAGGTGGGCAGGAAGCCCATCGCGTCGAAGAGTTCGCTCTGCGTCCTCTTCGACGCGAGCCGCTCCATCAGCGAGACGGCGAGCGTGCGGTGGGACGTGCTCTTCAGGACACCGATGTTGTTGCCGCCGGCGAAGGCCGGAGCGATCGAGCCGGCTTTCACCCCCGGCAGCGGGACGACGGCGTACTTGCCCTTGACCTTCCCGGCCTCGACGGCGGTGTGGCTGAAGTCGCCGCCGATCGCCATGCCCGCCTTCCCCGCGGCGAACGCGGAGACCGTGTCGTTGCCGCCCATGCCCGCGCACTTGGCGGCGGGGCAGTTGTCGTCGCCGAAGAGGGATGTGTACGCCTTGATGCCCTTGCGGGACTGCGGGCTGTCGATGCCGGACGCGTAGGAGCCGCCCTTGCCGCTCGCGAGTTCACCGCCGTTGGCCCACACGAACGGCATCGCGCCGTAGGTGTAGGCGCCGCCGACCACCAGCCCGTACAGCTCGGGCCGGGCGGCGCGGATCTCGCGGGCCGTGGCGGCGAGTTCGTCCATCGTTCGCGGGACGGACAGGCCGAGCTCCTCGAACACGTCCGTGCGGTAGTACAGGGCGCGGACGCCCACGTAGAACGGGGCGCCGTAGAGCCTGCCGTCCACCGTCACCGACTGCTTCGCCGTCGGGTCGGTGTCCTTCGCCTCGGCCCAGTCGCCGAACTCCTCCGTGACGTCGAGGAGTCCGCCGTCCTTCACGTAGCCGGCCGTGTCGGTGTTGCCGTACTCCATCACGTCGGGCGCGGAGGCCGGGTCGTTGAAGGCGGCCTTGACGCGCTGGGCGCGGGTGTCGACCGGGATGTACTCGACGTCGACCTCGGTGCCCTGGTGCGTCTTCTCGAAGTCGGCGACGACACGGTCGACGACTTTCTCCTTGGGGGCGTTGCCGACCTCCCGGAAGAGCCACACGCGCAGCGTGCCGGTCTTCTCGTCCTCGTCGGAGGAGGAGTTCGAGGAGGTCTGTGGCGCGCAGGCGGTGGCGAGCAGGGCGGCGAGCGCGGCGAGCCCGGCGGTACGGACGGACAGCTTCATGGAGTGCTCCTCCGAAGGTGCGTTGCAACATGCGCAATGAAGGTTTCGCTGTGCACAACACCTCGGAGGCTAGGGACTGCATGAACATGCCCACAAGAGGTCTCAACCACTCTGTGACCGGGGGACGCACCCTGCGCAACGCCCGGACAGCACAAAAGCCCCCAGGGCGCGCACAACGCACCCTGGGGGCCTCACGGCCCGCAGTCCGGACCTACTGGTCGCCCTTGCCCTCGTCCCCGGAGCTCATGGACTCGTAGATCTCCTTGCACATGGGACACACGGGGTACTTCTTCGGGTCGCGGCCCGGTACCCAGACCTTGCCGCACAGCGCCACGACGGGAGTGCCGTCGAGGGCGCTCGCCATGATCTTGTCCTTCTGGACGTAATGGGCGAAGCGCTCGTGGTCACCGTCACCGTGGGAGGTCTGCGGCGTCGGCTCAACGAGGGTCCCCGTACCAGTCCCGCGCTCGGGCTCGAGAGTGCTCATAGGGCCAAGGGTACTGAAGCTCACACGCATCAGTTGAGCGAAGGGTCGTCCGGGTACGTCGCCACCATCGCCAGCTCGTTGCGCTGGCGGCGCAGCACCTCGCGCCAGAGCCGCTCGGGAGACGGGCACGAGACGTCACCGGGCTCCGACTCGACCACGTACCACGCGCCGTCCACCAGCTCGTCCTCCAGCTGGCCCGGGCCCCAGCCTGCGTACCCGGCGAAGATGCGCAGGGAGCCGAGGGCCGAGGCCAGGAGCTCGGGCGGGGCCTCCAGGTCGACCAGGCCTATCGCGCCGTGCACCCGGCGCCAGCCCAGCGGGGCGGCCTCCCCGGCCGCGCCACCGGGGACGACGGCGACACCGAGGGCCGAGTCCAGTGACACCGGGCCGCCCTGGAACACCACGCCGGGCTCACCGGCGAGATCCCCCCAGCCCTCCAGGATGTCGCCCACGTCCACCGGGGTGGGGCGGTTGAGGACGACGCCGAGCGAGCCCTCCTCGTCGTGGTCGAGGAGCAGCACCACCGCGTGGTCGAAATTCGGGTCCGCCAGGGCGGGGGTGGCCACGAGCAACCGCCCTGTGAGCGAGGACACCTCGGTCATGGCAGACATGATCCCGCATTCTCCCCGCGCGTGGGGAGGCAATGCGGCACGGAGAGGGAACGCAGCTCAGGGCGCAGTGAAGCATCCCACGCGCACGAAACCGGCCGTGACCCCATGTGTCCGGTACGGAACGGTTCGTGTTGTGACAGAGCTATGACGTGGCTGGGTCCGACTCAGGCATACAGAAGGGGGGTGGAGGGCGATTACCCTTTCCCTCCTGGCCCCTGCCCGACTCCATGGAACGCGAGATTCATGACCGTCAACGACGATGTCCTGCTTGTCCACGGCGGAACCCCGCTGGAGGGCGAGATCCGTGTCCGCGGTGCGAAGAACCTCGTACCCAAGGCCATGGTCGCAGCGCTGCTGGGCAGCGCTCCGAGCCGGCTGCGCAATGTTCCGGACATCCGCGACGTCCGAGTCGTGCGGGGTCTGCTGCAGCTGCACGGTGTGACGGTCCGCCCGGGTGACGAGCCCGGCGAACTGGTGATGGATCCGACGCGCGTGGAGAGCGCGAACGTCGCTGACATCGATGCCCACGCCGGTTCGAGCCGTATCCCGATCCTGTTCTGCGGACCGCTGCTGCACCGCCTCGGCCACGCGTTCATCCCCGGCCTCGGCGGCTGCGACATCGGCGGCCGGCCCATCGACTTCCACTTCGAGGTGCTGCGGCAGTTCGGCGCGAAGATCGAGAAGCGGGCGGACGGCCAGTACCTGGAGGCGCCCCGGCGGCTGCGCGGTACGAAGATAGCCCTGCCGTACCCGTCCGTCGGCGCGACCGAGCAGGTGCTGCTGACGGCCGTCCTCGCCGAGGGCGTCACGGAGCTGTCCAACGCGGCCGTCGAGCCGGAGATCGAGGACCTCATCTGCGTGCTGCAGAAGATGGGCGCGATCATCGCGATGGACACCGACCGGACGATCCGCATCACCGGTGTGGACCAGCTCGGCGGCTACAACCACCGCGCCCTCCCGGACCGCCTGGAGGCCGCGTCCTGGGCGTCGGCGGCGCTGGCGACCGAGGGCAACATCTACGTCCGCGGCGCCCAGCAGCGCTCGATGATGACGTTCCTGAACACCTACCGGAAGGTGGGCGGGGCGTTCGAGATCGACGACGAGGGCATCCGCTTCTGGCACCCCGGCGGCCAGCTGAAGTCCATCGCGCTGGAGACGGACGTCCACCCCGGCTTCCAGACCGACTGGCAGCAGCCGCTGGTGGTGGCGCTCACGCAGGCCACGGGCCTGTCCATCATCCACGAGACGGTCTACGAGTCCCGCCTCGGCTTCACGTCCGCGCTGAACCAGATGGGCGCGCACATCCAGCTCTACCGCGAGTGCCTGGGCGGCTCGAACTGCCGCTTCGGCCAGCGCAACTTCCTCCACTCGGCCGTCGTCTCGGGCCCGACCAAGCTGCAGGGCGCGGACCTGGTCATCCCCGACCTCCGCGGCGGCTTCTCGTACCTGATCGCGGCCCTGGCAGCCCAGGGCACGTCCCGCGTCCACGGCATCGGCCTGATCAACCGCGGCTACGAGAACTTCATGGAGAAACTGGTGGAGCTGGGCGCGAAGGTCGAGCTGCCGGGCAAGGCACTCGGCTGATCCCGGCTCCACGGCCACGCCCGTCCTCCGGCTGGGGGTCCGGGGGTCACCCCCCGGGCAAGCACAGCATGGAGAAACCGGTCGAGCCGGGCGCGAAGGTCGAGCTGCCGGGCAAGGCGCTCGGGTAGTCATGTGGCGCATACGCCGAGGGGCGGCCACCTGGAATCAGGTGGCCGCCCCTCGGCATGTGGTGCGACTGTGCGTGGCGCGCCCGAAGGGGCGCGGGGAACTGCGCGGCCGGCCACTGGCGGGCCCGCAGTTGCCCACGGCGCACGCAACGGGCCGCTTACTTACCCTTGGCCGCTTCCTTGAGCTTCGAGCCCGCGGAGACCTTCACGCTGTAGCCGGCGGGGATCTGGATGGGCTCGCCGGTCTGCGGGTTGCGGGCGGTGCGAGCGGCACGGTGGGTGCGCTCGAAGGTCAGGAAGCCGGGGATGGTGACCTTCTCGTCGCCCTTGGAGACGATGTCGCCGACGACGTCGGCGAACGCGGCCAGCACGGCGTCGGCGTCCTTGCGGGTCACCTCGGCGCGGTCGGCCAGCGCGGCCACCAGCTCACTGCGGTTCATGTTGTTACTCCCGTGTTCATCTTGCCGTTGAGGCGTCAGATCGAAGCCGATGCTGCCAGGGTCCTCGTTGAGTCCCCGGACCCGGGTCCGTCGTCAGACCCTCGCGCCCAGGGACGCATCCTGCCCCTACCTGCGGCGGGAAAGCCAATCCGGCACCCGCCGGAGTCGTGAGAACACCCTTGGGGAGTCACACGAAAAGAGGGCCTGAGCCTTGCGCCACGATAGCTCCGCTGCTGACAGGGTTCTTGCGACGCGCCGGGTTCCAGGCTGCCGTGGGGTTACTCACAGTCCGGGCCCACGGCTGCCCGGGCCCCCGCCCCGGGGGCCCGGCCCCGCCCCGGCCTCAGACGCCGGCCGGGCTGCCCGCCGTCGCGCCGACCGCCTTGGCGGCCTCCCGCACGGCACCGGCGACCGCGCCCGCGACCTTGTCGTTGAAGACGCTCGGGATGATGTAGTTCGGGTTCAGCTCGTCCTCGCTCACCACGTCGGCGAGGGCCGTCGCGGCGGCCAGCATCATCTCGGTGTTGACGGTCCGGGACTGCGCGTCCAGCAGACCGCGGAAGACACCCGGGAAGACCAGCACGTTGTTGATCTGGTTCGGGAAGTCCGAGCGGCCGGTGGCGACAACGGCCGCGGTCTGGCGGGCGATTGCCGGGTCGACCTCGGGGTCCGGGTTCGCGAGCGCGAACACGATGGCGCCGTCGGCCATGGCGGCCACGTCGTCGCCGTCGAGGACGTTCGGGGCGGAGACGCCGATGAAGACGTCGGCGCCGTGCACGGACTCCTTCAGGGTGCCGGTGAGGCCCTCGGGGTTGGTGTTGTCGGCGATCCAGCGCAGCGCCGAGTCCGGGGCGGCGTCGACGAGGTCCTCGCGGCCCGCGTGCACGACACCGTGGATGTCGGCGACGACGGCGTTCTTGACGCCCGCGGCGAGCAGCAGCTTCAGGATGGCCGTACCGGCCGCGCCGGCGCCGGACATGACGACACGGATGTTCTCCATGGTCTTGCCGGTGACGCGCAGCGCGTTCGTCAGGGCGGCGAGGACGACGATGGCGGTGCCGTGCTGGTCGTCGTGGAAGACGGGGATGTCGAGGGCCTCACGCAGCCGGGCCTCGATCTCGAAGCAGCGGGGGGCGGAGATGTCCTCGAGGTTGATGCCGGCGAACCCGGGGGCGATCGCCTTGACGATCTCGACGATCGCGTCGGTGTCCTGGGTGTCGAGGCAGATCGGCCAGGCGTCGATGCCGGCGAACCGCTTGAAGAGGGCCGCCTTGCCCTCCATGACGGGCAGCGCGGCCTTGGGGCCGATGTTGCCGAGGCCCAGCACGGCGGAACCGTCCGTCACGACCGCAACGGAGTTGCGCTTGATGGTGAGGCGGCGGGCGTCCTCGGGGTTCTCGGCGATGGCCATGCAGACGCGGGCCACGCCCGGCGTGTAGACCATGGAGAGGTCGTCACGGTTGCGGATGGGGTGCTTCGACGCCATCTCGATCTTGCCGCCGAGGTGCATGAGGAAGGTCCGGTCCGAGACCTTGCCCAGGGTGACGCCCTCGATGCCGCGGAGTTCCTCGACGATCTCGTCCGCGTGCGCGGTCGACGTCGCGGCGATGGTGACGTCGATACGGAGCTTCTCGTGACCGGATGCGGTGACGTCGAGGCCGGTCACCGAGCCTCCGGAGGACTCCACGGCGGTGGTGAGCTGCGAGACGGCGGTTCCGCTCGCGGGCACCTCCAGCCGGACCGTCATCGAGTAGGAGACGCTGGGCGCCGTTGCCATGGCCGACTTCCTCTGCTTTCACCTGACGCTGAGTTGTGCCGTCCGATCGTCGCACCTACCGCTGAGTAGCAGGTAGCCGCCCTCGATTGCGAACGTTTTGTTCGCGGAATGGGGCAGCAAAAAGAGACCCACGTCACTGGGACGTGGGTCTCTTCACACATAAGTGGCACCGACCCGCCATGCTCGCCTCGCGGCAAGTGGTCGCTCGTAGCGACGAAGGTTGGGCCCGGGGGCTTGGATCGAGCCGGTGCCACATCCAGGCTAACAAACAGATTCCGTAAGGCCATTCCCGTAGCGGTAGTTCATTTCGCCGGCGACTGGGTAGGGGGCGTCAATCCCTGAGCAGGTCCGGAACTCCCGCCGCGTCGGGCTCGTCCCGGCCGGCCGAGACGACCGTGAGCTGCTGGGTGGCCCGGGTCAGCGCGACGTAGAGGACGCGCAGGCCGGCCGGTGACTCGTCGGCGATCTCCGCCGGGGAGACCACGACCGTCGCGTCGTACTCCAGGCCCTTGGCCTCCAGGCTGCCGAGGGCGACGACCCGGTCGCCGAGGCCGGTGAGCCAGCGGCGGGCCTCCTCGCGGCGCTGCATGGCGACGACCACGCCGACGGTGCCGTCGACGCGCTCCAGCAGGCGGGCCGCCTCGTCGCGGACGGTGGCGGCCAAGGTGTCCTCGACGACCGTGAAGCGCGGCTCGACGCCGGTGGAGCGGACCGCCTTCGGCGACACGGAACCGGGCATGGCGAGGGCGAGGACCTTCGAGGCCAGCTCGGCGATCTCGGCCGGGTTGCGGTAGTTCACCGTGAGTTCGAAGCGGCGGCGGGGGCGGGTGCCGAGCGCCTCGTCGTGGGCCTCGGCCGCCTCGTCCGGGTCGGACCAGGAGGACTGCGCCGGGTCGCCGACGACCGTCCAGGTGGCGTGCCGGCCGCGGCGGCCGACCATCCGCCACTGCATCGGGGTGAGGTCCTGGGCCTCGTCGACGATGACGTGGGCGTACTCGACGCGCTCCTGGGCGAGGCGTTCAGCCCGCTCGCGCTGCGACTCCTCGCGCACCGGCATCAGCTCCTCCAGGCCGGTGAGCTGGTCGAGCGGATCGAGTTCGCGCTTTCTGCGGGGACGGGCCGGGGCGCCGAGGACGGCCTGGAGCTCGTCGAGCAGGGCGATGTCGTGCACCGAGCGGCCCTCGCGCTTGAGCGAGCGGGCGACCTTGCGGACCTCGCCGGGGTTGAGGATCCGGCGGGCCCAGCGGCCGAGGCGGCGTTCGTCGGCCATCGCGTCCAGGACGGCGGCCGGGGTCAGCTCCGGCCACCAGGCGTCGAGGAAGGCGATGAAGTCGTCCTCGGAGGTGATGTCCTCGTCGAAGGAGGAGCGCAACTCGGCGGCGAGCTCGGGGTCGGTGTGCCGGCCGGCCGCGCCGGACCGCTCCCACAGGGCGTCCAGGAGGAGCTTGCGGGCGCGGGGGCGCAACAGGTTCACGGGGGCGGTGCCGCCGAGTGCGGCGCGGCGGATGCCGTCCAGTTCCGTGGCTTCCAGCTCCAGGCGGCGGCCGAAGGCGACCACGCGCAGCCGGGCCGGCGGGTCGTTCAGCTCCAGGGCGCCGCGCGCGGCCTTGCGCAGCACCCTGAGCATGCGCGAGGAGCCCTTGGCGCGGGCCACGGACGGGGAGTCGTAGAGGGTGGCCTCGCTGCCCTCGACCAGGGAGCCGATGGCGCGGATGGCGACCTGGCCCTCCTCGCCGAGGGAGGGCAGCACGCCCTCGGTGTAGGCGACGAGCAGCGGGGTCGGGGAGACGATCAGGATGCCGCCCGCGTAGCGGCGCCGGTCCTGGTAGAGGAGGTAGGCGGCGCGGTGCAGGGCGACGGCGGTCTTGCCGGTGCCGGGGCCGCCCTCGACGTACGTCACGGAGGCGGCGGGGGCGCGGATGACCAGATCCTGCTCGGCCTGGATGGAGGCGACGATGTCGCGCATCGTGTGACTGCGGGCCTGGCCGAGCGCGGCCATCAGGGCGCCGTCGCCGATGACGGGCAGCTCGCCGCCGTCGAGGTACGCCGTCAGCTCGGGGCGCATCAGGTCGTCCTCGACGCCCAGCACCCGGCGGCCCTTGGAGCGGATGACGCGGCGGCGGACGACACGGCCGGGGTCGACCGGGGTGGAGCGGTAGAAGGGGGCGGCGGCCGGGGCCCGCCAGTCGATGACCAGCGGCGCGTAGTCCTGGTCGAGGACTCCGATGCGGCCGATGTGCAGGGTTTCGGCGATGTCGGCGGTGTTGTCGGGGCGTACGGCGCCCTCCGCCGGCTCGATGGCGGTGTACGCCCCGTCGGGGCCCTTCTTGCCGTCCTTGCCGGTCAGGAGGTCGATACGGCCGAAGAGGAAGTCCTCGAACTCGTTGTTGAGCCGGCTGAGGTGGATGCCCGCGCGGAAGACCTGCGCGTCCCGCTCGGCGAGTGCGCCGGGGGTGCCGACCTGGCCGCGCCGGGCCGCGTCCTGCATCAGGAACTCCGCCTCGTGGATCTTCTCCTCGAGGCGCCGGTACACCCGGTCCAGGTGTTCCTGTTCGACGTGGATCTCCCGGTCACGAACCGAGTCGTGCACCGAACCGACCGCGTCTTGTCTGTGAGCCTGAGCGGCCACCGGGCCCCCTTCTGACGTGCTGGGCAGCCGTCAACCGTACGCGAAGGGGGCCCCTGGAGGCTACGGGCCGGCGGCAGGCGCGGGGCTGTTGCCCCCAATGGCGCCTGCCGGACGACCGGACGGGTCTACGCGTCGACCTCGACCAGCCGCTTGCCGTCGAAGGTCACGACCTCGAAGTGGTCGATCTCGTTCGGCTCGAAGGCGGCGCCGCCCTGGACGTACAGGGGCTCCTTGGCCTTGTCGGACTTGGCGTCCGGGAGGCCGTAACCCCACTCCGGGACGGACCAGGAGGACAGGGTCTCGCGCTCGCCGTTCTTGCCGACCGCGACGAGGGCGCACTTGAGCGGGCCCTTGACGTTCTTCAGCTCCAGGACCATGCCCGTGCCCCAGTCCTTCTTCTGCAGGGCGACGGTGGCGGAGACCTTGGTGTTCGGGTCGGTGGCGGTGATCTTGTCGGAGATGCCGTCGAAGGCGGCCTTGGCGGGGCTCGCCGCGAGCGGGCGGTTCTCGGCACCGCCGCCGCTGTCGCCGCCGTTCGTCGCGACCGCGACGAACGGGCCGCCGATGATCAGCGCGCCGGCCGCGGCCACCATGTAGAAGCTGCGGCGGCGCTTCTGGGCGCGGCGGTCGGCGACCTCGTCGACCAGCTTCTCCACCAGGCGCGGCCTGGGCTTCGCGGACAGCGAGTCGCCGATCGCGGGTGTGCTGCCGGAGCCGGGCAGATCGGCGAGCGCGGCGAGCATGGGCTCCATGCCGGCCAGTTCGTCGAGCTGCTGGGCGCACCATTCGCAGGTCGCGAGGTGGGCCTCGAATGCGGTCGCTTCGGCGTCGTCGAGGATGCCGAGGGCGTAGGCGCCGACGGTCTCGTGCTCGTTCGGCACCGGAGATTCCTGCATGGGACCAGACATACCCATGCCTCCCGTGCCGAACCCCTGGTTACCCCCGTAAACACTCATCACGCCGTCACCCCCCGCTCCTCCAGTGCCAGCTTCATCGAACGCAGGGCGTAGAACACCCTGGAGCGGACGGTGCCGCTGGGTATGCCCAGGGTCTCGGCCGCCTCATTGACGGTACGCCCCTTGAAGTACGTCTCGACGAGCACCTCCCGGTGGGCGGGGGTCAGGTCGTCGAGTGCGTCCGAGAGAGTCATCAGCCACAGCGCCTTGTCGATCTCGTCCTCCGCGGGGATGACCTCCAGCGGCGACGGGTCGACCTCCTGCGGCCGGGCCTGCCGGCTGCGGTGGCCGTCGATGACGATGCGCCGGGCGACCGTCACCAGCCAGGGGCGTACCGAACCGGTCGCTCTGTTGAGCTGACCGGCGTTCTTCCAGGCACGGATGAGCGTCTCCTGCACGACGTCCTCGGCGCGCTGCCGGTCTCCGGCGACCAGGCGCAGGACGTATGCCAGCAGGGGTCCGGCGTGTTCGCGATAGAGCGCACGCATCAGCTCCTCGTCGGGTTCCGAGGGCTGGGACATGCGATGTCGGGCCCTCGGTGCACGTTCATTGGCCACGACGGAATCCTTGCGCACGCCCACCTCCGATGTCCGGGGGTTCCCCCAGTCGGTCGCTCCACATGCCGTACGCAAACGAGAGGTTGGGCGTTCAAAGGGATCCGACATATTTCTTCGAGATGACGTGACGAGCGGGACATGGGGTCACATTCCAACCCCGCGTTCTTTACATTTCCGCCACATCGGCAAGATCGAGCCAGGCCTTCCCTACGGTGCCGTAGGTAAACGACATGTAACCGAAATCACTTTGGCGGCGCGGTCGCAGAAGTGGCATTTAGGACAAGGGAATTGAGTGCACGGACCACTCAATTCCGTTTCACGCGCGCGTGAGTGCCGCGCGGCGGCGATGCCGGGCGACGCGCTCGCGGTTCCCGCAGACCTCGCTGGAGCACCAGCGCCGTCTGCGCCCGCGTGAGGTGTCGAGGTAGACGATGGGGCAGTTGTCGCCTTCGCACTGGCGCAGCGCCGCGCGGGCGACGGGGTCGGTCAGCAGGTCGACGGCGTCCCGGGCGACGACCGCGAGCAGGGCGGCGCAGCCGGGTGGGCCGTCCAACCGCCGCAGCAGCTGGCCGTCTTCGCCGCGGACCGCGCGCGGGGCCGGGGGCGCGGTGCGGGCCAGGTCATTGACCCGGGCGAGGGCGAGGTCGTACGTGGCGACCCCCGGTCTCGGCCGGCAGCGCACCAACCGGTCGACCTGGTCCCGCAGTTCACGGAAGGCGAGCAGCCAGCCGGTGTCGGCGTGGGCCAGGCCGGTGCCGGCCGGGACGAGCCCGGAGCCGGTGATCCAGGCGCGCAGCACGTCCACGGAGTCGAGCCGCTCCTCGGGGTGCGTGGTGGAGAGCAGGTCAAGACAGATCCGCCCGGCGTCGAAGCGCAGCTCGTGGGAGGCCGTGGCCGTACTCAGTGCCATGTGCCTGTCACCGCCTAGGGGTTCACCCCGGTCGCGAGGGCATCGGTGGGACACCGGTGAGAGGGCCGGTGGACCGCTCCCTCATACAGTGCCTGCCCGCGGCGGAGCCGGAAACCCCTCGCACACACCTGTGCGGCACGCGTTCCGGCCACGCCGGCGCATTGCGCCACGCCCCCGCTGAGTCCCCGGACGGGCCCCACGTCTTGCGACATCAGATCGGCGGGTTCCGGCTCAACCCCGGGGCCGTCTCACGCGTCCGCGTACTTCGTCTCCGCGCTCGGGTCCAGTGCCAGGCGGTAGCCCCGCTTGACCACCGTCTGGATCAGCTTCGGGGTGCCGAGGGCCGTGCGGAGGCGGGCCATGGCGGTCTCCACCGCGTGTTCGTCACGGCCGGAGCCCGGCAGGGCGCGCAGCAGGTCGGCGCGGGCGACGACCCAGCCGGGGCGCCGGGAGAGGGCACGCAGGAGGGCCATGCCGGCGGGCGGGACCGGTTTGAGGTCGTCGTCGACCAGGACGGCGTGGCCGCGGATCTCCACGCGGTGCCCGGCGACGGGCAGGGAGCGTGCCCGCCCGGGGAGTTCCTGGCAGAGGAGCTGGACCAGCGGGCCGAGCCGGAAGCGCTCCGGCTGGATCGTGTCGATGCCGCGGGACTGCAGGGGCAGGGCGGTGACCGGCCCCACGCAGGCCGGCAGGACGTCGTGGCTCAGTGCCGCCAGGACCTCGTCGAGCAGTCCGCGGTCCTTCGCCCGGGACAGGAGGGAGGCCGCGGCGGGGGCGCTGGTGAAGGTGACCGCGTCCAGGGCCCGGGCGAGAGTCGCGTCCAGCAGCCGGTCGACCGGGGCGATGTCCTCCGGCGGCATCCAGCGGTAGACCGGCACCCCGACCACCTCGGCCCCGCCCTCCCGCAGCGCCTCCACGAACCCCGGCAGCGGCTCACCGTGCAGCTGGATCGCGATCCGCAGCCCGTCGACGCCCTCCTCCAGCAGCCGGTCCAGCACCTCCGCCATGGACTCCGACGACGGCGACCACTCCTCGGTCAGCCCGGCCGCCCTGACCGCGCCCTTCACCTTCGGACCGCGCGCCAGGATCCGTACGTCGCGCAGCCGCGCCAGCAGCTCCTCCCCCAGCCCCCAGCCGTCGGCGGCCTCGACCCAGCCCCGGAAGCCGATCGCGGTCGTGGCCACGACGATGTCCGGCACCTGCTCGATGATCTCCTTCGTCGCGGCCAGCAGCTCGCTGTCATCGGCGAGCGGCACGATCCGCAGGGCAGGGGCGTGCAGGACGGCGGCACCGCGTCGCTGCAGCAGCACGCCGAGCTCGTCGGCCCGGCGCGCTGCCGTCACACCCACGGTGAAACCCGCCAGGGGTCCGTGGTCCGGTCGCTGTTCTTCGTACATGGCTCTCGTCCCGCACTCGAGTCGTCGTACTTCATGGGTACGGCGTACCTGCATGCCGATCGAGCCTGTCAACGGCTCGTGACAGGCTCGGATCGGTGTGATGTCCACGGTGTTACCGATGCCGTTTTCCGCCGGCCCGACGGCCACGGGCTTCGGCCGGGGGCCCGGGGGTCGTCCCCCGGATCAGCACAGCGTCACACTTCGGCGTAGCTGAGCTGCGGCTCCGCCTCCGAGGTCGTCGTGGTGACGGGTACCCGGGGAGCCGTACGGCGAAGGTATACGGCCCAGGTGACGACGAAGCAGACCGCGTAGAAGGCGAGGAAGGCGACGAACGCCCCGGTACCCGAACCGTAGGAGAGGAAGGACTGGCGGAAGGCGAGGTTGATGCCGACACCGCCGAGCGCGCCGACCGCACCGATCAGGCCCATGGACGCCCCGGACAGCCGCCGCCCGTACGCCGCCGCCTCCTCGCCCTGGAGCCCCTTGGCCAGGGCCTTGTTCTGGAAGATGCCCGGGATCATCTTGAACGTCGAGCCGTTGCCGAGCCCGCTGAGCACGAACAGCACCACGAACGCCCCGGTGAACAGCGCCAGCGACTTCTCCATGGAGGCGCCGATCAGGACCGCCGTGGCGACACCCATGGCGACGTAGTTCCACAGGCTGATCTTCGCGCCGCCGTACTTGTCGGCCATCCAGCCGCCCAGGGGCCGGATCAGCGAGCCGAGGAGCGGACCGATGAAGGTGACGTACGCCGCCTCCAGCGGGGTGCGTCCGAACTGGTTCTGGAGGACCTGCCCGAAGGCGAAGCTGTAGCCGATGAACGACCCGAACGTGCCGATGTAGAGGAAGGACATGATCCAGGTGTGGCCGTCCCGCGCGGCGTCCTTGGCGGCGCCGGTGTCGTTCTTGACGTTCTCCAGGTTGTCCATGAACAGCGCGGCCATGACGGCGGCCACGACGATCAGCGGGATGTAGATCCCGAGCAGCACTCGCGGCCCGCCGCCGGCGCCGATGATCCCGAGCGCGGCGAGCTGGATCACCGGTACGCCGATGTTGCCGCCGCCCGCGTTGAGGCCGAGAGCCCAGCCCTTCTTCCGCAGCGGGAAGAAGGCGTTGATGTTGGTCATGGAGGAGGCGAAGTTGCCACCGCCGATACCGGCGAGCAGGCCGACGAGCAGGAAGGTGGAGAAGGAGGTGCCCGGCTCCATCACGGTGAACGCGGCGCAGGTCGGGATCAGCAGGAGGGCCGCGGAGATGATCGTCCAGTTCCGTCCGCCGAAGATCGCCACGGCGAAGGTGTAGGGGACGCGGACGACGGCGCCGACCAGCGTGACCATCGAGGTCAGCATGAACTTGTCGGCCGGGGTGAGCCCGTACTCCGGGCCCATGAAGAGCACCAGCACGGACCACAGGGTCCAGATCGAGAATCCGATGTGCTCGGACAGGACGGAGAAGTAGAGGTTCCGGCGGGCGACCTTCTCTCCGGTCTCCTTCCAGAACGTCTCGTTCTCCGGATCCCAGTGCTGGATCCAGCGTCCGCCCTTGCTCGGGGGTGCGGGTGCCGTGCCAGGGCCTGTCATGACGCCTCCACTGTGCTCCGGGACTCGGTCGTACTTCCGGTGACTGACCCCGAAGGTAGAGAGGGCGCGTTTCCTGCCTGTGGCAGCGGGTGACCGCGAGGGAACTTTGCTCTCACCCCGCGCTCGGGCGGGATGAGAGGTTCCGGGAGGTTTCCGCGTCAGTGCTGCGGGGGCTGCCAGTGGGGGTTCTGCTGAGGCTGGGACTGCGGCTGGTGGTACGGCGGGCCGTACGGCCCGGGGGGCTGCGCACCGTAGGGGCCCGGCGCGGGCTGGGCCGGGTACGGAGCCTGCGCGGGCTGACCGGCGTACGGACCCGGGGCGGGCTGAGCGGCGTACGGGCCCGGGGCGGGCTGAGCGGCGTACGGGCCCGGG
>NZ_JBEZOK010000020.1:0-78799 GCF_040706515.1 Streptomyces sp. NPDC047880 | reverse complement strand
GGCGGGCTGACCGGCGTACGGACCCGGGGCGGGCTGACCGGCGTACGGACCCGGGGCGGGCTGACCGGCGTACGGACCCGGGGCGGGCTGACCGGCGTACGGACCCGGGGCGGGCTGACCGGGATAGGGGCCGGGCGCGGGCTGGGCGGCGTACGGCGCCGGGGAGGGCTGACCGGGATGGGCCCCCGGGGCGGGCTGGGCGTAGGCGCCGCCCGCGAACGGATTGCCCTGCCCGGGCAACTGCGCCCCCGGCGGCAGATACCGCAGCCGCCCGGTCTCGTCGTGCACCGGCGTGAAGCCCGCCGCCTGCAGCCGGGCGGAGAACTTGGCGTTGCGCTTGCGCGTCACCACGAGGCCGATGCCGAAGACCGCCATGAGCAGCAGCCACACCACACCGGCCGCGACGAAGTCGTCCGACTGCCCGCCGAACCGGAAGGCGAGGATCACACAGCCGACGCTGACGCCCAGGGCCCCGTACCCCATGCGCTTCTCGGCGTTCTTGCCGGTGAGGTCGAAGTTGATGCGGGCCTTGAGGAGTTCGAAGGCCTCCGGCACCAGGGGCGGCAGGGAGACACCGTCTGCGGCATGGGGGTACTGCGCCCAGTTCTGCCCGGCCCGGGCCCGGGCCTGGGGGCTCGGGTCGGGCACGAGCAGCATGGTGAGCGCGCCGCTGCGGCCGTTGCTCTGGCGGACGTCGGCGTACTCGTAGCCGAACTGCTGGGCCACGAAGGCCAGCCGGGCGAGCTTCTTCACGGACGCCATCGGGCTGGTCAGCTCGACCGGTTCCCCGCTCGCCAGCAGCCTCAGCATCTTCTGTGTCTGCCGCTTGCTCATTCCACCGCTCCCCCGGGCCACCCTGTTCACAACCGCAACTCGGGCAGTTTTGCACACTGGATGAGCCCGGGGGAAAGGGGTCCCGTCAGGCGCGCCTCCGGCTTCCGCGGGACTTCGCCCGGGGTTCGCCCGTCGGCCACAACCGGGGCTTCTGCTTCGCCGCCAGGTCCTCCGCCCAGCCGAACGCCAGGACGCAGCAGCCGATCAGGATCCAGACCAGGACCAGCACCGGCCACACGCTCTCCAGCAGCCCGGGCACGTTCTGTTCCAGCAGCGGGAAGCCCCACAGCTGGTCCCAGAGGGTGGCGGCGATGAGGATGCAGGTGTTGTGCCACAGGTAGATGGTCACGGCCCGGGAGTTGAGGAGCGTGATCGTGCCCGCGAAGGGGCGCAGCCGGCGCGGCCATTCCGTCCAGGACGGGCTGAGGTGCAGCAGCAGGAACACCGTCCCGAAGGACCACAGGGCCTGGGCCAGCGGCATGCTGTCGAGGTCGTTGCCGGTGCCGAAGTCGTGGTGCATGGCGTACCAGAGGCCGGCCAGCGCGATGACGGGTGCGACGGACGGCACGATGTAGCGCGGCAGCCGCCGCAGGATGCCCTCCTGGTGGGCCATGCCGAGGATCCAGCAGGCGCCGAAGGTGGAGAAGTCCGTGAGCGCCGAGGGGATCCGCTCGCCGGGCAGCGTGATCCAGCCCTGCTCGAAGCCGACGGCCAGGGCGATCGGCATGAGGATCGTGAGGACCGGCAGGGCGCGCAGGGCCTTCAGCAGCACCGGGGAGAGCAGGACGTACCAGAGGTAGGCGCGGATGTACCAGAGCGGACCGGCGAAGTCGGCGGCCCAGTTCTCGCCGATGAAGCCGTGGACGCCGGGCAGGCCCTCCGCGTAGGGCGGGTCGCTGAGCGGGACGATCCAGAAGGTGAGGTGGAGCAGCCACCAGCCGGGGTGCCCGTCCTCGTCCGGGCCCCAGCCCTGGAGGACCATGCCGGTGACGCCGACGACGCCGAGCAGCCACAGCGGGGGCAGCAGCCGCCGCATCCGGCCGCGGATCACCTGCACGGCGGGGCGCTTCAGGGAGCGGGCCATGAGGTTCCCGGCGAGCGCGAACATCACGCCCATGGACGGGAACACCAGGGGCAGCCAGGCCCAGCCCGTCAGGTGGTAGAGCACGACACGGAACAGGGCGAGGGCGCGCAGCAGGTCGAAGTACCGGTCGCGGCCGGGCTTCTGGACGGGGGCCGCCTCGCCGGGCGCGGCCTCGGTGACGGGAGTGGCGTGCGTGGTCATCCGACCGGCCTCCCGTCCATCTGCGGCTGGGGCGCGGAGGAACCGGCACCGGGCAGGCCCACCGCGCCGGTGCGCCGCAGCTTCTGCCAGCGCAGCCGGCCGCCGGTGAGGGCGGTGATCCACGACTGGAGCAGGACGACGTACATGAGCTGGCGGTAGAGGAGTTGCTGGAGCGGGAGTGAGATCAGGTGGGTCATGCGTTCCTTGTCCAGGTGGAACGCGTAGGCCGCGCACACCCCTTGCACTGCGAGGACGCCCAGCCAGGCGCCGATGGTCTTCTCCGTGGGCCCGAACACCAGCCCGTACAGCAGGAACACGTCGATCAGCGGGGCCAGCAGCGGCGCCACGACCATGAACATCGACACCAGCGGCATGCCCACCCGGCCGAAGCGGCCCGAGGGTCCCCGCTCGATGACGGACCGGCGGTGCTTCCAGATGGCCTGCATGGTGCCGTACGACCAGCGGTAGCGCTGGGACCACAGCTGCTGGACGGACTCCGGGGCCTCGGTCCAGGCGACGGCCTTCTCGGCGTACACCACGTGCCAGCCGTCGCGGTGCATGGCCATGGTGATGTCGGTGTCCTCGGCGAGCGTGTCGTCGCTCATGCCGCCGACGCGTTCCAGTGCGCTGCGCCGGAACGCCCCGACCGCGCCGGGGATGGTGGGCATGCAGCGCAGCACGTCGTACATGCGGCGGTCGAGGTTGAAGCCCATCACGTACTCGATGTGCTGCCAGGCGCCGATGAGCGAGTCCCGGTTGCCGACCTTCGCGTTGCCCGCGACGGCGCCGACCCGCGGGTCGCCGAAGGGCTGGACGAGTTCGCGGACGGTGGTCGGCTCGAAGACGGTGTCACCGTCCATCATCACGATCAGGTCGTACTTGGCGTTGGCGATGCCCCGGTTGAGGGCGGCGGGCTTGCCCGCGTTGAGCTGGCGGACGACGCGTACGCCGGGCAGGCCCAGGTTCTCGACGATGCGGGCGGTGCCGTCGCTGGAGCCGTCGTCGATGACCAGCACCTCGATGGGGTGGTCGCTGGCGACCAGGGAGCGGACCGTCTGCTCGATGCACTTGGCCTCGTTGTAGGCGGGCACGAGGACGGACACCGGTTCGGTGACGGGGTCGCCCCAGCGGAAATCGCGGCGCCGGACCCGGTGGGCGTGCGCCACGGAGAGGATCAGCATCAGCCCGAGCCGCGCGAAGACCAGCACGCCGACGACGGCGAGGCCGGCGACGAGGAACCCGGTCATCTTCTCGGAGGCCTGCACCAGGAAGACCCACGCCTCGCCCTTCAGCGACTCCAGTCCGGCGACCCGGGTGTGCGCGCTGGGCGCGTCGAGTGCGCCGGTGAGGGTGTGGAAGCGGTAGCCCTTGGCCTGCAGTCCGGAGACGTACCGGTCGAGGGCGGCGACGGTCTGGGAGCGGTTGCCGCCGGAGTCGTGCATCAGCACGACGGCGCCGGCGCCGTTCTTCGGCGTGGCGTTGCGGATGATCTGCTCGGCCCCGGGCTTGCGCCAGTCCTCGCTGTCGGTGTCGTTGACGACGGTGATGTAGCCCTTGCTGCCGATGTACTCGGTGACCGGCCAGGTGTTGTTGTCCATGTTCTGGGCGAACGACGAGTAGGGCGGGCGGAACAGCGAGGTGCGGATGCCGGCCGCGCCGGCGAGCGCGAGCTGGTTCTGCGACAGCTCCCAGTCGACCCGGCTCTTGCTCTGCAGCGACAGGTCGGGGTGGTTGAAGGTGTGCAGTCCGATCTCGTGGCCCTCGTCGACCATGCGCTGGACGAGGTCCGGGTAGCGGGAGGCCATGGTGCCGGTGATGAAGAAGACGGCGCGGGCGTCGTGCTTCTTCAGCACGTCGAGGACCTTGGGCGTCCACATCGGGTCGGGGCCGTCGTCGAAGGTCAGCACCAGTTCGTGGTCCGGGAGGTCCAGGCTGGTCGCCTTCCCGCCGCGGGTGTCGATGACCGGGCCGCCCTTGAGGATGTCCTTCGGGACGCGGTCGTTCGCCGCGGGCGGTCCGACGCGGTGGTCGGCGAGGACCTCGCTGTGCACGTAGCCGCGCAGCATGAGCATCGCCCCCAGCGCGACGAGTACGAGCAGGGGCAGCAACAGGCGCATGGGCAGGCGCCGGCGCCTGGAGCCGCCACGGGCTCGCGGCGCGGGCCCGGAACGGCGGATTCGGGATGCCATGGGTGGTGGTACTCCGGGTGGTGCGGATGGGGTGGCACGGGGACGGGGGCGGGCGGACGGTGTGGTGGGGTCCGGCCGGGCGGGGACGTCGCAGTTGCGCGCGGTGCCCGCGACGTCCTGGGGTCCCGCCGGATGAGCGGGGCGGGACGGTGGGAGCGGCTGCCGGTGAGGTGGGCCCCTGGTCGGGGGCTCGGGTTCCTCCGGACGGCCGGGCCCGTCGGGGGCGCGCCCGGCCGGCGGGGAGGGGGTACGGCGCCCGGAGCGGCGGGCGCCGCGTCGCGACGCGGCCGGGCGGCGACGCGGGTTCAGGCGGCGACGCGACCCGGGCGGCGGCGCGGTCTAGGCGGCGGGCGTCTCGGCTGAGGGCTGCGGCTCGGCCGGGCCCTCTGCCACGGGCTGCGGCTCGGCCGGGCCTTCCGCGACGGTGCCGCCGTCGCCGTCGGTGCCCGTCGTCTCCGTGGGCTGCGGCGAGGCCTCACCCGTCGGTGTCGGGTCGATGGCCGGCGTGCTCGGCGGGTCCGCCGGTTTGGTCGGGGCCGGGTCGGTGGTCTTGGTGCCCGGCTTCGGGGTGGTTCGGGTCGCCGTCGGCGAGGGCTTGGCGGACGCGTCGGGACGGCTGCCGGGGCCGGCGGTCGCGTCGGGCGCGGCGGCGTCGCCGCCGGTGCCGGGTACGGGTGCCGTGGCGTCGCCGGTCGCGGGTGTGCTGCCCGGGGCGGTGGCGCCGGTGTCTTCGGGCGGTGCCGACTCGGCGGTCAGCGGCGGGGTGTCGACCTGCCCTGCCGGAGGGTTGTCCTGCTTCGTCGGCACGGGCAGCCAGGGGGCGTTGGAGTTGCCCGACAGCAGCGTGGCGAGGATGACGACGGCGTAGACCCCGCAGGCCAGCGCGACGGCCATGCCGATCCGGCGGTAGCGGCGGCTGCGGCGGCCGGACTCGTCGACGAAGACGGGCCGGTCGGCCGGGGCCTCGGCGCCCGTGCCCGCCTTGGCCTGGCGCAGGAAGCCGTCCCCGAGCTGCACGGCGTCGAGCTGGACGGTGACCTCGTGCGGATCGTGGGTCTGACCGTCCGTGTCGGGCGCGTGTTCCGACGGGTCCGGCTCGTCCCGCTCCTGCCAGGGGTCGCGGACCGCGGTCCGGCTCCCCGGTTCCCGGGCGAGCGAGTCGGCCTCACCGTCGCTCTGGCGTGGAATGCCGCCCAGTACCTCGGTCACGGCGGCCGGCCGGTGGCCGGTCGTCCGGACGTCACCGCCGGGAAAGACCTGCGTCGCTCTTCTGCTCCGGACTCCGCCGTCCGACGGCAATTCGCCGGTAGTGGTAGCGGCCTCGGGCCACTCGGGTTGGGCGTCTTCTCGCCACTGTTTCACGCGCACGCACTTCCCCCCAGGGATGGTTCAGGTGCGCTTGACGACCTGAGCACCCGCCGTCGGACCGGGCCCCCACCCGTCCGAGCGCCCCCTCTTACCACACCGTGCTCAGGCGTCGAATGTAGCGCACGCGCAGGTTCTGTGTGTGCGCCGTATCGAATCGTGTCAGCGGTGAGACAGCATGAGGACATCGTCCACGGCCGGGATCCAGGCCCCCGCGGGCCTGCGCAGCCACCCCTCCGCCCTGGTCAGCCGGGCCGCCGCCCGGCGCAGCGCGTCGAACGCGGGGTGGGTCAGGCCCTTGCGCCACACCAGGGAGACGGGGGACAGCGGGACCGGGTCGACCAGGGGCCGCACCACCGTCGACGGCAGGGCGGGGAACTCCACGACGGCGAGGATCGGGTTGCGCGTTCTGGCCATGATGCGCTGGAACTCCTCCTCCCCCACGGCCAGCGGCGCGGGTGGCGCGATATCGATGCCCCGGCCCTCGAACAGCAACCGCGCGAGCCCGGTCCACTCGGGCGTGCGCGGGTTGCCGGCGCCCGCGTAGACGCTCTCGCCGGCCAGCTCGGCCAGCGGTACGGACTCCCACGCGGCCAGCCGGTGGTCCTGCGGCAGTACGACCGCCATCGGCTCGAAACGCACGGGCTGGTGGTCGAGTCCGGCCCGCAGCGCCGGGTCCAGTCCGGCGAACCGCCCGAACGACGCGTCCAGCCGGCCGGCCAGCAGGTCACCGGCGGCTCCGGTCAGGCCGCTCTCGTAGCGGGCCATCAGCTCGTGCCGGGGCGCGAGTTCACGCGCCTCGTGCAGTACCCGGCGGGGTGTGGCCAGGCCCGGGGAGTTGAGGTCGACCAGCAGCGGCCGGGCCTGGCCGAAGGCGGCGAGCAGTTCGTCCTGCGCCCGCAGCACCCGGCGGGCGTACGGCAGCAGCCGCTCCCCGTCGGGAGTGAGCGTCACCTGCCGGGTGGTCCGTACGAACAACTCGGCCCCCAGCTCCCGCTCCAGCCGCCGCACGTCCCGGCTGAGCGCCTGCTGGGCCACGTGCAACCGCACCGCGGCACGCGTGAAGTGCAACTCCTCGGCGACGGTCACGAAGCCACGCAAGAGGCGGGGGTCGAGGTGGACGGACATGCGGTGAACCTACAGCGGCCCCGGGGCGGGGCACGCGGGGGTGCCGGGCAGGTCAGAGGCCGGGGGGCCTGCGTGGCGTGACGCCCTGGGTTCTGCACGGGTCCGTTCCCCTCAGGCCCTCCGCACCCTTGTGGCCCTCCGCGCCGGTCGTCGGCGCGGCCTGGCCCACCCGGTGCCGGGGTACCGAGCGCATCGGCGGTCTGGTCAGGGTGATCTGGCGGACGACCTGCTGGAAGCACGCCAGGGCCGCGAGACCGGGCAGGGCCGCCGCCGCGGTGCCGAGGACGGTCCGGGGCGCCTGGACGACGCACAGCAGTACGGCGATGCAGGAGAAGACCAGGACCACGAACCAGGAGTGCACGGCACGGCGCTGGTGCAGCGCGGCCCGCAGGACGGACAGGGAGCCCACCAGCCAGGGTCCGTAGACCAGCAGGGGCCACCACGTGCGCAGCCCCCGCGCCGCCGGGGACGCGGCGACCAGGCGCAGCGGGTCGTAGGCGACGATGCCGCTCAGGACGCTCACCGCGGAGGCGATGACGGCCGCCAGCGCCGCGACGAGGAAGCTGGTGGTGCGGAGCACGCCGATGGCATTGCGGGTCCTGACCTTGCGGTGGCGCCGCGGGACCTCCCGCACGGGCGGCAGTTCCTCGGTGATGTCCTGGAGGCGCCGCATGTGGCCCCCGTGGACGGAGGCCGATGCCGGGTCCTCGGCCGGAGCCGGGGGCGGAACCAGGTCCTCGTCACGGGGGGAGGGAATCCTCGCCGCCTGTTCCCCGAGTGCCTCCTCGAGAATGAACGCCAGTTCCTCGGCGGGGTCCCAGGTCGGGTCAGGCGGGGTCAGGGGCGTGATGAAGTCCCGGGCCGGAGCCCGGTGCCGGCCGGTGCCCTCTACTTTGTCGTACATGGCGTGCCCCGCTTATTCCGCGAGCGCGAAAGCGGGCCAATCCGTCGCACTGATCCACCGCCGGGCAAGATCCTTTTCCAGAGTACTCATGGCGTCGATGAAATCGCGCAGCACCGCCTCGGTCGCCTGCAGCGCGACCGGGCAACCCCCTTTGGTGAGCGTCCCGTTGGCTGTCGCCGGCGAGTGCGCTGGAGCGGGAATGTAGGTGTACGGGCCGAGCGTTACCGCCCAGCCGTCTTTCCTGGTCGCCTCGGTCATGTACCGACTAACCGTCGGCCCACTTCACCGGATGCGCGGCAAACGAGTGAAGGATTTTCGCGAATGAGCATCTTTTCCACGCGTCATGAGAAGCATCCGTCATCTTCATATTCCTGTATGAAAAACAAGGGGCGCATATTTGTCGCCATGGGCTTCCGGACGCGCGCCACGGATCCACAACCCAGGTGCGTGAATGCGCACGGAACAGGTGTTGGACCGCTTGATCGCCTCCGGGCGACGGTGGACGCATGCCGCAACTCTCCCCGTACCGCCGCCTGTTCCGCCTGCCGGGTGCCCGCGCGTTCACCGCCGGGAACCTCATCGCCCGGCTGCCGATGGGCATGTTCAGTGTCAGCGCGGTCGTGATGATCGCCGGGACCCGGGGCTCGTACGCCCTCGCCGGTGCCGTCACGGCGACGGGTCTCGCGGCGACCGCGCTGGTCGCGCCGTGGATCGCACGGCTCGTCGACCGCCACGGCCAGGCCCGGGTGGCCCTGCCCGCCACGATGGTCGCCGTGCTCGGCTCCCTCTCCCTGCTGCTGTGCGTGCGCCACGGCGCCCCCGACTGGACCCTGTTCGCCTCCTACGCCGCCACCGCCACGACCCCCAACACCGGCGGCATGTCCCGGGCCCGCTGGGCACACCTGCTGGCCGGCGACGCGAAGGCGCTGCACACCGCCAACTCCTTCGAGCAGGCCGTGGACGAGCTGTGCTTCATGCTCGGTCCGGTGCTCGCGGCCTTCCTGTGCGGGACGCTCTTCCCCGAGGCGGGCACCCTCGTGGGCGGGGTGCTGCTGCTGACCGGCATGGTCCTGTTCACCGCCCAGCGCGCCACGGAGCCCCCGGTCCGCGCCCGCATACCCGGCAAGGCACCGTTGCGCGCCCCCGGCATCCCGCCGCTGCTCGCGGTCTGCCTGGCGATGGGCGGCGTCTTCGGCGCGACGGAGGTCGTCACGCTGGCCTTCGCCGACGCGCAGGGGCGGCAGTCGGCGGCCGGGATCGTGCTCGCGCTCCAGGCCGCGGGCTCCTGCGTGGCGGGCCTGCTGTACGGCGCCGTGAACCCCGCCGGACCGGCCGCGGCCCGGCTGCCCTGGTGCGTGGCCGCGATGGCCGCGCTGCTGACCCTGCCGCTGCTGGCCGCGGCCCTCACCGGTTCGCTGCCCCTCCTGGCGGCCGCGCTGCTGGTCGCCGGGATGGCCACGGCCCCGACGATGGTCACGACCATGACGCTGATCCAGGAGCGCACCCCCGAGGGCCGGCTCAACGAGGGCATGACGCTCGCGGTGACCGGCCTGCTGGGCGGCATCGCCGGCGGCAGCGCGCTCGGCGGCTGGACGGTGGAGCACCTCTCGCCGACGACGGGCTACGCCCTCCCGGTGACGGCTGCGGCCGTGACCCTGGCCTTGTCGCTGCCCGTGGCATCGAATCGCTTCACCCGGATCCTCACGGCCCACAGCTCCTACCGGGTGCCCTGGCAGTTCGACGAGGAGTCGGTCGACGTGGCCCGCAGCTTCATCCGGCTGAAGCTGCGCCTCATGCCCTACCTGTACGAGGCGGCCCGCACGGCCCACACCGAGGGCCTGCCCATGATGCGGGCCATGGTGCTGGAGTTCCCCGGCGACCCGGGGTGCGCGCATCTGGAACGGCAGTACATGCTGGGCCCGGATCTGCTGGTCGCCCCTGTCTTCAGCGACGAGGGGGACGTCACGTACTACGTCCCCGAGGGCACCTGGACGCACTTCCTGACCGGCGAGACGGTGACCGGGCCGCGCTGGGTCCGCGAGCGCCACGGCTTCCTGAGTGCGCCGCTGCTGGTCCGGCCCGGCGCGGTGATCCCGGTCGGCGCGCGGGACGACCGCCCGGACTACGACCACGCCGACGGGGTGACCCTGCGGGCATACGGCCTCCGCCCGGGCGACGAGGTGACGGTCCCGGTCGGGGACGTGACCTTCACGGTCGCCCGCGAGGGCAACACCCTGTCGGCGACGTGCACCGCCCCGAAAGCCGCCTGGACCCTGACCGCGGGCACCCGCGAGATCCAGGCCACGCCCGGCACGGATTCCCTCACCCTGGAACTCGAACGGTGATCACGAGCTGGACGACCCCATGACAAAGGCCCCGCCGCTCGGAAGCGGCGGGGCCTTCGCCCACATGGGATGAGTGGAGATGGCGGGAATCGAACCCGCGTCCAACGGTGCAGAATCAGGGCTTCTCCGTGTGCAGTTCGCTGTGATTTTCTCGGCCCCGGCGATCACGCGAACAAGTCGCCGACGGGCCCAGTCACTGTTTGATTTCCCACCGAACCCCGTGACCGGGCTCGATGGTTTAGTTCCCTAGCTTATGCCAGGATCCGGGCCGGGAACGCTCCCGGGCTGACACCCATTTAGGGTCCTTCAGTCACTGCTTATCAGGCAGCGAGGGCGAAGGACTGGGAATCGCGCTTGGTATTGGCGATTATTTTTTGCGACATATGGTTTACGAGATCATTGCCGCTTCCTCGACACGCTTCCCCTGCTTCGACAGCCGCTGTCGAAACCGATCATCCCCATGTTGTGTTGACAAATCCCTCCGGAGAGGGCCGCGCACCCTCGGTGGGGTGCAGTCACCATCGTACGTGACCAACGCAGGTCGGTGCCAGCGTATTCCCTACGCCCCGCGCTGGCGCCGCCGCACCGCGGCGATCGCGCGGTCGGTCTCGCGCCGGTCCTGCTTCTCGCGGAGCGTCTGACGCTTGTCGTACTCCTTCTTGCCCTTGGCCAGCGCGATCTCGACCTTGGCCCGGCCGTCCTTGAAGTACAGCGCGAGGGGCACGATGGTGTGGCCGGTCTCGCCCGACTTCGACGCCAGCTTGTCGATCTCGGCGCGGTGCAGCAGCAGCTTCCGCTTGCGCCGGGCGCTGTGGTTGGTCCACGTGCCCTGGCTGTACTCCGGCACGTGCACGTTGTACAGCCACGCCTCGTCCTGGTCCAGCTGCACGAAGCCGTCGACCAGCGACGCCCGTCCCTGGCGCAGGGACTTCACCTCGGTCCCGGTGAGGACCAGGCCGGCCTCGTAGGTGTCGATGATGAGGTAGTCGTGCCGCGCCTTCTTGTTCTGCGCGATCAGCTTGCGCCCTTTTTCCTTAGCCATAGTGCCGACCATTTTCGCACTACGGAGGGCCCCGGCGGAAAGTCGATTACGAGGGGCTCGCGAGACCGCGCAGCACGGTACCGGCCCGCTGGAGGGCGTCCTCGCCGGTCTCCAGGTCGGGCGTGATGCCCCGGCCGTCGACGCCGCGGCCGGAAGGGGTGCGGTAGTGCCCCACGGTCAGCTCGGCGACGGAGCCGTCGGGCAGCCGGTTCGGCATCTGGACCGAGCCCTTGCCGAAGGTGCGGGAGCCCACGACGAGCGCCCGTCCGCGGTCCTGTACGGCGCCGGTGACGAGCTCGGCCGCGCTCATCGTCCCGCCGTCGACGAGCGTGACCAGCGGTCTCGTGGTGTCGCCGCCGGACTCGGCGTGCAGGGCTCGCTGCTCGCCCTCGACGTCGTAGGTGGCGACCAGGCCGCCGTCGAGGAAGGCGGAAGCGGCGGTCACGGCCTCGGTGACCAGGCCGCCGGAGTTGCCGCGCAGGTCGAGGACGATCCCGGCGCCGGGCGGGGACTGCCGGACGGCTTCGCGGACCTGGTGGCCGGAGCCCTTGGTGAAGGTGGCGACCTTGATGAGGGTGACCCGGCCGGCGAGTTCCCGGACGGTGACCGAGTCCGTGGGCAGCTGGGCCCGGCGCACGGTCTCGGTCCACGCGCGTGTGCCGCGCTCCAGGCCGAGACGGACGGTGGTGCCCGCGGGTGCGTCGGTGGCGTCCCCGCGCAGTAAGGAGACGACCTCGGTGACGGGCCGCCCGTCGGTACGCTCCCCGTCGACGCTGCGCAGCAGGTCACCGGGGCGGATCCCGGCGGTGGCCGCGGGCGACCCGGCGCGCACCTTCGTCACCTCGATACGGCCGTCCCGTTCGCTGCGGGCCCACAGGCCGACGCCGGTGTACTGGCCGTCGAGGGACTTCTCGAACTCCTCGTACTCGCCCTGCGAGTAGACGGCGCCCCAGCGGTCCCCGCTGCGGCTGACGGCGCGCTTGGCGGCCTGGAGCGGCGACTTGCCGTCGGCCATGGCCTCCTCGGCGGCCCGCGCGACGTCCGCGTGGTGCCCGGCCGTAGCGGACGAACGGACCTCGTCCGGGGCGGACTTCCCCTGGCCCTGCGGCAACGCCCCGGTGGCCGCACCGGCGGCGAGCACGCTCGCGAACACCAACGTCAGGGCGGCCCCACGACGGATACGACGGGGCTGACAGAACGGGTCACGACCTGACATGCCGGTGAGTCTAGGACAAGCGGAAGGGCCGTACGGTCGGTTGACCGCACGGCCCTTCTTGGCGTGCGTCACACCTTCAAGTACTTGCGCAGCGCGAAGAACGCGGCCAACGCGGGCATCAGAAGGCTCGTCGCGAGGATGAGCGGCAGCTTGGTGAGGACGGCGTCCCAGCCGATGAAGTTGATCAGTGTCAGCTGGTCGGCCAGGGCCAGTCCGTGGTCGATGAGGAAGTAGCGCGCGACCAGCAGGAAGCCGCACGCGAGGGTGCCGCCGATGAGTCCGGCGACCGCGGCCTCCATGATGAACGGCGCCTGGATGTAGAAGCCGGAGGCGCCGACCAGCCGCATGATGCCCGTCTCACGCCGGCGGCTGAACGCCGAGACACGCACCGTGTTGACGATCAGCATCAGCGCCACGACCAGCATCAGCGCCATCACCGCGCGGGCGGCCCAGTTCATGCCGTTCAGCAGCTTGAAGAGGTTGTCCAGGATGCCCTTCTGGTCCTGCACGGACTGCACGCCGTCCCGGCCGTTGAACGCGGTGGCGATGACCTGGTACTTCTCCGGGTCCTTCAGCTTGATGCGGTACGACTCCTGCATCTGGTCCGGCGTGAGGGAGCTGGCCAGCGGGGAGTCGCCGAACTGCTCCTTGTAGTGCTTGTACGCCTGGTCCTGCGACTCGTACGCGACCGCCTGGACGACGTTCATCTTGTCGAGGTCGGCCTTGATCTGCTTCTTCTGGTCGTCGGTCACCGCCCCCTTGGCGCAGTTGGGGTCGGACTCGGCGTCGCTCTTGTTGCAGAGGAAGACCGAGACGTTGACCTTGTCGTACCAGTAGCCCTTCATGGTGTTCACCTGGTCGCTCATCAGGAGCGACCCGCCGAACAGGGCGAGCGACAGGGCGACGGAGACGACGACGGCGAAGGTCATCGTCAGGTTGCGGCGGAGACCGACACCGATCTCCGACAGGACGAACTGGGCGCGCATGGCGACTGGTTATGCCTTTCCGTGGATCTCGGGTGCGGTGTCAGTGCTGGTAGCCGTAGACGCCGCGGGCCTGGTCGCGGACGAGGCGGCCCTTCTCCAGTTCGATGACGCGCTTGCGCATCTGGTCGACGATGTTCTGGTCGTGGGTGGCCATCACGACGGTCGTGCCCGTCCGGTTGATGCGGTCGAGCAGCTTCATGATGCCGACGGAGGTCTGCGGGTCGAGGTTGCCGGTGGGCTCGTCGGCGATGAGGAGCTTCGGCCGGTTGACGAAGGCCCGCGCGATGGCGACGCGCTGCTGTTCACCACCGGAGAGCTCGCCGGGCATCCGGCCCTCCTTGCCGCCGAGCCCGACGAGGTCGAGCACCTGCGGCACGGACTTGCGGATCTCGCCGCGCGACTTGCCGATGACCTCCTGCGCGAAGGCGACGTTCTCGCCGACCGTCTTGTTCGGCAGCAGGCGGAAGTCCTGGAACACCGTCCCCAGCTGGCGCCGCATCTGCGGCACCTTCCAGTTGGAGAGGCGGGCGAGGTCCTTGCCCAGAACGTGCACCTGACCGTGACTGCACCGCTCCTCGCGGAGGATCAGCCGCAGGAAGGTGGACTTTCCGGAGCCGGAGGACCCCACGAGGAAGACGAACTCGCCCTTCTCGACCTCCAGGGAGACATCCCTGAGGGCGGGGCGGGTCTGCTTGGGGTAGACCTTGGACACGTTGTCGAATCGGATCACGGATGCACCACGGGTCGCCGGGGGTAGATGAGCGTGACCATACGCGAACCGGGTGGGGCATCGCAGTCACCGACCGTGGTTGCGCCACGGATGTGCCGTTTTGTGCCGAGCGTCGGAGGGCGCGCGGGCACTGTGCGTACAGCCACAGAAATCGCGCAGCCGCGCGACGGCCGACGGAACCTGGCAAAGTGGAGGGGGAACATTCCCACCCCCACGGACGTTGGACACCGTGGAACCGGTGCAAGGAGGGCAAGCGCATGACGTACGACCGGCTGGTGTGCGCGAACTGCGCGTCCCCCGTGAACGAGGGCCGCTGCCCCGTGTGCCGCGCGAACCGTGAGCGGCTGCAGCAGGAGAACTTCCTGGCGGGCCTGAACCCGATGACTCTCATCGCCCTGCTGACGGTGCTGATCGCGGCGGTGGCCCTGCTGGCGCACCAGACCGCGTAAGGGCGTAAGCCGCCCCCCTGCCGATATGGCCGAGGGCCCGGAGCGTGTCGCTCCGGGCCCTCGGTGTGTCGCTCTGGGCGCACGGTCCGTACGGACGTGGCTACCGTCAGGCGGCAGCGCCGCCGCGGCCGCTCACGAGGCGGGGCAGCAGGCGGAAGCCGACACCGCCGGCGATCATCGTGGCGGCGCCGATCACCAGGAAGGTGGTCTGCGCGGCACCCGTCTCGGCGAGCTCCTGGCCCTTGCCCTGGGCCTGCGGGGCCGGGGTGGAGCCGGAGCCGGTGTCGGTGAGGGCGGAGGAGCCCTCCTCCTGCGGCGAGGTGCCGCCGTCGGGGTCGGCGTTGTTGCCGCCGCCGGTGCTGCCACCGTTGCCGTTGCCGTTACCGCCACCGTTGCCGTTGTCGCCACCGTTGCCGCCGCCGGTGCCGTTCCCGTTGCCCGGGTCGGACGGGGCGTCCGTCGGGTCCTCGGTCGGCTCGGTGGGCTCTTCCGTGGGCTCGGTCGGCTCCTCGGTGGGCTCCTCGGTCGACGGCGGGTCCGTCGGGAGGTCCGTGGGCGGGTCGGTCGGGAGCTCGGTCGGCGGGTCGGTCGGGGCCGGGTCGGTCGGCTCGTCGTCGCCGGCACTCACGCCGACACCGACGCCGGTGTCGCCGAGGCCGACGCTCACACCCAGGTCGAGAGCGGATGCCGCACCGGCGGCGGTCAGCGAGGCACCGGCGGCGATCACGGCACCGGCCGCTATCCGCGCGACACGGATCCGCGTCTTCTTCGTCATGTGGTTGCTACCCCCAGTAGCTCATCGTCATTAGGCAGCGCTCGGGGCTGTGCTCGACGGGGACGGCTGCGGTGAAAAGGCGCCCCGGTTCACATGCGCCCCAGAGACACGCATGCCGCGCTTTACCCTTCCCATTTTTCAAGAACACGTCAAGGCCGTTTACGGCCGTCGTGTCCAACTACGGGAGTTATGCCGGGAGTCCAGGGCTGTGAGTGTGATGTAAAACCCGGACATGGGGGTACGGAAAAGGCAACTGCCGCCCGGGAGGCGGCAGTTGCCTTGTCGACAAACTTACTTCTCCTGCTGCTTGCGCCAGCGAATTCCGGCTTCGAGGAATCCGTCGATCTCGCCGTTGAACACCGACTCGGGGTTGCCGACCTCGAACTCGGTGCGCAGGTCCTTCACCATCTGGTACGGGTGCAGGACGTAGGAACGCATCTGGTTGCCCCAGGAGTTGCCGCCGTCGCCCTTGAGGGCGTCCATCTTGGCCTGCTCCTCCTGGCGGCGCCGCTCCAGCAGCTTGGCCTGGAGCACGTTCATGGCCGTGGCCTTGTTCTGGATCTGCGAGCGCTCGTTCTGGCAGGAGACGACGATGCCGGTGGGGATGTGGGTGAGGCGCACCGCGGAGTCGGTGGTGTTGACGCCCTGGCCGCCGGGGCCGGACGAGCGGTACACGTCCACGCGCAGTTCGGACTCGTCGATCTCGATGTGGTCGGTCTGCTCGACCACGGGCAGGATCTCCACGCCCGCGAAGGACGTCTGGCGACGGCCCTGGTTGTCGAAGGGCGAGATGCGCACGAGCCGGTGCGTGCCCTGCTCGACGGAGAGCGTGCCGTAGGCGTAGGGCGCCTGGACGGCGAAGGTGGTCGACTTGATGCCGGCCTCTTCCGCGTACGACGTCTCGTAGATCTCGGTCTTGTAGCCGCGCTGCTCGGCCCAGCGCAGGTACATGCGCTGGAGCTTCTCGGCGAAGTCGGCGGCGTCGACGCCGCCGGCCTCGGCGCGGATGTTCACCACGGCCTCACGCGAGTCGTACTCGCCGGACAGGAGGGTGCGGACCTCCATCTCGTCCAGCGCCTTCTTCACGGCGGCGAGCTCGGACTCGGCCTCGGCGCGGGTGTCCGGGTCGTCCTCCTCCTCGGCCATCTCGAAGAGGACTCCCAGGTCGTCGATGCGACCGCGCAGGGCCTCGGCCTTGCGCACCTCGGCCTGGAGGTGGGACAGCTTGCTGGTGATCTTCTGCGCCTCATCGGGGTTGTCCCAGAGGGACGGCGCGGCCGCCTGCTCCTCGAGCACGGCGATGTCTGCCCTCAGTTTGTCGAGGTCCAGAACGGCCTCGATCGACTCCATGGTCGAGGAGAGGGACTTGAGCTCTTCGGATACGTCGACGACTGCCACGCCCTCCAGCGTAACGGCTCCGCCCGTCGGCCATCGCAGGGCGGCCCGGGCTGCCGGGCTCAGGGGGACTGCGGGGCCGAGTTCTTCGTGTCCTGGGGAGGTGCGCCCCCGTCGTCGCCCGACGTGGTCAGCCAGGCGCCGACGCCGATCGCCGCCGCGAGGGCGACCGCGCCCGCTCCCAGGGCCACGCGGCGGCGCCGGGTGGCGGCTCGGTTGCGGGCCGAGCCGGGGCGCGGGGCGCCCGGGGTCCGCGGGGCCCGGGCCGTGCCGTGGGCGCCGCCGGCCAGCTCGTCGGGGGCGGGGACGCGCATCGAGGTGTGAGTGTCCCGGTTGGAGTCGGTGGGCTTCGCCCCCGGCACCAGCGGGACCGCGCCCCGCCGCCGGACCCGCTCCCCGGCCGGCGCCGGTCCGGCGGGCTGTTCCTCCCGGTCGGGCTCCTCCGCGGTCTCGGTGTCCGGCTCGTCGACCTCCAGCGGGGGCATGCCCGCCAGCATCGGCAGCAGCTCCCGCAGCCGGACCCCGAGCTCCGAGGCCCGCAGCCGCGAGGCCGGGGCCTTGGCCAGGCACTGCACCAGCAGCTGCCACAGCTCGTCGGGGATGCCGGGCAGCGGGACGACGGTCTCCGTGACGTGCCGGCGCAGGACCGCGCCCGGGTGGCCGCCGCCGAAGGGGGTGAAGCCGGCCAGCAGCTCGTAGAGGACCGTGGCGAGCGCGTAGATGTCGACGGACGCGCGCGGGGGGAGGCCCTCGACTATCTCCGGGGCGAGGTAGTCCGGAGTGCCGATGATCTTGGTGGCCTTGGTGCGGCGCGGGGTGTCGATGAGCTTGGCCACGCCGAAGTCGGTCAGCAGCGCGCGGTGGGAGCCGCCGGGGCCGAGCGGGCCCTGCATGTCCAGGAGCACGTTCTCGGGCTTGACGTCCCGGTGCACCACTCCCGCGGCGTGCGCGGCAGCCAGTCCGTCGGCGATGTCGGCCGCGATCGCGACGGCCGCCTCGGGGGCCAGGCGCCGGTCCCGGTCCAGCCGGGTGCGCAGGTCCGTGCCGCGGACGAGGTCCATGACGAGCGCCAGGTCGTTGCCGTCGACGACCAGGTCGCGCACGGACACCACGTGCGGGTGCTCCAGGCCGAGCAGCGCCGTGCGCTCCTGGACGAAGCGTCCGACGAGTTCCTGGTCGGACGCGAGGTCCTCGCGCAGCAGTTTGATGGCGACGGGGCCTTCGGGACCCTCGCCCAGCCACACCGTGCCGGCGCTGCCCCGCCCGAGGATCTGGTGGGCGGTGTACCGGCTGCCGATCTTCCGTGCCAAGGCTGCTCCTACCGACGCGTGTTGTCGCTAAAACTACGCGTCCGGAGAGCCAACCTTCACCGAGGAGGCGGAAATCACCCGCCGGGTGTCGACAAATCACCAACCCCGCAGGGCGGTTCCGGTCAGTTCGTGCCGGAACCGCTCCCGCCGAGCTTCTCGAACCAGCCGGTCACGGTGGAGAACCAGTCGGTGAGCTGGTCCCAGTAGCCCTTGCCGGTGCCGATCCACTCCTGGAGCGGGCTCAGTTCCCACACCAGCCAGCCCGCGACGAACAGGATGACGATCGTGAAGAGGCAGCCCTTCAGGCAGCCCAGGCCGGGGATCCGCATCGGGTTGGCACTGCGCTGCCGCGGCTGCCGGGGCTCGCGCTGGGGCCGCTGCGGCTGCTGGGGCTGGGCCGGGGGCGCGGGCGGTGCGTAGCGCTGCGGCGGCTGGGGCCGCTGCGGCTGCGGCGCGTACTGCTGGGGCTGCTGCTGCGGGTGGCCGTAGCCGGGCCCGGGCGGGGGCGCCTGGCGGCGCGGGGGCTGCTGGGGCCGGGCGACCTGACGCTGGGGGCGGCGGCGCAGCGGGTCCTCGTTCGGGTCGAGGTACTGGACCTGCGTCTGCTCGTTGCGGTCGCGGGCCGCGCGCAGCTGGTTCTGCCAGGGGTGCGGGTCCTCGGGGCCGCCCTGCTGGCCCTGCTGTCCGGGGTGGCCGGGCGAGCCCGGCGGGACCGGCGGCATGACGGCGGTCGGGTCGGCCGCGCCCCGGTGGTGGTTCATGACGGCGGTGGGGTCGGCGGCGCCGGCCGGGCCGGTGGTGTGCGGCAGGACGCTGGTCGCGGCGTTCGGGTCGTAGGCGCCGGCGCCCTGCGGGAGGACCTGGGTGGGGTCGGCCGAGCCGGGCATGTCCGGCACCGGCGCGGGGGCCGGGTCGGGCGCGAGCAGCATGCCGACGCCCTCGGCGGCGCCGATCTGCGCGGAGTTAGCGTGCACCCCGATGCCCTCGGCGACGACGCGCAGGCCGCGGGCGAGGTTCTCGGCGCTCGGGCGCTCGTCCGGGTTCTTGCGCAGGCAGCGCTCGATGACCGTCCACAGCGGGTCGGGGACCGTGGAGGGGCGGCGCGGCTCGGAGCTCAGGTGCTGGTGCAGCACCTCGAGGGCGGAGCCGCCGGAGAACGGCGGGCGGCCGGTGACCAGCTCGTACAGCAGGATGCCGGCGCCGTAGATGTCGACGGCGGAGGTCTGCGGGCGGCCCTCGGCGGACTCGGGGGCCACGTACGCGGGCGTGCCGACGAACTCCTGGGTGCGGGTCAGGCCCGGGGAGTCGGCCAGCCGGGCGATGCCGAAGTCGGTGAGCAGCGGGTGCATCTGCCCGTCGTACTGCTGGAGCAGGACGTTGGCCGGCTTGAGGTCGCGGTGGACGACGCCGTCGGCGTGGCTGGCGGCGAGCGCGTCGGCGATCTGGGCGGTGAGCAGGGCCGCGGCGACCGGGGTGAACGGGCCGTTCTCGCGCAGGTAGCGGTGCAGGTCCGGGCCCTCGACGAGGTCCATGACCAGCGCCAGCAGCTCGCCCTCGACGACCAGGTCACGGACCCGGACGATGTTCGGGTGGGTCAGCCGCAGCAGGACGGACCGCTCACGCAGGAACCGCATGACGATGTCCGGGTCGCCGGCCAGCTCCTCCTTGAGGACCTTGATCGCGACGGTCTCGCCGGGCTGTCCGGGCACGGCGGCCTCGGCGCCCGCCGTCTCGCGCTGGCGGGCTCGCCAGACGGTGCCCGTGGCGCCGCGTCCGAGCGGCTCCTCGAGCAGGTACTTGCTGCCTACCGGCCGCACGTCATGCGCTCCCTGGTGCTTGCCTTGCCTGCTGGCCTGTCCGACCCACTGTAGTGCCGGGGGGCCGGGGACCGGAGTGTCGTCTTTCTGTGGGTCTTACGTAGCGCCCCTCACACTCGTTCGAAGGAAAGACGCTCACCTCGGTCTCGTGGTTGCCGCAGGGGAACGTGAGTGATCTCAAGCGATCGCCTGTGGGTCATCTCTCAGGCACTTTTACGGGCAGAGCCGACCAATCAAGATCACCTTTTCCGGAGCGAGGGGCGCTCTGTCAGTGGCAGGTGCGAGGATGCTGCCAGTACTGGCCGACGTGCTGGGGCGGGGCGGGGGACTCCGCGCCCGGGCAGAAGGGACCGCTGACGGCGATGCAGATCCGGCTGACCGTCGTAGATCCGCTGGGCCCGTCGGCGCCGGCGCGGGACCGCGCCCCGCGCAGCGACGTGCTGGTCACGGCCCCCGCCGGTACGGCGCTCGCCGCGGTGGCGTCGGCGCTCGCCCAGGCGGTCACCGGCGGTGACGGTTCGGGCGCGCCCGTGCTGTACGCCGGGGAGCAGCGGCTGGACGCCCAGCGCTGCACGCTCGGCGAGCCGCCGCTGACCGATGGTGCCGTGCTGTCCGTCGGCGCGCCCGGCGAGCCGGAGCCGCACCCGGAGCTGGCGGACGCCCCGGCCCAGCTCCAGGTCGTGGCCGGTCCCGACGCCGGCGGTGTCCATCTGCTGCACGGCGGCGAGATCCGCATCGGCCGTTCCGCGGACGCCGACGTACCGCTCGACGACCCGGACGTCTCCCGGCTGCACTGCGCGGTGACGGTGGGCGCGGACGGCCGCTTCGCGGTGGCCGACCTGGACTCCACGAACGGCACGACGGTGAGCGGCGCGCGGATCGGCGGCCGGGCCGTCCCCTTCGTGCCGGGTGCGCTGCTGCGGATCGGCGAGTCGGCCCTGCGGCTGGCTCCGGCCGGGGGGCCGGGGGGCCGGGTGGAGACGACTCCGGACGGGGAGGGGCACGTGCGCGTGGCCGGGCCCGCCGGGGCACCCCGGATCGGCGCGGCGGCTCCGGGTCCGACGGGCCCCGCGGGCCCCGCGCACCACGCCCACGGCTCGGCGGCCTGGGGCGCGCCGGGTGCCACCGGTCATGGCCCCGCCGACCCCGCCGTGGTGCCGGGACAGGGCGCTGCGCCCCGGATCGAGGGCGAGGCCGCGGGTTCGGCGCCGCGCGCGCCGCGGAGCGGGAGCGAGGGCACGGGCTCGGCGCCGGAAGCGCCGCGGAGCGGGAGCGAGGGCACGGGCTCGGCGCCGGAAGCGCCGCGGAAAGAGGACAGGGGCTCAGGGGCCGAGGCGCCGCGGGAGCGGGGTCGGGCCGGGTCGCAGGAGCGGGGCCAGGCCGGCGAAGCGCTCGCCGCGAGCAGCGGAGGCGCGGCCCCCTCGGGAGACCGCCGGAGCGACATGCCGTCCCCGGGAGCCGGGGGCGAACACCCCTCGGCGGGGAGCCGGAAACAGGTGCGCTCCCCCGGTGATGCGGGCACGGCCCGTGCGGGAGACCGCCGGAGCGAGGTGCCGTCCCCCGGTCCCGGAGGCGCGGCCCACGCAGGGGACGGGTGGAGTGATGTGCCGACCGGCGGCACCGGAGGTGAGACGCGTCGCCAGACGGTCGCCGGGGCCGCGCAGAGGTCCGCGGAGGCGCACGGAGCGCGCACCGGTTCACCGGAGGACCCCCTCCGGACCGCCCGGCGGCACGACGCCGCTCCGGCCGACCCCGCACGGCAGCGCGATGCGGGCCGGCCGGCGGGCGGCGCCGGGGACACGCACGCGGGTCGTTCCGCGGCCGGGGCGTCCGGCGAAGCGGTCCCGGACCGCATCGCACCGGCGTACGGCGCCGGCGCCACGGACGGAGGCGATCACCGCCCCTGGAACCCGGACACCGGCACCGACGACGCGGCCCTCGCCGACCAGCGTGCCGGTCGCGGCCGCAAGGGCACTCCCCTGCGCGGCACCGACATGCCTCCGCAGACCCGCAGGCGTGGCGGGCTCGGTGCGTGGGCCCGGCGGCTCACCGGAGGGCGTGGCGAGCAGGCGACGGAACCACGCGAGGCGTACGAGGACGAATCGGCCGCCGTGGCGGCCGCAGAGCACCACCCGGTCGTCGTGCCGGCCGTGCCGGAGACCTGGCCGGACCCGGCCACGCTGCTGCTCACCGCACTGGGGCCCGGCCCCCGGCTGTGGGAGCGCGGCCCCGGCCACCCGGAGGCTCTCGCCATACGCCTCGGTACGGCCGACCGGGCGGCGCCGGACGGCTCGGGTCTGCTGCCGGCCGTCCCCGTGACGGCCGGGCTGCGCGAGGTCGGCGCCCTGGGACTGGCCGGGCCGCGGGCGCGGCTGACCGGGCTGGCCCGGGGCGTCCTGGCCCAGCTCGCCGCGCTGCACTCCCCCGACCTGCTGGAGATCGTCCTGATCGCCGCGGACCGCTCCCGTCCCCTGGAGGAGCGCACCGCCGAGTGGTCCTGGCTGGGCTGGCTGCCGCACGTGCGCCCGGGGCACGGCCAGGACTGCCGGCTGCTCCTGGCGCACGACCGGGAGCAGGCCGCCGCCCGCGTCGACGAGCTGACCCGCCGTCTGGAGGACCAGCTGGCGGACGCGGGGCTCGGCGGTCCGCCGCCGAGTGCCTCGGTGAGCGGCGGCTCACAGCCGACCGGCGCCGTGCCCCGGAGCCGGACCGTCCCGGGCCCCCGCCGACCCTCCTGGGCCCTGGCCGACGACGCCGGCACCGACACGGCCGGCGGTTTCCCGGGTCCGTACACCGTCGTGGTCGTCGACGGCGATCCCGGCGGTGCCGACCTGCGCGGGGCCCTCGGGCGGCTGGCGCTGGAGGGTCCCCGCGCCGGGATCCACGTGGTCTGCCTGGCCGAGACGTCCGCCGCCTCCCCGGCCTCGCCGGTGACGGACACGTACGAGGCGGCCTGCTCGGTGGCGCCGACCTTCCGGCAGTGCGGCGCGGTCGCGCTGCTCAGCGGGGACGTGGCGACGGCCCTGCGGCTGATGCGGGTGGCCCGGGCCGGCGGTGACGGCTCGTCGGCCGGGCCCGTCGGGCACGGCACCGTCGCCACCGTCGACGCCGTCTCCACGGCCTGGGCGGAGCGGTTCGCCCGGGCGCTGGCGCCGCTGCGGACGGACGGCCCGGCGAGCGAGCGCCAGCCGCGGGTCTCCGCGCCGCTGCCGCAGGCGGCCCGCCTGCTGGACGAACTGGGGCTGGCCCGCGCCACCCCGGCGTCGCTGATGGCGCGCTGGGCGGACGCGGCCGACGACGCCGAGGCGCTGGGCGGACGCGTGCGCGCGGTGCTGGGCGCCGGGCCGCGCGGCCCGGTCGGCGTGGACCTCGCGGCCCAGGGGCCGCACCTGCTGATCGAGGGCCCGCCGGGCAGCGGCCGTACGGAGCTGCTGCGGTCGGTCGTCGCATCCCTGGCCGCCGCCGAGCGGCCGGATCGCCTCGGCATCGTGCTGGTCGACGGCCGGGGCGGCCCGGGCGCGGGCGGCGGCCAGGGCGAGGGACTGCGGGTGTGTACGGACGTCCCGCACGTCACCACCCTTCTCATGGCGCACGACCCGGTCCGGATGCGGGAGTTCGCGCAGTCCCTGAGCGCCGAGCTGAAGCGGCGCGCCGAGTTGCTCGGGCGGTCCGGCTTCGCCGAGTGGCACACCGGCCGCGAGCTGTCGGGCCGTATGGTCGCGCAGCGCACGGCGACGGCCCGGGGCGGCGCCCGGACCGAGGCGACGTCCGCCGCGGGGTCCGGCGACCTCGAATCCCCGTCGAGTTCCACCATGCGGCTGCGGCCGGGAGCGGCCCGGCGGCAGACGGAGGCGGCCGCACCGCCGCTGCCCCGGCTCGTCGTGGTCGTGGACGACCTGGACGCGCTGGTCTCCCCCGCGCTCGGCTCGACCGGGCGGCCCGCGGCCGGGTCGGTGATGCGCGCCCTGGAGGCCGTGGCCCGTGAGGGTGAGCGGCTCGGCGTGCATCTGGTCGCGGCCACCGGCCCGTGCGCCCGTACGGCGGAGACCGAACCGGCGCGCCGGGCCACGCTGCGTGTGGCGCTGGACGCCCCGGCCCCGGGTCCGGAGGAGCCCGCGCCCGGCCGGGGGCGGCTGACCGGGGCTGACGGGCGGGTCACCCCGTTCCAGGGCGGCCGGGTCACCGGCCGGATACCCCGGACGGCGACGCTGCGTCCCACGGTCGTACCCCTGGAATGGCACCGCATGGGTGACCCTCCGGCCCGGCGCCCGGTGCGGGAACTCGGAAACGGCCCGACCGACCTGGCACTGTTGGCCAGTGCGCTGGAAAGGGCGGCACGGGAGGTCGTGGCTGCGAAGGTGCCGTCGCTCCTGTGAGCGGGGAGGGCCTTCGGCCTCCGCCGCGTCGTGGGGCCGCGTCCCTGGTCACGAGGGAGTCACGATCCCCCGCTTGACAGCCGACGCCATCTTGCCGCCCCCATACACCCGGGCGTAGACCAGATCGCACGGGAGCGCGCTCGACGTTCGACGAGGAACGAAGAACGGGGCAGTCATGCGCATGACGAGCAGCACCATCCGGACACGCTGGTCGCCCGAGCGGGACACGGCGACCCCCCAGGGCCGCAGAGCCGTCAAGGCCGCGGCCGCCGTAGCGGCGGGAGCCCTCGCGCTCTCGCTCTCCGCCTGTGGAAGCAGCGACAACGACAGCGGTGGAAGCACGGGCGACACCACGGCATCAGCAAACAACGTCACCCTTCCGAAGCTGGACGGGACGAGCCTCGAGGTCGCAGCCGTGTGGAGCGGCACCGAACAGGCCAACTTCAAGAAGGTCCTGCAGGAGTTCGAGAAGCGCACGGGCGCCGAGGTCACGTTCGTGCCCGCACAGGACCCGATCATCAACTTCATCGGTTCGAAGGTGGCCGGCGGGCAGCCGCCGGACATCGTGATGCTGCCGCAGCCCGGCGCCATCAAGCAGGCCGTCGACAAGGGCTGGGCCAAACCGCTGGGCTCCGACACCGTCAAGGAGCTCGGCGAGAACTACTCGCAGGGCTGGCAGGACATCGGCAAGGTGAACGGCAAGCCGTACGGCGTCTACTACAAGGCCGCCAACAAGTCGCTGATCTGGTACAACAACCAGGTCTTCGAGAACGCGGGGGCCAGTGAGCCCGAGACCTGGCCGGATCTGCTCAACACCGCGCAGACGGTCTTCGACTCCGGCGTCACCCCGTTCTCCATCGGCGCGGCCGAGGGCTGGACGCTGACCGACTGGTTCGAGAACGTCTACCTCTCCCAGGCCGGCCCGGAGAAGTACGACCAGCTGGCCAAGCACGAGATCAAGTGGACGGACCCGTCCGTGAAGGACGCGCTGACCACCCTCGCGCAGGTCTGGGGCAAGCCCGACTGGATCGCCGGCGGGGCGAGCGGGGCCTTGCAGACCGACTTCCCGGCCTCCGTCACGCAGGTCTTCACCGGCGGGGACCAGCCCAAGGCGGCCATGGTCGCGGCGGGTGACTTCGCGCAGGTCAACATCCCGTCGAGCATGAAGATCGGGACGGACGCGAAGGTGTTCCCGTTCCCGGCCGTGGGTGACCAGGGTCCGGTTGTCTCGGGCGGTGACGCGGCCGTGATCCTGGAGGACTCGAAGGGGTCGCAGGCCCTGGCCACCTGGCTCGCCTCCCCGGACGCGGCGTCGATCCAGGCCAAGCTGGGCGGCTACCTCTCGCCCAACAAGAACGTGCCGAACTCCGACTATCCGAACGCGGTGCAGCAGAAGATCGCCAAGGCGCTCATCGACGCCGGTGACGACTTCCGCTTCGACATGTCCGACCAGGCCCCGCAGGCCTTCGGCGGTACGCCCGGCAAGGGCGAGTGGAAGATCCTCCAGGACTTCCTGAAGAACCCGAAGGACGTCGCGGGGACGCAGGCGAAGCTGGAGGCCGAAGCGGCCGCGGCCTACGGGAACTGACGTCGTGTCGTCGGTCCCGGCGGCAGGGAGCACCAAGCCCCCTGCCGCTCCCAAGTCGCGCAAGAGTGTGACCGGCACCCGCAGGACCGTCGCGGCGCTGTTCCTGCTGCCCGCGTTCGTCCTGCTCGGCGCGCTCGTGGTGTACCCGATCGGGTACTCGGTCGTGCGCAGCTTCTACGACCAGTCCGGTGACGGCTTCGCCGGAATAGACAACTACAAGGCCCTCTTCACCGACGAGGGCATCCGCACCGCGCTGAAGAACAACATCATCTGGGTGGTGTTCGCGCCGACGGTCGCGACGGCGCTCGGCCTGATCTTCGCGGTGCTGACCGAACGGGTGCGCTGGGGTACGGCGTTCAAGCTGGTCGTCTTCATGCCGATGGCGATCTCGATGCTGGCGGCGGGCATCATCTTCCGCCTGGTGTACGACCAGGACCCGGACAAGGGCGTCGCGAACGCGGTGTGGGTGGGCGTGCACGACACGTTCGCCCAGGCGTCGGCGTTCCCGAAGGCCCACCCGGGCCGCGACTCGCCGCTGAAGCCGGCCGGCGGGGGCGCGTTCATCACCACGTCGCCCGTCCGCACGGGCGAGGCGGTCTCGCTGCCCCTGGTGGGTGTGGCGCCGGATCAGATGCCCGACGGAGCGAAGGCCGCGGCGGCGCCGGAGCCCGAGCCGGACAAGGTCACGGGCACGACCTGGCAGGACTTCACGCGGGGCAAGGGCGTGGGCAAACTCAACGGTGTCGACCCGGGCGAACTCGGCTACGCCGGGATGAGGATCGAGGCCGTGAAGGACGGCAGGGTCGTCGCGTCGACGACGGCTGCGGGCGACGGCACCTTCACCCTGCCCGCCTCGGCCGACGGGGCCCAGCTCCGGCTCCCGGCGAGCAACTTCAAGGAGCCGTACAACGGCCTGGACTGGCTCGGCCCGTCCCTGGTCACCCCGGCCATCATCGGCTCGTACATCTGGATGTGGGCGGGCTTCGCGATGGTGCTGATCGCGGCCGGGCTGGCGAGCGTGCCCCGGGAGCTGCTGGAGGCGGCCCGGGTCGACGGCGCGAGCGAGTGGCAGGTGTTCAGACGGGTCACGGTGCCGCTGCTGGCGCCGGTCCTCGCGGTCGTCGCCGTCACCCTGATGATCAACGTGCTGAAGATCTTCGACCTGGTCTTCATCATCGCCCCCGGCTCCTCCCAGGACGACGCGAACGTCCTCGCCCTGGAGCTGTACCGCAAGGGGTTCTCCGAGGACCAGCCGGGCATCGCCAGCGCCATCTCGGTGTTCCTGCTGCTGCTCGTGATCCCGGTGATGTGGTTCAACGTACGCAGGCTCAGGCGGGAGGTGCGGCGATGAAGGCCAAGCAGTCGCTGGGTTCGCGGCTCGCCGAGGGGGTCGGCGGCGGGCTGCTGCGAGTGTTCCTCATCGTCGTCGCGCTGTTCTGGCTGGTACCGACCATCGGGCTGCTGCTGTCCAGTCTCCGCGCGCCGGAGGACATCGCGGCGAGCGGCTGGTGGAACGTGTTCACCGAGCCCTCCCAGATCACCTTCGACAGCTACCGGAAGCTGCTGGAGAACGAAGACATCACCAGCAGCCTGCTGAACACGGTGTGGATCACCGTCCCGGCGACCCTGCTGGTGGTGATCATCGGCTCGCTGGCCGGCTACGCCTTCGCCTGGATGGAGTTCCCGGGCCGGGACTGGTGGTTCCTGGGCGTGGTCGGCCTGTTGGTCGTGCCCGTGCAGGTGGCGCTGATCCCGATCGCCGAACTCTTCGGCAAGATCGGCGTCTTCGGCTCGGTGCTCGGCGTGGTGCTCTTCCACGTCGGTTTCGGACTGCCGTTCGCGGTGTTCCTGCTGCGGAACTTCTTCGCGGAGATCCCGCGCGAGCTGCTGGAGGCGGCACGCCTGGACGGGGCGGGTGAACTGCGCCTGTTCTTCCGTGTCGTGATGCCGCTCGGCGCCCCGGCGATCGCGGCGCTCGGCATCTTCCAGTTCCTGTGGGTGTGGAACGACCTGCTGGTCGCGCTGATCTTCTCGGACTCCGGGAGCCAGCCCATCACGGTCGCACTGCAGACGCAGGTACGGCAGTTCGGCAACAACATCGACGTGCTGGCACCCGGTGCGTTCATCTCGATGGTGGTCCCGCTGGCCGTCTTCTTCGCGTTCCAGCGGCAGTTCGTGTCCGGCGTGATGGCCGGCGCGGTCAAATAGCTTTCAGAGCAAGGCAGTTGGAGGGGTGGGCCGGGGGCGGTCCGCCCCTTCCGCGTTCCCCCGTATGCCGTAGCCGCCGTAACCAAGTCGGCCCATCGGCCGTTCCCGGGCCGAACGCCCGCGCCGACCGATGGATGGCCTCTTGCCCAGGTTCAGTGTCATTGTCCCCGCGTACCAGGTTCAGGCGTACCTGCACGAGTGCCTCGAATCGGTGCTCTCCCAGTCCTGTCGCGATCTGGAGCTGATCGTCGTCGACGACTGCTCGCCGGACGGGTGCGGTGCGATCATCGACGAGTTCGCCGCCCGTGACACGCGCGTCCGCCACGTCCACCTGCCGGAGAACGTCGGTCTGGGCCGCGCGAGAAACGCCGGCGTGGCGCACGCGAGCGGCGACTACCTGCTGTTCCTCGACGGCGACGACACTCTCACGTCCGACGCGCTGCGCTCGATCGCCGACCGGCTGAAGGAGACGGGCGAGCCGGACGTGCTGGTCTTCGACTACGCGCGCACCTTCTGGACCGGGGAGGCGATCCGCAACCAGGCGGCCCTGCAGCTCACCGAGCAGGGCCCGGCGCCGTTCCGCCTGGAGGACCGGCCGGCGCTGCTGCGGCTGCTGATGGTCGCCTGGAACAAGGCCTACCGGCGGGAGTTCGTCGAGGAGGGGGGCTTCGTCTTCCCGCCCGGCGTCTACGAGGACACGCCGTGGACGTACCCGGTGCTGATGACCGCCGAGTCGATCGCGACCCTCGACCGGGTCTGCGTGCACTACCGGCAGCGGCGGCAGGGCAGCATTCTGCGCACCACCAGCGAGCGGCACTTCGACGTCTTCGAGCAGTACGACCGGGTGTTCGCGTTCGTCGACGAGCGTCCCGAACTGGCCCGGTGGCGGCCGGTGTTGTTCCGCCGCATGGTGCACCACCTGGCCATCGTGTACTCCCGGCCGGACCGGCTGCCCCGGGGCTCGCGCGCCGACTTCATGCGCCGGGCCCGCGCCCACTACCGGCGCTACCGCACCCCCGGCGTCCCCGCCTCCCTGCGCTGCCGGATCCACCACGTCCTGATCCGCTTCGGCCTGCACCGCACCTACCGCACCCTCCAGCTGGCGTCGGCGGTGCACCGCGCCGCCGCCCGGGGCGCCGGGAAGCTGCTGCGGGGCCTGCGGTCGGCCGCCCTCAGGACCCACTACCGCGTCCAGCGCTGCCTGCCGCTGCGCGCCGACCGCGCCGCCTTCGCCGCCTACGACGGCCGCGGCCACGGCTGCAACCCCGGCGCGCTGGAGGCGGCCTTCCGTGACCTCGCGCCGCACATCCGCACGGCGTGGATCGCCCGCCGCGAGCACCACCACACGATCCCGCCCGGCCCGCGCCGCGTCGTCCCCGGGACGGCCGCCTACTGGACGGCGCTCGCCCGCTCCCGCTACCTGGTCACCAACACCGGCTTCGACGACCGGCTGGCCAAGCGCCGGGGCCAGGTCCTGATCCAGACCGGGCACGGCACTCCGCTCGGGCACATCGGCCTCGACCTCCAGGAGCGCCCCGCGGCGGCCCGCGGCCGGGACTTCGCACGGCTGCTGAAGGACGTCGACCGCTGGGACTACGTGCTGTCCGCCAACCGCCACACCACCCTGACCCACGAGCGCGTCCACCCCGGCCGCTACACCACGCTGGAGTACGGCTACCCCCGCAACGACGTCTTCCGGACCGCGACCCCGGCGGACGTGGCCCGGCTGCGCGCCTCGCTCGGCATCCCCCGGGGCGCGGTGGCGATCCTGTACGCGCCGACCCACCGCGACTACCGCCGCTCCCAGCGCCACGCCCTCGACCTCCAGCGGATCGTGCGCCGCCTCGGCCCGCGCTTCGTCGTCCTGGCCCGCGCCCACCACTCCTACGACGCCCCGCTGACCACCACCTGCGGCCGGGTCGTCGACGTCTCCGGCCACCCGAGCGTGGAGTCGCTCTGCCTGGCGTCGGACGCCCTGGTCACGGACTACTCGTCGCTGATGTTCGACTACGCCAACCTGGACCGGCCGATCGTGGTCCACGCCGACGACTGGGAGGCGTACGACGCGGCCCGGGGCACCTACTTCGATCTGCTCGCCTTCCCGCCGGGCGCGGTCGCCCGCGGCGAGGACGAGCTGATCGACATCTTCGCCACCGGCCACTGGCGCGGCTCCCGCTCGGCCCAGCTGCGGGCGGCGTTCCGCGAGCGGTTCTGCACCTACGACGACGGCCGGGCCGCCGAGCGGGTGGTGCGCAGGGTCGTCCTCGGGGAGTCGGAGCTGCCGCCGGTCGTGCCGCTCGGCGAGCGCCGCCCGGTGCCGTCGGCGGCGGCCTCGCTGACGCGTGAGCCGCTCACCACGGTGCCGTTGCCGGCCGGTCCGCCCGTCGTCACCGACCGCCTCTGACCGCGGTTCGCACCCCGGGGAGTCCGCATGCCCTCCAGCCCGTCGCGGCCGACGCCCAGCAGACCGCCCTCGTGGCGTCCGTCCGGGCGTCCGGGACGCCCGCGCGCCGGATGAGACGGCCCGCCTCCACCACCTCGTGAAGACCGCCCCGGGCAGACCGCCCTCGACAGAAAGAGCAGAATGCCCCGCTTCAGCATCGTCGTCCCGTCCCATGGCGTCGCGGGCCGGCTGTCCCTGGCGCTGGACTCGGTCCTCGCCCAGTCGTTCGGCGACTTCGAGCTGATCCCGGTGTGCGACGCGCCCGACGCGCCGGCGGCGGACGTCGTCGCCGGGTACGCCGAGCGGGACTCCCGGGTGACGCCGGTGCACTCGCCGCCGTCGGACGGTCTGGCCGGGGCCCGCAACACCGCGCTGAAGGCGGCGGTCGGCGGCTACGTGCTGTTCCTCGACGGCGACGACGTCCTGGTCCCGGGGGCGCTGGCGGCGCTGGACGCCCGGCTGGGCGAGACGGGAGACGTGGACGTGCTGTACTTCGAACACGAGCGCACTCCCTGGTGGGAGGGCGAGCCGACCAACCCGGCCGCTCCCCTGCTGGCCAGGACACCGGACGGGGCCTTCGCCCCGGGCCGGGCCCCGCGGCTGACGGGCGTGGCACTCCCCGCGTGGAGCGCGCTCTACCGGCGGGCCTTCCTCACCGGGCAGAACCTCGCCTTCCCCGGGGAGCACTACACGGACATCGGTTTCGGCGGGCTGGTCGCCCTGCGGGCGGAGCGGGTGGCGGCGCTGCGCACGGTCGTCGTCCGGCATCTGCTGCGCCGGCAGGGCAACCGGCTGGGACTGCCCGGCGAGCACCACACCGAGTTGCTCGACCAGTGCGAACTGGTGCTGGCGCGGGCCGCGGAGCAGAACCTGGCGGCGGACCGGCTGAAGCCGCTGTTCGAGCAGCTCTTCGCCGCCGTGCTGAAGACGGCCGCCCACCCCCGGCGGCTGACGTCCGGGCGCCGGGCGTTCTTCCGGCGGGCGAGCGTGCTCTACCGGCGGCACCGCCCCGCCGGGTACCGGGCGCCCGGTGGCAGCCTCGGCGTCCAGCACCGGCTGCTCGCCTCCGGGTCGTACCCGGCGTTCCGTGCCCTGCGCGCCGCCAACCGGACGGCGTCGCGGGCCGCCGCGCTGCTCCCCCGCCCGCGCGGACTGCGCACCCGGCTGCGGTACGCGGTGGGCCTGCGCCTGCCGCTCGACGAGAACCTCGTCGTGTACTGCGCCTACTGGGGTCGCGGCTACGCCTGCAACCCGGCCGCGATCCACGCCAAGGCCCGCGAGCTGGCGCCGCACCTGCGCGCGGTGTTCCTGGTGGAGCCGGACGCGGTGGGCAGCGTGCCGCCGGACGTGGAACACGCGGTGCTCGGGAGCCGGAAGTACTGGGAGGTGCTGGCCCGTGCCAAGTACCTGGTCAACAACGCCAACTTCGCCGACGCCGTGGTCAAGCGGCCCGGCAGCGTGCACCTGCAGACCCAGCACGGCACGCCGCTGAAGACGATGGGCGCCGACCAGGCGACCTACCCCGTGGTGGCCGCGGCGACCGGCAGCTTCGCCAGGCTGCTGGCCCGGGTGGACCGCTGGGACTACAACCTCACCTCCAACCGGCACTCCACCGAGATGTGGGAGCGGGCGTTCCCCAGCGCGCACGAGACCCTCGAGTACGGCTATCCGCGCAACGACGTCTACTGCACGGCGTCCGCCGAGGACGTGGCCCGCGTCCGCAAGGAACTGGGCGTCCCCGACGGCAAGAAGGCCCTGCTCTACGCGCCCACGCACCGCGACTACGCCACCGGCTTCGAGACGGGTCTGGACCTGGCGGAGTTCTGCGAGGCGATCGGCGACGACTACGTGGTGCTGCTGCGCGCCCACTACTTCTACGACCAGGGGGCGAGCAGGGGCGGCGGGCGGATCATCGACGTCACGGGGCACCGCTCGTCGGAGGACGTGTGCCTGGCCGCGGACGCGCTGATCACGGACTACTCGTCGATCATGTTCGACTACGCCAATCTGGACCGGCCGATCGTCGTGTACGCCGACGACTGGGACGTCTACCGGGAGACCCGGGGCGTCTACTTCGACCTGATGGAGCTCCCGCCCGGCCGGGTCGCCCGGACGCCCGAGGAGCTGGCGGCCGTCTTCCGCGACGGTTCCTGGGCGGACGGGTCCGCCGCGTCCCTGCGGGCCGCGTTCCGGGAGCGCTTCTGCCAGTTCGACGACGGGCGGGCCGCCGAGCGCGTCGTGCGCCGGGTGCTGCTGGGGGAGCCGCCCGAGTCGATCCCGCACGTGGTGCCGCTCGCGGAGCGCGTCCCGGCCCCCGCCGCCACCCTCACAAGGAGCTGACCGAAGAAGTGCCCCGCTTCAGCATCATCGTCCCCGTCTACAAGGTGCAGGGCTTCCTGCGCGAGTGTCTCGACTCGGTGCTCGGCCAGTCCCACGGCGACTTCGAGGTGATCGCCGTCGACGACCGCTCGCCCGACGGCAGCGGGGCGATCCTCGACGAGTACGCCGCCCGCGACGACCGGGTGCGGGTGCTGCACCTGTCCGAGAACGTGGGCCTCGGCCGGGCCCGCAACGCGGGCCTCGCGCAGGCGGCCGGCGACTACGTGCTGTTCCTGGACAGCGACGACCACTACACGCCGGGCCTGCTGGCCGCCGTCGCCGCCCGGCTGGCGCTGACCGGCGACCCGGACATCCTGGTCTTCGACCACGTGCGTACCCACTGGTGGGGCCGGGGCGGGCGCAGCGAGGCGGCGGACCTGCTGGCCGCGGCGGGCCTGGAGACGTTCGGCATCCGGGAGAGCCCGCAGTACCTGAACCTGTTCCTGGTCGCCTGGAACAAGGCCTACCGGCGGTCGTTCGTCCAGGAGCACGGCCTGCGGTACGCGGCGGGGCTGTACGAGGACGCGCCGGTCACCTACCGGTCGATGGTGCTGGCCGAGCGCATCGCCTGCCTGGACCGGATCGGTGTGGAGTACCGGCAGCGCCGGCAGGGCGCGATCACCAGGACGCCCGGGCGGCGGCACTTCGACATCTTCCCGCAGTACGAGGGCCTGTTCGCGTTCCTGGAGCAGCGTCCCGACCTCGGCTGGGCGCGGCCGCTGCTGCTGGAACGGGCGCTGGACCACATGCTGTTCGTGCTGGCCCGCGAGGAGCGGGTGCGGCCCGCCGACCGGGGCGACTTCTACCGGGAGATCCGCTCCTTCCACCGCCGTCACCTCCCCGAGGGCGGCTTTCCGCTGCCGGGCGGCTGGCGCGGCGTCGAGATGCGGCTGCTGGCCTCGTCGCCCTACGCGTCGTACGCGGCGGCGCGCGGGCTGCGGGACCTGCGGGCCGCCGCACTGGGCAGGCGGCGGAGGGTGGTCGGGAAGGCGTCGGAGACGGCCCGGCGCGCCTGGTACGCGACCCAGTCGAAGCGCCCCCTCGATCCGCACCTGGCCGTCTACTCGGCGACCCACCACCGGGGCGTGAGCGGTGATCCGGCCGCGATCCACGCGAAGGCGTGCGAGATCGCCCCGCACATCCGGGGCGTGTGGGTGGTGCGGGAGGACGCGGTGGACGCGCTGCCGCCCGGCATCGACCATGTGACGCCGGGCTCGCGGCGCTACCACGAGGTCATGGCCCGGGCCACGTACTGGGTGAACAACGTCAACTGGCCCGGCACCCTGGCCAAGCGCCCCGGCAGCGTGCACATCCACACCCACCAGGGCACCCCGCTCAAGTACATGGGCGCCGACCTGCTGGCCAAGCCGGGGGCCCGGCACGGGTTCGACGTGCCGCAGATGCTGCGCCGCGCCGACCGCTGGGACTACAGCCTGGTCGCGGGGCGGCACGCGGAGCGGGCGTGGGAGCGGGCCTATCCGTGCCGCTTCACCTCGCTGCGGACCGGCAGCCCGCGCAACGACGTGCTGGTCGGCGCCGGTCCGGAGCGGGGCCGCGAGGTGCGCGAGCGGCTCGGCGTCCCGGCCGGTGACACGGTCGTGCTGTACGCGCCGACCCGCCGCGACTACCGGCGGGGCGGCCATGTCGACCGGTTCGACCTCGCCCGCTTCGCCGAGGACCTGGGCCCCGGGCACACGCTGGTCGTCCGGCTGCACCCGTCGCTCGCGGCGGGCGTCGCACGCGGCCTCGGCCTGTCCGACCTGCACCGGCGGGGCGTGCTGGTGGACGCGACGGACGAACCGCACGTCGAGGACGTGATGCTCGCCTCCGACGTGCTGGTCACCGACTACTCGGCCCTGATGTTCGACTACGCCCTGCTGGACCGGCCGATCGTGGTCCACGCCGACGACTGGGGCGCGTTCGCGGCCAGCCGGGGCGCCTACTTCGACATCACGGCCGACGCGCCGGGCCATGTGTCGCGCTCGTACCGGGAGCTGGCCTGGCTGTTCGCGTCCGGCACCTGGCAGGACGCGGAGGCGGCGCGGCTGCGCTCCGGTTTCCGTGAGCGGTACTGCGAGTTCGAGGACGGGCGGGCCGCCGAGCGGGTCGTCCGGCTGCTGATGCTCGGCGAGCGGGGCGGGGCGCTGCTGCCGGCGGCCCGCCGGACCGAGGGTGTCCGCATCCGACCCGAGGCGCTGATCGAGAGATGAGAACTCCCGCGACCCCCGAGGCCGTTTCCTCCCTGCCCGGTCAGCGGGCCACCTCGGCCCGGCCGGGCGCCGGCGCCGAGCGGCTGCTGCCGGTGCGGTGGTGGCACGCCGCCCTGGTCGCCGTGCCCACCGCGGCCCTGTTCGTCCTGGGCTACCGGCGCCGCTGGATCTGCGACGACGGGCTCATCTACCTGCGTCCGGTCCGGCAGATCCTGGCGGGCAACGGGCCGGTGTTCAACGTCGGGGAGCGGGCGGAGAGTTCGACGGGCACCCTCTGGCAGTGGCTGCTCGCGCTGACCACCTGGGTCACCGGCGAGGACCCGGCGTTCCTCGCGGTCGGACTGGGGCTGCTGCTGAGCACCGCCGGGTTCGCGTTCGCCCTGCTCGCCACGTGCCGACTGCACCGGGGCGCCGGGCTGCTGCTCCCGGCGGGGGTGTTCGTGCTGCTGGCGGTGCCGCCGTTCTGGTCGTACATGACGTCGGGTCTGGAGAGCGGCCTCGGCGTCTTCTGGACCGGCCTGTCGTGGTGGCTGCTGGTGCGGACGAGGCGTGGCCAGGAGGGCCGTGAGACGTACGCTGCGGCCTTCGTGTTCGGGCTGGGTGCGCTGGTGAGGCCCGATCTGGCGGTGGTCACGGTGTGCTTCCTGGCAGCGCAGTGGTGGGTGCTGCGTCCCTCCCGGCGGGGCGCGGCGGCGACGCTGGCCTCGGCGGGCGCGGTGCCGCTGGCGTACGAGGTCTTCCGGGCGGGTTACTACGGGATCCTGGTGCCGCTGCCCGCCATCGCCAAGGAGGCGAGCGCCAGCGACTGGAGCCGGGGCGCCGGGTACGTGCAGGAGACGCTCGGGCCGTACTGGCTGTGGCCCGTCGTGCCGGTGCTCGGGACGCTCGCCGTCCTGCTGGTGCGGCGCGCCCGCCGGGAGCAGCGCGGCCGTGTCCCGGGGCGGGCCTCGCTCGCGGTCCTGCCGGCGCCGCTCGCCGCGGGTGTGCTGCTGGCCGGGTACGTGGTGCGCGTGGGCGGCGACTACATGCACGCCCGCATGATCCTGCCGGCCCTGCTCCTGCTGCTCCTGCCGGTGCTGGTCGTGCCCGCGACCAAGGTCACCGGTGTCGCGGGCACGCTGCTGGTGGTGTGGCTGTGCGCGGCGGTCAGCCCACTGCGGGCGCCGTTCGACGTGCGCAGCACACCCGGGTCGTTCAACGTGCGCAGTTCCGACGTGGAGAGCCTCGGCGACCACAACCCGGTGCGCACCGCCACCTGGGTGTCCGGCTGGCCCGCCCTGCCCGAGGGGCGCGCCATGCTGGCCCGGGCACAGCGTGCGGACGGGCCGACGCTGCTCTACTTCGACGCCGGGCGGCGGCTGCACGCCACGCCGATGCGCCCGGACGCCCCGTACCGGGTGGTGATCGTGGGCCGTCATCTCGGAGTGACGGGAGCGGCAGCGCCGCTGGACGCCTACGTCAACGACGCCTGGGGTCTGGCCAGTCCGGTCGGCGCGCATCTGGCGCTGGAGCGGTGGAGCTGGCCCGGGCACGAGAAGTTCCTGCGCAACTACTGGATCTTCGCCGAGTGGGCGGCGGAGCACCCGCCGCAGCGCGACCTGCTGCGGGCCGGGGCCTCGCGGGAGGCGGTCGCGGCGGCCCGGGCGGCGCTGGGCTGCGGCGAACTGGCCGAGCTGCGGGAGTCGGTGCGCGCGCCGCTCACCGCCGGGCGGTTCTGGCGGAACCTCACCGGGTCGGTCGAGCGGACGCGGTTCCGGTTCGCGCGCTGGCCGGTGGCGGCGCAGCGGGCGCTGTGCGAGTGACGGCCGGCAGGTGGGGGCGTTCACCCGATGAAGTGATCCGGGGTCAGGGCATGCGGAGGGGCGGGAACATTCGGCGCATGCCCCAGACCCCTTCCGCCCTCCGGTGAGCGCCCCGGCTCTCGCCCGGCGGGCTGTGCGCGGCGCGACGGCGCTGCGCGGCGGCCGTGCCGGACGGCTCACCCCGTACCAGTTCTACGGCGCCCTGTTCTGGCTGGTGATGACGCTGGCCTACTGGCGGGTCCCGCTGTGCTGCGACGCCGGGCAGCACGCGGCGGTCGTGGAGCGACTCAAGGCCGACTTGCTCCACCCGGCCCACACCATGGCCGACCTGCCGGGTGAGGGCAGCCCCTACTACGGCCCGTACGCCGTCGCCCAGGGCCTGCTGGCGCGGCTGACGGGGCTGTCCGGCTGGGAGGTCGTGAAGCTCGCCGGACCGGTGCACCTGGTGGTGCTGCTGACGGGCCTCGGCCGGTTCGTCAGGTCCCTCACCCCGCGCCCCTGGGCGCCGGTGTGGGCGCTGCTGTTCATGACACTGCTGTGGGGCAGCACGCGGATCCTGTGGAGCGGCTACCTCGGGCTGATGCCGATGACGACGAACCTGGGCTACCCGTCCGCGCTCGCCATCGGCCTGACGTTCTGGGCGTGGGCCTGGACGGGCCGGCGCGCGGGGGACGACGCCCCCGCTGTGCGCTTCGTCGGTCCGAGCGGGCTCGGCGGCTGGTGGGGGTACGCCGGGATCGGCGTGCTGTACGCGCTGGTCCTGCTCACCCATCCCGTCACGGCGGCCTCGGCGCTGACCGGGGCGGTGGCGCTCGTGGCGGCCCGGCAGCGCGGGTGGCGCCGCCCGGTCGTGGCGCGCTGGGCGCTGGCGGGGTCGGCCTGCGCGGCCGTCGCCGTGGCGTGGCCGTACTACGACGTGCTGACGCTGGTGGGCGACACCGGCATGGACGCGATGCACCGTCAGCTGTACGAGAGGATGCTCGCCAACTCCTGGCTCGCGCTCGTCGGCCTGCCCGCGCTGTGGGTGCGGGCCCGCAGGTCGGTGCGTGATCCGCTGGTGTGGATGTTCCTGCTGGAGTGCCTGCTGGTGGCGTACGGCTGGGCGAGCGGGCACTACACGTATGCCCGGGCCCTGTGGGCCGTGCTGGTGCCGCTGCAGTTCGCCCTGGCGGTGGAGCTGGCGGCGCCCCGGCCCTGGCGGCGGGCCCGGCGGGTGCTGGGCGGGGCGGCGGCGGCCGGGGTGTGCGTCGGGTTCGTCACCGTGCACGCCGGGGCGGTGGTGCCGCGCTCGGTGGACCCGGTGGGGTTCGCGCAGCCGACGCGCTGGCCGTCGTACGACTGGGCGGCCCGGCACATCGGGCCCGGCGAGGTGGTGATCACCGACGGGTACCTCGCCTCCCACGCCATCGCCGGGTACGGGCCGAACCTCGCCGCGCCCATCTGGCCCGACCCCGCCCTGGACGAGCGGGAGCGCAAGCGCCGGGCGGCCGACGTCCGCGCGTATCTGGCCCCCGGTTCGACCCGCGCCGAGCGGTCCGCCCTCGTCCGCCGCTACCACGTGCGCTGGCTGCTGCTGACGCGCTGGCACCCGGTGCCCGAGGAGGCCGTGGTGGTGGCGTGGAGCAGACGGACGGGGGAGGTGCTGGCGCGGGTCGGGGGTGGCGGCCGGGTGGTCACTCGATGACGAGGTCGACCTCGATGTTGCCGCGGGTGGCGTTGGAGTACGGGCAGACCTGGTGGGCCTGCTCGACGAGCTTGCGGCCGGTCGCCTCGTCCACGCTGTCGGGCAGTTCCACGCGGAGGATGACGGCGAGGCCGAAGCCCTCGCCCTGCTTGCCTATGGAGACCTCGGCGGTCACGGCGGCGTCGCTGACGTCGACCTTGGCCCCGCGGCCGACGAGGCCGAGGGCGCTGCCGAAGCAGGCGGCGTAACCGGCGGCGAAGAGCTGCTCGGGGTTGGTGCCCTGGCCGTTGCCGCCCATCGCCTGGGGCACGCCCAGGGCGAGGTCCAGCACGCCGTCGGAGCTGACGGCGCGGCCGTCGCGGCCGTGGGTGGCGGTGGCGACAGCGGTGTAGAGCGCGTCCATGGAAAACCTTCCCTCTCACGTCAACGTTCGGCGGCCCGCTTCCGGGCCGCCCGACATCCAGAATTAGAGCACACAATTCAGTTGTGTGCAATTGAATGATGGGCGCGAGCTATCCTGGGAGCATGAACACGCCGGACGACGACTGGCTCCGCTTGGACCAGCAGATCTGCTTCTCCCTGCACGCGGCCTCCCGCGCCTTCAACGGCGTCTACCGCGGGATCCTCAAGGACCTCGGTCTCACCTACCCGCAGTACCTGGTGATGCTGGTGCTGTGGGAGCACGACGAGCTGCCCGTGAAGAAGCTCGGCGAGCACCTGCGTCTCGACTCCGGCACGTTGTCGCCACTGCTCAAGCGACTGGAGGCGGCCGGTCTGGTGCGCCGGGAGCGCAGTGCGCGCGACGAGCGGTCGGTGGAGGTGCGGCTGACCGAGGAGGGCGTCGCGCTGCGCGCGCGGGCGCTTCAGGTGCCGCGCCGGATCGCGTCCTCGACCGGCTTCGGCGCCGAGGAGATCCGCACCCTGCGCGCCCGCCTCGACGAGCTCACCACGGCACTGGACGCGGCCGCGGCTCTCGCGGAAGGGCAGGGCGGCCCGTCCGCCGCCGAGCAGCCGTCCGGCGCGTCTCCGGGCCGGCGCCGGGCGTAGAGGCGCAGGAGTACGTCGTCGCGGACTCGTTCCCGCTGGACGTACTCCGCGCGGACGGTGAACTCCTCGGCCAGGACGGCGAGCTTGGTCCGCTCCACCGGGTCGGACGGAGGCCGGCGCGGGTCCAGTGCGTGCGCCTCGGCGACGACCCAGACGCGGTCCACCGAGGCCAGTCGCCGCCGCAGCTCACCGGGGGTCGCCTCACGGCCCCACAGCGTCCCGGAGCGGGGCACGGAACCCCGCAGCGCGATGTCCCGAACCCGCTGGAACCCCTTCGGGTAGGCCAGCGCGGCGAGCCTGCCGACCGACGGCACGAACAGCACCGGGTCGCCGGGGCGCATCTGGCGGACGGCCAGCGCGGAGACCATGGCGAGGTTGTCCGGGCGGTGGGCGGCGGAGCGGTCCTGGCGGAGCACGGGCAGCTGGACCAGGAACGTGACGGTGAGCACGAGGACACCGGTGAGGCCCACCAGGACGCGCGGCTGCCGGCCGCGGACCCGCAGCCGCCGCCCGTCGAACCGCACCCGCCCCAGCACCGCGGCGATCCGTGCGGCCCCCGCCGCGACCAGCAGGGACGCGCCCGCCAGCGCGTAGAGCACGTAACGGTCGTGGTAGAGCGGCCGGACCTGCGACACCGTCATCAGGATCCCCGGCGGCACGAGCAGCAGCGGCCCGGCGACCGCGGCCGTGCGCCGCTCCCGCAGCCCCACGGCCACCAGCAGCAGCGCCCCCCAGAACACCGGCCCCGCCGGCCCGGGGGTGAAGTTCCGGGCGAGCCGCTCGACCCGGTCCCACCCGGGCGACACCAGCCACGCCACCTGCCCGGCCTGCCCCTGCGACACCCACACCAGCGGCAGCAGAAGCAGCACCACCGCCCCCGCCGCCCGCGCCCAGCCGGACCACACCCTCCTCGGCACCCGCAGCAGCGCCAGCGTCAGCGCGTGCGCGCCCAGCACCGGCAGCGCCAGCTCGTGCAGCGCGCAAGTCACGGCGACGACCGTCCCGTACGCCCACCAGATGCGGGCACCCGCCCCGCCGACGGCCCTCAGGAGCAGCAGGGTCGCCCCCGCCACACCCGCCGCGACCAGCGCGTACGACCGTCCCTCCTGAGCGTAGTGGCCGGTCATCGGGGTGATCGCATAGAGGACGCCGGCGCACAGGCCGGTCCGGGGCCCGGCCAGCCGGACACCCAGGGCCCCGACCAGACCGGCGGTCGCCGCCGCCGCGCACACCGACGGCAGGCGCAGCACGACCTCGTCCGGGTGGACGGCGAGGACGGCGTGCATGCACAGGTAGTACAGGCCGTGCACCGCGTCCACGTCGTGCAGCAGCCGCCAGATCTGCGGGAACGTGCGCTGCGCGACCTGGAAGGTGACGCTCTCGTCCCCCCACATCCCGCCGCGGTCCAGCCCCCACAGCCCGATGGCGAGCATCACCGCCATGGGGACCGCCACGGGCACCACCCCGGTGGCGAACCGGCCGCTCCCCCTCGACTGTCCGCTCTTCACGGCCTCGATTCTGTGCCGGATGGGATACTTAGCCCGGTTTTGATGGTGTGTTATCACTTTCATGTCATTCGCCCGGCTTACGATCCGCCGTGATGAATGCCGAGAGTGAGACCGGGAGCGAGACCGAGCGCGTCACCCGGGAGCCGCGTTCCCGGGTGGCCGTCGTGGTGATCGGTTACGACGACGCCGCGCACGTGAGGGACGCCGTGCGCTCGGCGCTCGCGCAGGGACCGGTCGTGCGCGAGGTGGTGGCCGTCGACGACTGCTCGAAGGACGGCAGCGCCGCCCTGCTGGAACGGCTGGCCGCCTCGGAGCCCCGTCTGAAGGTGATCCGCCGCCGGGTCAACAGCGGCGGCTGCGGCACCCCGCGCAACACCGGGCTCAGTGCGGTGACCTCGCCGTACGTGATGTTCCTGGACAGCGACGACGTCCTGCCGCCCGGCGCGGCCGAGGCGCTGGTCCGAGCGGCAAAGGACGCGCACGCGGAGGTCGCGGGCGGTCTGTGCGTACGCCGGGAGCTGCCGTCCGGGCGCGAAGTGGCCTGGCAGGAACGCCTCTACGGGCTGCACACCGTGGTTTCGCACCCCTCGGAGCGCCCCCGCCTGGTCCACGACACGCTCTGCGTCAACAAGCTCTACCGCACCGACTTCCTGCGCGCGCACGGCATCCGCTTCCCCGAGGGCCGCTTCCCCTACGAGGACGTCGTGTTCACCGCGCGGGTGCTGGCCGCGGCCCCGCGCATCGCCCTGGTCCCGGACCGGGTCTACCTCTGGCACGTGCGCCGTTCGGCCGGACGGCTGTCGATCTCCCTGGACCGGGCCGGCGTCGAGAACTGGCGGGCCCGCACGGAGGCGTGCCGGCAGGCGTACGAGGTGCTGCTGGGCGCCGGGCAGAAGGAACTCGCGCGGGCCGTGCGCGCCAAGTTCCTCGACCACGACCTGCGGATGTACGTGCGCGAACTGGGACTGCGCGACGCCGCCTACCGGCGGACATGGTGGGAGCTCACGCGGGCGTACCTCGCGGAGTACGACGCCGACGACTGGGCCCGCAACCCGGCCGCCCCCGGGCGGCTGGTCGGGCAGGTCGTCCTGGCCTCCCCGGAGCCGTGCGATCTTCCCCGGCTGCGGGAGCTCGCGGCCCGCCCGGCCCGGCTGTGCCCACCGTACGCACGCGCCGCCGACGGCACGCCCGTCTGGTCGGACGGCCTGCCGCAGGTCTCCCTGGAGCCCCTGCGGACCAGGCCGGTACGCGCGCTGCCCCTCGCCGTCGACGCGGAGCTGCGGCCGGGCGCGCGGGGCACCCGGCTGCGGCTGCGCCTGCACGAGCTGTACGGGCGGGTGGCGCAGGCGGGGCCGGAGGCGGTGGAGGTGGAGTGGCGGCACCGGGACGACGGGGACGTGGTGGTGCCCGGTGCGGCCGTGCCGCTCGTGCCGTGCGCCACGGGCTCCCACGACGCCGGGGCCGTCGGCACCTGGTCGGCGGAGACGGCCGTCGACCTCCCCGCCCTGGCCGCGTTCGGCACGGGCACCTGGGACCTGCGCCTCCGCCTCCGCTTCCAGGACGGCACGCGCCGCGACGTCACGGCGCGCGCCCGCCGGGGCGCCGGTCTGCTGCGCCGCAGCGCCGTCCCGAGCACCCGGCAGGGCGTGGTTCTCGTACAGCCGTACACCACTCACTCCGGCGCGCTGGCGCTGCGGGTGGCCCCCGGCGTACGCGGTGTGCTGTCGGTCGTACGCGCACGACTGCGCCGCCTGCTTCACTGAAGGCACGACGACAGCGACGACGACCGCGACGGATCAGCGCGCACAGCACCACCACCACGGGCCAACTGACGAGGGGACGGCCGCACATGACCTGGTTGATCACCGGCGGCGCCGGCTACATCGGCGCGCATGTCGTACGGGCGATGACCGCGGCGGGCGAGCGCGCGGTGGTGTACGACGACCTGTCCAGCGGCATCGCCGAGCGCGTGCCCGACGGGGTGCCGCTGGTGGTGGGCTCGACCCTGGACGCCGAGCTGCTCGCCCGCACCCTCGCGGACCACGCGGTCACCGGCGTCGTCCACCTCGCGGCGAAGAAGCAGGTGGGCGAGTCCGTCGAACGGCCGCTGCACTACTACCGGGAGAACGTCGAGGGCCTGCGGGTCCTGCTGGACGCCGTGACGGCGGCGAAGGTGCCGTCGTTCGTCTTCTCCTCCTCGGCGGCGGTGTACGGCATGCCGGACGTGGACCTGGTCACGGAGGAGACGCCGTGCGCGCCCATGTCGCCGTACGGCGAGACCAAGCTGGCCGGTGAGTGGCTGGTGCGCGCGACCGGCCGGGCGACCGGGCTGTCGACGGCGTCCCTGCGCTACTTCAACGTGGCGGGCGCGGCGGGCCCGGAGCTCGCGGACACCGGCGTCTTCAACCTCGTGCCGATGGTGTTCGAGAGACTCACGGAGGACGCGCCACCGCGCGTGTTCGGCGACGACTACCCGACTCCGGACGGCACCTGCGTACGCGACTACATCCACGTGGTGGACCTGGCCGAGGCGCATGTCGCGGCGGCCCGGGTGCTGCGCTCCTCTCCCGGCCGCGACCTGACGCTCAACATCGGCCGGGGGGAGGGCGTCTCCGTCCTGGAGATGATCGACCGCATCAACACGGTCACCCGCCACGACCGGCCGCCGGCGGTCGTCCCCCGCCGCCCCGGCGACCCGGCACGCGTCGTCGCCTCCGCCGACCGCGCGGCCACGGAGCTGGGCTGGAAGGCCCGCCTGGACGTGCAGGACATGATCACGTCCGCGTGGGAGGGATGGGTACGGCTGCACCCGGAGGCGGGTCGGGTCTGACCGGCCCGAGCCGCTCGCGAGCTCCTTACAACGCCTTCAGCCCCTCCGCAGTGGCCCGGGCCAGTGCGGCCAGGTACCCCTTCGGCAGTTTCGGGCTGCGGATCACCACCGAGCGCCAGTACAGCGGGCCCGAGATCAGGTCGAGGGCCAGGTCGTGGTCGATGCCCTCGCGGAGTTCGCCGCGGCGTGCCGCCGCCGTGACGATGCCGGTGGCGACCCCGTCCTGGCCCTCCCGCAGGGCCTTCTGCATGGCCTCGGCGATCTCCGGGTTGCGGGCGGCCTCCGCCTGGAGGTCTGGGATGATCTGCGAGGCGACCGGGTGGCGCAGGGCACGGGACGTCACCTCGTAGAGAAGCCGCAGGTCGCCCTCCAGGGAGCCGGTGTCCGGCGCCGGCAGGCCCTGCACGGCGAGCGCCGAGACGATGTCGAGCACCAGGTGCAGCTTCGAGCGCCAGCGGCGGTACACCGCCGTCTTCCCGACGCCCGCCCGGCGCGCGATCCCCTCGATGGACATCCGCGCGTAGCCGACGGCCGCGAGCTCCTCGAAGACGGCGGCCCGGATCGCTTCGGTCACGTCCTCCCGCAGTACGGCCGCCCCCGCGGGGGCCCGGCGGCGCGGGGGCTGCTGGGGCTCGTCGGGCTTCGTCGTCATGCCGACAGCATAGGGCGTCACGACGAAACGGTTGCGTTCCGACGTTGGACCGTCGTACGCTCCCGTTACGACGATACGGTCCCGTCCCGACGTAAGAGTTCATGAAGAGTCCGGTGAGAACCCTCCTTCCGGACTTCGTGGGCCCGGGTCCCACGCCCCCCCCCGAGCGAAAGCAGCGGATGTGAGTACGGTCCTCCACACACCGCCCCAGCCCCCGGCCCCGGCCGGCCACGACCTCGCGGCCCTCGCCGCCCGCCACGGCCTCTCGGTCAGCGGCGCGCGGCCCTCCCTGCCCGAGTACGTCCGCCGGCTGTGGGCCCGCCGCCACTTCATCACCGCGTTCGCCACCGCCAAGCTCACCGCCCAGTACAGCCAGGCGAAGCTCGGCCAGGTCTGGCAGGTGATGACCCCGCTGCTGAACGCGGCGGTGTACTACTTCATCTTCGGCGTGCTGCTCGGCACCAAGCACGGCGTGCCGGACTACATCCCGTTCCTGGTCACGGGCGTGTTCATCTGGACGTTCACGCAGAGCTCGATCATGGCGGGCACCCGCGCGATCTCCGGCAACCTCGGCCTGGTGCGGGCCCTGCACTTCCCGCGCGCCGCACTGCCGATCTCCTTCTGCCTGCAGCAGCTCCAGCAGCTGCTGTTCTCGATGGGCGCGCTGGTCGTGATCCTGCTCTGCTTCGGCGTGCCGCTCTCCGCCTCCTGGCTGCTGGCGCTCCCGGCCCTGGCGCTGCAGTTCACCTTCAACGCCGGCGTCTCTATGATCATGGCCAGGTGGGGCGCCAAGACGCCGGACATCGCCCAGCTGATGCCGTTCATCCTGCGCACCTGGATGTACGTCTCGGGCGTCATGTGGAGCCTCGACAAGCTGGCGCAGAACGACCACCTGCCGCATGCGGTCAAGGTGGCGCTGGCGGCCAACCCGGCCGCGATCTACATCGACCTGATGCGCTTCGCCCTGATCGACAGCTTCCACGCGAGCCAGCTGCCCGCCCACGTCTGGGCGATCGCCGCCGGCTGGGCGCTGCTCGCCGGCGTCGGCGGCTTCATCTACTTCTGGAAGGCTGAGGAGACCTACGGCCGTGGCTGAGCACCCGAGCGAGAAGATCCCCACCGTCGTGGCCGACGGCGTCGACATCGTCTACCGCGTGAACGGCACCGGCGCCGGACGCGGCTCCGCGACCGCCGCCCTCAACCGCATCGTGCGCCGCAAGCAGACCGAGAAGGCGTCGGGTGTGCGCCGGGTGCACGCCGTGCGGAACGTGTCCTTCGTCGCCTACCGGGGCGAGGCGATCGGCCTGATCGGCACCAACGGCTCCGGCAAGTCGACCCTGCTGAAGGCCGTCGCCGGCCTCCTGCCCGTGGAGAACGGCCGCATCTACACCGACGGCCAGCCGTCCCTGCTCGGTGTCAACGCCGCCCTGATGAACGACCTCACCGGCGAGCGAAACGTGCACCTCGGCGGTCTGGCCATGGGCATGTCCCGCGAGCAGGTCAGGGACCGCTACCAGGAGATCGTCGACTTCTCGGGCATCAACGACAAGGGCGACTTCATCACGCTGCCGATGCGCACGTACTCCTCCGGCATGGCCGCCCGGCTGCGGTTCTCCATCGCCGCCGCCAAGGACCACGACGTGCTGTTGATCGACGAGGCACTGGCCACCGGCGACCGCTCCTTCCAGAAGCGGTCGGAGCAGCGCATCCGCGAGCTGCGCAAGCACGCGGGCACGGTGTTCCTGGTCAGCCACAACAACAAGTCGATCCGCGACACCTGCGACCGGGTGCTGTGGCTGGAGCGCGGCGAGCTGCGCATGGACGGGCCGACGGACGACGTCCTCAAGGAGTACGAGGCGTTCACCGGGGAGAAGACACCGAAGCCGAAGCCCAAGCCGAAGGCCGCCGTTCCCTCGTGAGGCCCATTCAGTCGGCCTTTTTGCCCCATTGATGGCAGCATGACCGCATATGGTGCAGCTGCGAGAGGGGGCCTCAGGCATGGCCGAGCTGAGTGTGATCGTCCACGGGCCGAACGTCCAGGACCATCTGACGGAACTCCTCGACTCCCTCGCCGCCCACCCGCTCGCGGACGCCGAGGTGATCGTGGCCGCGGTGGGCGACTGGGCCCGCGAGACGGCCGAGCGGCACACCCCGGACGTCCAGGTCGTGCCGCTGCCGGACGGCACCGGTGACGCGGCGGCCAGGGCGGCGGGCGCGGCCCGCGCCTCCGGCCGCTGGCTGCACTTCGTCCACGCCAAGGACGGCCTGCCCGCCGGCGCCCCGCGCACGGTCGCGGAGCGGGTGGCAGAGCTCCCCGGCGAGGTCGACGTCCTCGTGCTCGACCACGTCCGCAGCACCTGGCACACCTCCGGGATGCCCTCCTCGGACGGCCCGCTCCTGGCCCGGGCGGGCCGCGCGGATGTCGTCCTCGACGACTGCGCGCCCCTGCTGCGGCTCACCCCGCTGCTCGGCACCAGGGTCCTGCGCGCCGACTTCTGGCGGGCGCACGAGTCGCGGATCAGCACCGACGACGAGCCCTACGCCGCCCTGGCCGCCCTGCTGCTCGCCGACCGCGTCGCCTGCCTGCCGCACGTCGCCTACGAGGACCGCCGGCTGCGCCCCGCGAGCCTGCCCCCGGTGACGCCCGAGCAGCGGTACGCCCTCGTCGAGCGCTACGAGTCGCTCCTCGACCTCACCCGTGACCGGCGCGCCGCGCACACCGTGCTCTACGACCTCATGGTCCGCGACTGCCTGCGCACCTTCGCGCGCGGCGGCATGCCGGAGGATGTCGCGCGGGAGTTCTTCCGCCGGGCGTCCCTGGCCGCCCTGCGCCGCCGCCCCGAGGGACACCGCCGCCCGGCGGGGCTCGAAGGCGTCCGCCGCTCCCTGCTCGAGGAGGGCGCCTACACGAAGTACCGGGCCTTCCAGGCCGTCAACCGCACCCGCCGCGGCGCCAGGTCGGCCGTACGGGCCCGCAAGCGCCAGGCCGGGGCCAAGCTCCGCGACCACCAGTACCGCAGGGCGCTCGGCCGCCCCGTCAACCCGCACCTCGCGGTGTTCGCGGCGTACTGGAACCGCGGTGTCGTCTGCAACCCCGCCGCCATCGCCGCCAAGCTCGCCGAACTCGCCCCGCAGATCCACACGGTGTGGGTGGTCACCGAGGAGAACGCGGCCCTCCTGCCGCCCGGCACCGACCACGTGGTGCCCGGCAGCCGCCGCTACTGGGAGGTGCTGGCGACCGCCAAGTACCTCGTCAACAACGTCAACTTCCCCAACGCCGTGGTCAAACGCCCCGACGCGATCCACGTCCAGACCCACCACGGCACGCCCCTGAAACGCATGGGCCTCGACCAGCTGGCGTTCCCGGCCGCCGCACAGGGCCTGGACTTCCGGGCGTTGCTGGAACGCATCGACAAGTGGGACTTCAGCGTCTCGGCCAACAGCCACACCACCCGCATGTGGGAGCGCGCCTACCCGTCGCGCTACGTCTCCCTGGACCACGGCTATCCGCGCAACGACGTCTACTACACGGCCGGCGCCGACGTCATCCGCGCGGTCCGCGACCGCCTCGGCATCGCCCCGGGCCGCCGTGCCGTCCTGTACGCGCCCACCCACCGCGACTACGAGGCCGGCTGGACCCCGCGCCTGGACCTCGCCGCCCTCGCCGACCGCCTGGGCGAGGACACGGTCCTGCTGGTGCGCGGCCACTACTTCTACGGCGGTGCCGCCTCCCCGCTGACCAACCTGCGCCGCACGGGCCGGATCATCGACGTCTCCTCCTACGAGCCCGTCGAGGAGCTGTGCCTGGCGGCGGACGCCCTGGTCACGGACTACTCCTCCATCATGTTCGACTACGCCAACCTCGACCGGCCGATCGTGATCCACGCCGACGACTGGGAGACGTACCGCACCACCCGCGGCGTCTACTTCGACCTCATGGCTCAGGCCCCGGGCCCGGTCGCCCGCACCCAGCAGGAGCTGACGGAGATCCTCACCACCGAGGCCTGGCGCGACGAGAGCGCGGCCAAGACCCGGGCCGCCTTCCGGCGCCGGTTCTGCGAGTACGACGACGGACGCGCCGCCGAACGCGTCGTCCGCCGGGTCTTCCTCGGCCAGGAGGAACGTGACCTGCCGCCCGTGGTGCCGATCGAGGAGCGCACCCCGGCCCCGACCCCGCAGGAGGCGACCGCATGAGCACCCCCGACGTCACCGTGACGGTCATCGTTTACAACGACGCCGAACGCCTCACCCGCGCGGTCGAGTCGGTCCGCCGCCAGACCCACGCCAACCTCGAGATCATCATCAGCGACGACCACTCCACGGACGAGACCCCGGCGGTGGCCCAGCGGCTCGCGGCCCAGGACCCCCGTGTCCGGCACCTCCGCCTGGAGCGGAACAGCGGCGGCTGCAGCGCCCCGCGCAACCGCGCCCTGCAGATCGCGCGGGCGCCGTTCCTGATGTTCCTCGACAGCGACGACGAACTCCCCGCCGACGCCGTGGAACTGCTGCTCGCCGCACACCGCGAACACGAGATCGACTTCGCGATGGGCGCGGTGCAGCGGATCCGGGTGGACAACGGCCGCCGCTCGACGTGGATGCCGCACCTCGTTGCAGAGCGCCGCACGCTCGACGGCATCGAGGCCGACCCACGCCTGTTCTTCGAGCACCTGTCCACCAGCAAGATGTACGCCCGCGCCTTCCTCGACCGGCACGAGCTGCGCTTTCCCGAGGGAATCCACTACGAGGACCAGCTGTTCACGGCACAGGCCTACTGCCTGGCCAAGAGCTTCACGATCGTCCCGGAACCGGTCTACCGCTGGTACGTGGCGCCCTTCGCGGCCTCCGAGGTGGCCTCGCTGTCGAACCAGCGGCACAAGCTCGCCAACGTGCGGGACCGGATCCACGTCCAGCACCTCATCGACGCGTTCCTGGCGGAGAGCGGGCACGAATCGCTGCGCGAGGACAAGGACCACAAGTTCCTCAAGCACGACTTCCGGATGTACGCCGGTGACCTGCCCTACCGGGACGACGCCTGGCTGACGTCCTTCGCGGACCTCGTCACCCCCTACCTCGACACACTCACGCCGGGAGCGTTCGCCCGCCTCCCGCGCATCGAACGCGTCGTCATCCAGCTGGTCCGGGACCGCCGTCTGGCGGAGGCGCGTCTGGCCGCCCGGGGTCTGGGCCACACGGTGGGCCCGAGGCGCGTGACGTCCGACGCGTCAGGCCGCACCTACTGGGGAGACCGGGTCCCCGAGTCGGAGTGGTCCCGCCGCGAACTGGACGTATCCGAGCTGGAGTTGGAGACCCGCCCCTTCCCGGACGCGCAGTTCCGTCACGAGATCCAGGAGATCACCCGGGGGCCGGGCGCCTCGATCGACCTCACGATCCGCACCTACGACCCGGCGCTGCGCCTCCCCGTCGGCCCTCGGCGCGCGACGCTCCTCATCTCACCCGGGGGCCGCCGCCTCCACGTCCACTTCCGCCTCTCCCCCGTCCGCCCCGGCCTCTTCGAGGGCCACGTCCACCTGGACCTCGCAGCGGCCGAACTCCCCCTCCACGGCTTCGCGGGAATCCGCCACCCGCTGCTCCGCCTCCACCACCAGGGCCTGTCCCACACGGGCCTGCTGCTGGCCCCCCTGACCTTCCCGGCCCTGACGACACGCATCCCGTCCCACCGCCTGACGGTAGAGCCGGAAGGCCACGGCCCGGGCCGCCTCCAGGTCGGCTGGCAGCCGACGGGAGTGACGGCCCGTCTGATCCGCCCGGCGGTACGCAGAGTGGCCGGCCCGAGGGTGAAGAGAGCCGCGCGACTGGTCGCGAGCGCACTCAAGTAGCCCCGCGTCCCCGCCGGAGGCACCCGGCTCCTCCCCGGGGCACCCTCTCCTCCCGGCGGTGGAGAACAGCACCGCCGCCCCTCCGCCGCCCGGCCCCTGAAACCGCCCGGCGGGCGGACGCCCCGGGGGGACCAGGTCCGGAAGCATCGTGGGGTCCCCTGCTCGCCGCGGTCACGTACTCCTACCACCGCCGTCGCTCGTCCCACGGCGGCACCGCGTAGCGCACACGTACCGCGTAGCGCACATGAGGAAGCGCCCCGGGCCGGAGCAGGCCCGGGGCGCCGTCACGCCGTCGTCGCCGCGTCTACGAATGCGTGCGCAGCAGCGTCCTCATCGTGCGCATCGCCACCGACAGGTTGGCGAGGTCGAACGCGTCGGACCCCTGGATCTCCTCCAGGGTGGTGCGGGCGCGGCCGAGGATCGCCGCGTTCTTCTGCTCCCACGCCTTGTAGCGCTGCTCGGGCGTCGAGGTGCCGTTGCCGACCGCCAGGACGTCGGCGGTCAGCGCCGCGTGCGCCGCGTACAGGTCCTCGCGGATCGCCGCGCGGGCCATGGACTGCCAGCGGTCGGCGCGGGGCAGCTCGATGATGCGGTCCATGAGCTGGGTGATGCGCAGCCGGTCGGCGAGGTCGTAGTAGACCTCGGCGACGTCCATGGGCTCCCGGCCCATCCGGTCGGCGATCGAGACGATGTCGAGCGTCGGGAAGGCCGAGGAGAAGCCCGCCACCCGGGTGGCGAGGTCCTCCGGGACGCCCGCGCCCGTCAGCTCGTCGTAGATCTTCTGGTACCACTCGAGGTCGGCACCGCGCAGCAGCTTCGGCAGCTGCCCCCAGACCTGTTCGACCCGGTCGGCGAAGAAGTCGACCGTCCCGGCGAGCTCCAGCGGCTGCGGCCGGTTGTTGAGCAGCCAGCGCGTGCCGCGCTCCACCAGGCGGCGCGCATGCAGCCGGATGCGGGTCTGCACCTCGGCCTCGACCTTGTTGTCGAGCGCCTCGACCCCGTCCCACACCGGGGACTGCCGGAAGATCGCCCGTGCCGCGGTCTGCGCCCGCACGATCTCCTCCAGCGACGCGCCGGTCTCCTCGCGCAGCCGGTGCAGATACGTCGTACCGCCCGTGTTCACCGTGTCGTTGACCAGCACGGTCGTGGTGATCTCACGGCGCAGCGGGTGGCAGACGAGGTGCTCGGGGTACTGCTCGCGCAGCTCCTTCGGGAAGTACGCGTGCAGCAGGGTGCTCAGGTACGGGTCGTCCGGCAGCGAGGTGTGCAGCAGCTCCTCGGCGACCGTGATCTTCGTGTACGCCAGCAGTACGGCCGTCTCCGGGCCGGTCAGGCCCTGGCCCTGGGCGAGCCGCTCGCGGATCTGCCGGTCGGTGGGCAGGAACTCCAGCGCCCGGTCGAGGTGTCCCTCCCTGACCAGGTGCTTCATGAAGCGCTGCTGGGCGTGGAGCATGGCGCTGGACTGGGCGAGGGCGTTGGCGATCGCCGTGTTCTGCGCGTAGTTGTTGCGCAGCACCAGGTGGCCGACCTCGTCGGTCATCTCGGCGAGCAGCTTGTTGCGCTGCTTGACGGTCATGTCGCCGTCCCTGACCAGGCCGTTGAGCAGGATCTTGATGTTCACCTCGTGGTCGGAGGTGTCCACGCCGGCGCTGTTGTCGATGGCGTCGGTGTTGATCCGGCCGCCCTGCAGTGCGAACTCGATCCGGCCGAGCTGGGTCAGTCCGAGGTTGCCGCCCTCGCCGACGACCTTGACGCGCAGGTCCTTTCCGTCGACGCGGATGGCGTCGTTGGCCTTGTCGCCGACGTCCGCGTTGGACTCGGCGGAGGACTTGACGTACGTGCCGATGCCGCCGTTCCACAGCAGGTCCACCGGCGCGTGGAGGATGGCCTTCATCAGGTCGGCCGGGGTCAGCTTGGTGACCTTGGCCTCGATGCCGAGGGCCTCACGGATGTGCGCGTTGACGGGGATCGCCTTCGCCGTGCGCGGGAAGATGCCGCCGCCGGCCGACAGCAGCTCGGTGTTGTAGTCCTCCCAGCTGGAGCGGGGCAGCTCGAACAGACGGCGGCGCTCGGCGTAGGAGGTGGCGGCGTCCGGGTCCGGGTCGATGAAGATGTGCCGGTGGTCGAAGGCCGCGACCAGGCGGATGTGCTCGGAGAGCAGCATGCCGTTGCCGAACACGTCACCGGACATGTCGCCGATGCCGACGACCGTGAAGTCCTCGGTCTGGGTGTCGACGCCCATGTCGCGGAAGTGCCGCTTGACGGACTCCCAGGCGCCGCGGGCGGTGATGCCCATGCCCTTGTGGTCGTAGCCGGCGGAGCCGCCGGAGGCGAAGGCGTCACCGAGCCAGAAGTTGTAGTTCTCGGCGACCCCGTTGGCGATGTCGGAGAAGGTCGCCGTGCCCTTGTCGGCGGCGACGACGAGGTAGGTGTCGTCCTCGTCGTGCCGGACGACGTCGGCCGGGGGCACGACCTCGCCCGCGACCATGTTGTCGGTGATGTCGAGCAGCGCCGAGATGAACGTCTTGTAGCTGGCGATGCCCTCGGCCATCCACGCGTCCCGGTCCACGGACGGATCCGGCAGCTGCTTGGCGACGAACCCGCCCTTGGCGCCGACCGGCACGATGACGGTGTTCTTCACCATCTGCGCCTTGACCAGGCCGAGGATCTCCGTGCGGAAGTCCTCACGCCGGTCGGACCAGCGCAGGCCACCGCGCGCGACCTTGCCGAAGCGCAGGTGCACGCCCTCGACGCGCGGCGAGTAGACCCAGATCTCGAACGCCGGGCGGGGCGCAGGCAGGTCGGGGATGGCCTGCGGGTCGAACTTCATGGAGACGTAGTCGTGCGGCTTGCCGCCCGCCGCCTCCTGGAAGAAGTTGGTCCGCAGCGTCGCCTTGATGACGGTCAGGAACGACCGGAGGATCCGGTCCTCGTCGAGCGAGGCCACCTGGTCGAGGGCCGCGTCGACCTCCTCCAGCAGCGCGTCCACGATCTCGTGGCCCGCCCGCTGCCGGTCCGGCGACATCCGCGCCTCGAACAGGGAGACGAGCAGGCGCGTGGTGTGGACGTTGTTGCGGAGGGTGTCCTCCATGTAGTCCTGGCTGAACGTCGACGCCGCCTGGCGCAGGTACTTCGCGTACGCCCGCAGCACCATCGCCTGGCGCCAGGTCAGCCCGGCGCTCAGCACGAGCGCGTTGAAGCCGTCGTTCTCCGCCTTGCCGGTCCAGGTGGCGGAGAAGGCGTCCTGGAAGCGTTCACGGGCGTCGTCGCCGAAGTAGTCCCCGCCGCCGTTGGCGCGGGGCATGCGCAGACCGAAGTCGTAGATCCAGGCCACGCTGCGGTCCGAGCAGCGCAGCTCGTACGGCCGCTCGTCGACGACCTCGACGCCGAGCCGGTTGAGGACCGGCAGGACGGCCGAGAGGGAGATGGCGTCGCCCGTGCGGTAGATCTTGAAGCGGCGTTCCTCGGGGGCGGCGCCCACGGGCTCGTACAGGCTGAGCGCGAAGTCCTTGTCCGCTTCGGCGTTCAGCTGCTCGAGGTGGACGAGGTCGGCGACCGCGGCGCGCGGGTTGTGGTCGGCCTTGTAGCCCTCGGGGAAGGCGTGCGCGTACCGGCGCATCGCCTCGGCCGCGTGCTCCTCGCCGAGCTCGGCGTTGAGGGCCTCGGCGAAGGCGTCCTCCCAGGAGCGGGCGGCCTCCACCAGCCGGGCCTCGATGCGCTCCTTGTCGGAGTCGGACAGCTCCGGCAGTTCGGTGCCCTGCGGGACCCGGACCACGAAGTGCAGCCGGGACAGGATCGACTCGGTGTTCCAGGCGGTGAAGTCGACGCTGATGCCGCCGAGCTCCTCCTTCAGGATCTCGATGATCCGCAGGCGGACGGCCGTGGTGTAGCGGTCGCGCGGGAGGTAGACGAGGGCGGAGTAGTAGCGCCCGTACTCGTCCTGGCGCAGGTAGAGCCGCAGACGGCGGCGCTCCTGGAGGTACAGCACGGAGGTGACGATGGCGCGCAGCTCGTCGGCCGGGGTCTGGAACAGCTCGTCGCGCGGGTACGTCTCCAGGATCTGCAGCAGGTCGCGCCCGTCGTGGCTGTGGGGCGAGAACCCGGCCTGCTCCAGGACCTCCTCGACCTTGCGCCGGATGACCGGGACGCGGCGCACGGACTCGGTGTAGGCGGCGGACGAGAACAGCCCGAGGAACCGTCGCTCGCCGATGACGTTGCCGTCCGCGTCGAACTTCTTGACGCCGATGTAGTCCAGGTACGACGGCCGGTGCACGGTCGCCCGGCTGTTCGCCTTGGTCAGCACGAGCAGCTTGTGCTCGCGCGCCTTGGCCCGGGCGTCGGCGGGCAGCCGCTCGAACGACGGGCTGACCGGGTGGCTCTCCTCGGCCGCGTGGTGCGGGTCCGAGCGCAGTATGCCGAGCCCGGTACCGGGGACGGCGGCCAGGGAGTCGTCGTCGCGCAGCTGGTACTCGCGGTAGCCGAGGAAGGTGAAGTGGTCGTCGGCCAGCCAGCGCAGCAGCTCACGGGCCTCCTCGACCTGGGGCCCGGGCAGGTCGCCGGGGATGGGCTCGTCCGGCAGCCCCTCCGCCAGCCGGGTCGCCGCGTCCCGCATCTTGCCCCAGTCCTCGACGGCCTCGCGGGCGTCGGACAGCACGCGCAGCAGGTCGGAGGTGATCTGCTTCAGATCGGCCCGGTCGGTCTCCCGGTCGATCTCGACGTGGATCCAGGACTCGACGTGCGCGTCGTGCGGAAGGTCTCCGGTCGCCCGGGTCGACAGCACCTCGATGAGCTTGCCGGTGACATCGCGCCGTACGACGAACTGCGGGTGGATGACGACGTGGATCCCGCGTCCCTGCCGGGTCAGCTCGTTGGTGACGGAGTCGACGAGGAAGGGCATGTCGTCGGTGACGACCTCGACCACGGAGTGGCTGCAGGTCCACCCGTTCTCTTCCACCGTGGGGGTGTGCACCCGGACGTTGGCGGTGCCCTGGGGGCGGTTCTCGGCCAGCCGGTAGTGCGATACGGCGGCTCCGAAGACGTCGACCGGGTCGCGGTCGGTCAGGTCCTCCGGGGCCGTGTGCAGGTAGTAACGCTGGAGGAACGTGAGGAGGGCCTCGCGGTCCGGTGCCTTCTGGGCGTCCGGGGTCTCCTCGCCCGTCGACCCGGTCGGTAGGTGCCCCCCGACCGGGCTGTTCTCAGCTACCCGGGCGGCCCTCTCGAGCAACTCGGCCTTGGCTTCGTCCAGCTTGGTCTGCATTGTCCTCTGGCTCCTGTCGCGCGCCGTTGCGTGACGTAGAAGGAAGTACGGCCTCTGCGCTCACGGCCTCACGTCCTGACACGGGGTATCCGGTCTGTTCCGACGCTATGCCGCGAGGCGAGATGAGCGGGGGTGTCTGAGCCATTCTTGAGCTGGGCCACCGGTGTGACGCTGCTCTCCGCGACGCCTGAATCCTGGTGCTGCTCGGCGTCCCGGGAGCCCTCGATGTCACGTCCCGCCCGCGAGGACCAGCGACTGCCGCCCGGTCACGGATGTCGTCCGTGCTCTCCGGGCGCAGGGCAGGGACGACGACGTCCCCGCGAACTATCGCGCTGATCACGCCACCAAGGCTATCGCTCCTCACAGGGGCTCCGTCATGAGCCGTATGTGTACAAAACCAGCCCTGGAAGTTTGACGTTCTGCACAGTGCCGCTGCGCGTTTCGGCCAGAACAGGGTCAGGCGGCGAGCCGCTCCGCCTCCGCGACCGCTTCCTCCAGCGTGTCCACGACCGGCACGCCGACGGCCTCCAGGCTCACCCTGCTGTGCGACCCGCCGGTGTACAGCACGGCCCGTGCACCGACGTGCAGCGCGGCCACCGCGTCGTCCGCGGCGTCCCCGATCACCACGGTCCGCTCCGGCGCCACCCCGCTCAGCGACGCCAGGTGCCGCACCATGTGCTCGGCCTTGCTGCCCCCGGACGGCCCGGTGCGCCCGTCCACCCGTATGAAGTGCGGCTCGATGCCGAACCCCCGCACCAGCGGAACCAGCTCCTCGTGCACGTACATGCTCAGGATCGACTGGCTGCGGCCCGCCGAGCGCCAGCCGGCCAGGAGCTCCACGGCCCCCGCCGTCAGCCCGCAGGACGTCCGGTGCTCGGCGTAGTAACGGTGGAAGACGTCGTCCATGGCCTCCCACTCGGCCTCGGTCGGCAGCCGTCCCATGAGCCGCTCATAGAACTTCGGCACCGGGACGCAGTACAGCTCCCGGTACTTCTCCAGCGTCAGCGGCTCCAGGCCCAGCTCGGCGAAGGCCGCGTTCGTCGCTCCGATGATCGCGTCGATGTCGTGGAACAGCGTCCCGTTCCAGTCCCAGACGATGTGCGCGCCCGTCTTCATCCCCATGCCCGAAAACGTACCCGCCCCCACTGACAATCAAGAGAACGGCGCCGCAACGCGCCCCCGCGGCAGGCTCAGTCCCCGTGCCCCACCAGGTTGGCGATCTCCTGCGTGGCGAACCACAGCAGCTCGTGGTCCTCCGCCCCGTCCACGACGAACTGCGCGTCGTCGTCCCCGCCGTCCGCCGCCGGCAGCGCCTCGGCGGCGGCCGTCACGTCGGCCTCCGCGTCCGCGGCGTCGACATGCACCGACGCCGCCTTGCCCAGGGGCACCGGACCCGCGACCCGCACCTCGCCCGGCCCGGCCGGATCGAGCGCCCGGCCGGGATCCGCGCTCGCTGCCCGGTCGGCGACGTCGAGGGCGATCACCACCCGGCGCCGCGGCGCACCGGGCTCGGCCGCCAGCAGGCGCAGCGAGGCGAGCGCGGCCCGGCCGAGCGCGGCGTACTCCAGTTCCTCGATGTCGTCGGAGACGTACCACTCGCGCAGCCCGGGCGTCACGGCGTAGGCGACGAACGGCCCGGTGCCCAGCTCACCCGTCTTGTACGCCTCGGCGAGACCGGGGAGGGTCAGGGGCACGTAGACACGCATGGCTGGCCGCTTTCGTGGTCGTGGACGGTGGGCTCGGCACGGCCCCGGAGGGTGTTCGGGAACGGCTCCGGAGGGTCTTCAGGATACGTGCGGGGCGTCCCCTTTCGAGTCCCGCCCCGTGCTCCCGGACCCGTCCACCCCCGTCCCGCGATTCACCCGGCACACCCGCGCAGCCACGGGCCCGCGCGCCCTTGGCATCACCCGGATAGGTGAACTTCCCCGCGCCCGCGACCCGACCCGTCCTTTCTTGCCGCCGCCCCCGCCGACCCCATACAAGATCACCGACCGAAGTTACTCCCCGGTATCCACCGGACCCACGAAACGGGGACCCCATGCACAAGGTCATGACCAGGACCCGCCCGAACACGACCTCCCGCACACCCGGCAGCACAGCACCCCGCCGGCCTCTGAGCGGTGAGCCCGGCGCTCCGGGCAGCACGGCGGGCGCGCCCCCCGCTCTTCCCGGCAGGGCCGGTTCCCGACCGCCCGTGACCGCGGCGCCTGGCGCCCCCGCCGGCACGACTCCTCGCACAGCCGCCGACGCACAACCCGAGGTCCCCGACAGCGCCATCCCACGCACCGCCGCCGGCAGCTCCTCCCGCACCGCCGTCCGGAGCACTGACACGGCGCCCCGTCGCGTCGCCGCCGCGCCCCCGCGTTCTCCCGGTAGCGGCCGTACACGGCCTCCGGCTGCGGGCGGGCGGCCGCCCGCCTCCGGCCGCGCCAGGGCGTCCCGTACCCGCCCGGCGGACACCCGTCCGCCGTCCCTCCCGGCGGCCCGCACAGCGCCGCGTCAGGCCACGCGGGCACCCGGCTCCCCGGCCCGCCCGGACGCCTCCACCGCAGCCACCCCCCGCGTCCCGGCCCAGGGCTCCCGCCCCTCGGTGATCCCCCAGCCCCTGCCCACCGACGTCTTCGCCGATCTCCTCGTGGCCGTCCTGAGCGGCCACCGCCCCGTCCACTCGATGCTCCGCCACACCCGCGGCCGCGCCTACGACGAGCTGGCCTGGCTGGCCGAACGCGGCCCCTTGCGCACCCGCGGGGCCCGCCCCGTCGTCCGCGACATCGGCTGGTGCGAACCCCGGCCGGGCGCCATCGAGGCCTTCGCCCGCATCGGCGCCGGCGACCGGCTGCGCGCCATGGCCTTCCGCCTGGAACTCGGCCAGGACCTCCGCTGGCGCTGCACGGCGGTGGAACTCGGCGGCCCCCGCCCGCCCCGCCAGGAGGCCGACTGAGGCCGGTCGAGACCGGGCCCGTCCGGAGCCCTGCTGAGGCCTGTCTGGGCCCCGCACATGACGAAGGGCCGGACACCCACAGGTGTCCGGCCCTCATACCGCTACGCGGCAACCGTCACTTCTTGCGGCGACCCCGGCCCCGCGCCTGCTTGCGCCGCTCCGCCCGCGTCAAGCCGTCGGCCTCGGAACGGACCGGCTCGCCGTCCTCGGTGAAGTCGCCCTCGACGGTGCCGCCCTCACCGTCGACCGTCGGCGCGGAGAAGTGGAGGTTGCGCCGCTGCGGGACGTCGAGCCCCTTGGCGCGGATCTCCGGACGGGAACCCGCCTGCGCCGGCACCGCGTCGTGCTTCTCCAGGTCCGCCACCGGCTTGGTGTCCTCGACCGGGACCTCCTCGACCTGCTGCTCGACCTGGACCTCCAGGTTGAACAGGTAGCCGACGGACTCCTCCTTGATGCCCTCCATCATCGCGGTGAACATGTCGAAGCCCTCACGCTGGTACTCGACCAGCGGGTCCTTCTGCGCCATGGCGCGCAGGCCGATGCCCTCCTGGAGGTAGTCCATCTCGTAGAGGTGCTCGCGCCACTTGCGGTCCAGGACCGACAGCACGACCCGGCGCTCCAGCTCACGCATGATCTCGGAGCCGAGCTGCGCCTCACGCGCCTGGTACTGCTCGTGGATGTCGTCCTTGATGGAGTCGCCGATGAACTCGGCGGTCAGACCGGCCCGGTCGCCGGCCGCCTCCTCCAGCTCCTCGATCGTGACGCTGCACGGGTAGAGCTGCTTGAAGGCGCCCCACAGCCGGTCGAGGTCCCAGTCCTCCGGGAAGCCCTCGGCGGTCTCGGCCTGGACGTACGCGTCGATGGTGTCGTCCATGAAGTGCTGCACCTGCTCGTGCAGGTCCTCGCCCTCCAGGACGCGACGGCGCTCGCCGTAGATGACCTCACGCTGGCGGTTGAGGACCTCGTCGTACTTGAGGACGTTCTTGCGCGTCTCGAAGTTCTGCTGCTCGACCTGCGACTGCGCGGAGGCGATCGCGCGGGTGACCATCTTGTTCTCGATCGGCACGTCGTCCGGGACGTTCGCCATGGACATCACGCGCTCGACCATCTGGGCCTTGAACAGCCGCATCAGGTCGTCTCCGAGGGAGAGGTAGAACCGGGACTCGCCCGGGTCGCCCTGACGGCCGGAACGACCACGCAGCTGGTTGTCGATGCGCCGCGACTCGTGCCGCTCGGTGCCCAGCACGTACAGCCCGCCGAGCTTCTCGACCTCGTCCTTCTCGTTCTGGACGGCCTTCTCGGCCCGCTTGAGCGCCTCGGGCAGGGCGTGGGCCCACTCCTCGATGTGCTCCTCGGGGTCCAGGCCACGCTGGCGCAGCTCCGCCTCGGCGAGGTCCTCGGGGTTGCCACCGAGCTTGATGTCCGTACCACGGCCGGCCATGTTGGTGGCCACCGTGACGGCGCCCTTGCGGCCGGCCTGGGCGACGATCGTCGCCTCCCGGTCGTGCTGCTTGGCGTTGAGCACCTCGTGCTGGATGCCGCGCTTGCTGAGCTGCTGCGAGAGGTACTCGGACTTCTCGACGGAGGTGGTGCCGACGAGGATCGGCTGCCCCTTGCGGTGCTTCTCCTCGATGTCGTCGACGACCGCCTCGAACTTGGCGACCTCGGTCCGGTAGATGAGGTCGGACTGGTCCTTGCGGACCATCGGCCGGTTGGTCGGGATCGGCACCACGCCGAGCTTGTAGATCTGGTGGAACTCGGCGGCCTCGGTCATGGCCGTACCGGTCATGCCGCACAGACCGGGCTGTTCCTTGCCGTTGTGGTCGTGGCGCTTGTAGAGGCGGAAGAAGTTCTGCAGCGTGATCGTGGCGAGCGTCTGATTCTCGTCCTTGATCGGCACCGCTTCCTTCGCCTCGATGGCCTGGTGCATGCCTTCGTTGTAACGGCGGCCCGCGAGGATACGTCCGGTGTGCTCGTCGACGATCATGACCTCGTCGTCGATGATGACGTAGTCCTTGTCCTTCTTGAAGAGCTCCTTGGCCTTGATGGCGTTGTTCAGGTAGCCCACCAGCGGCGTGTTCACCGACTCGTAGAGGTTGTCGATGCCCAGCCAGTCCTCGACCTTGGCGACACCGGACTCGTGGATGGCGACCGTGCGCTTCTTCTCGTCGACGTCGTAGTCGCCGGTCTCCTCGATGCCCTTGAGCGGCTGGCCGGCCTCGCCGCGCTTGAGGCGCTTCACCAGCTTGGCGAAGTCCCCGTACCACTTGGTGGCCTGGTCGGCCGGCCCGGAGATGATCAGCGGCGTACGGGCCTCGTCGATGAGGATGGAGTCGACCTCGTCGACGATGGCGAAGTTGTGGCCGCGCTGGACGAGCTCGTCCTGGGACCACGCCATGTTGTCGCGCAGGTAGTCGAAGCCGAACTCGTTGTTCGTGCCGTAGGTGATGTCGCAGGCGTACTGCTCGCGGCGCTGAGCCGGCGTCATGTTGGCGAGGATGCAGCCGACCTCGAGCCCCAGGAAGCGGTGGACGCGGCCCATCATCTCGGAGTCGCGCTCGGCCAGGTAGTCGTTGACCGTGATGATGTGGACGCCCTTGCCGGACAGCGCGTTCAGGTACGCCGGCAGCGTGCCGACGAGGGTCTTGCCCTCACCGGTCTTCATCTCGGCCACGTAGCCCATGTGCAGGGCCGCGCCACCCATCATCTGCACGTCGTAGTGACGCTGGCCGAGGACGCGCTTGGCGGCCTCGCGGACGGTGGCGAAGGCCTCGGGCAGCAGGTCGTCCAGGGTCTCGCCGTCGGCGTAGCGCTGCTTGTACTCATCGGTGAGGGCGCGCAGCTCGGCGTCGGAGAGGTCGACGAAGTCCTCTTCGATGGAGTTGACCTGGTCCGCGATGCGGTGCAGCTTGCGCAGGATCTTGCCTTCGCCTGCACGCATGATCTTCGAGAGGACGGACACGGGGGTTGGTCTCCTTGCCGGTCGGGCCTGGGACGGTCGGTTACCACTTGACTTACTGAGCAACGGCCATCGTATGCGAGGACCCCACCGCGCCGGGAGGGCCTGCCGCGACGGCGACCGTCCGCTGCTTCAAATCTGATTCACGTCTGCTTCAAAGGGGACAACGTGCGGCGCCCCCGGATAGTGCCGCACCTCCGGATCGAATTACACAAAGCGTGATCACCTCATCACTGAACGCAAACAGATGGCTCCGTGGCCCGCCGCCGAGCAGAATCGGCCGATGGACCCCGTCACCCTCACCACGGACCGCCTCGTGCTGCGCACGGTGGGCGCGCAGGACACCGACGCGGTGTACGACGCCTGCCAGGACCCCGACATCCAGCGCTGGACCACGATCCCCTCCCCCTACCTGCGCGAGCACGCCAGGAGCTTCACGGAACAACTCGTTCCCGACGGCTGGGCGGACGGCTCCATGTTCACCTTCGGCGTCTTCCCGCACTCCGGAGAGCTGGCAGGCATGCTCAGCATCACGATGCGCGCCCTGGGCATGGGCGAGATCGGCTTCTGGGCCGCGAAGCAGCACCGCGCCAACGGCTACGTCACCGAGGCCGCCCTCTCGGCCTGCCGGTGGGCCTTCACGCACGCCGCGATCGACCGCGTCGAATGGCGGGCGACCGTGGGCAACCGGGCGTCCCGCGCAGTGGCGGAGCGGGCGGGCTTCACGATCGAGGGCACGCTGCGCTCCGCGACCAACAACAAGGGAGTCCGCCAGGACACCTGGGTGGGTTCCCTGCTCCCCTCGGACCTGGGCCTGCCGTCGACGGCGCCGTACCTGCCGGCACGCTGACCGGCTCGGCCGCCCGGCAGACCCGCAGGTCACACCGCGTTGTCAGTCCCGCGCCCTACTCTGCGACCATGACCACCCCGCGCCCCACCGCAGAACTCTCCGCAGACGAGGCCCGCAGGATCGCGCTCCGCGCCCAGGGCTTCCTCGGCGCTCCCGACCGGCGCTCCGGCGTCCGCGGCATCCTCCGCCACCTGGGCGCGATACAGCTCGACACCATCTCGGTCCTGGCCCGCTCCCACGAACTCGTCCCGTACGCCCGCCTGGGCGCGGTGGGCCGCAGGACGGTGGAGGAGGCCTACTGGCGGGACACGCACTCCTTCGAGTACTGGTCCCACGCCGCGTGCATCCTGCCCATCGAGGAGTGGCCCCACTTCGCCTTCCGCCGCCGCGCCTACCGCAACCGCCCGCACTGGAACCACGAACTGCCCGACAGCGCCTACGACCAGGTCATCAAGCAGCTCCGCTCCGAGGGCCCCCTCACCGCCACGGAGTTGGGCGGCGCGAAGAAGACGAACGACTGGTGGGACTGGTCGGGCTCCAAGGTCGCCGTCGAACGCGCCCTGATGTACGGCGAGGTGGTCTGCGTGGAGCGCCGCGGCTGGAAGCGCGTCTACGACCTCGCCGAGCGCGCCGTCCCGCGGGAGCTGCTGCACGACGAGCTGGACGACACCGAGTGCCTGCGCCGCCTCGTGGGCCTGGCGGGCCGCTCCCTCGGGGTCGGTACGCGTGCGGACATCGCCGACTACCACCGCCTCAAGGGTGAGCAGGTCGACGCGGTGATCGCCGATTCGGGCCTGGTCCCGGTCCAGGTGGAGGGCTGGGGCAAGCCGGCCTGGGCCGACCCCGCGGCCCTTCGGACACCCCCGCGCGGCCGCCACCGCACCACGCTCCTGTCGCCCTTCGACTCACTGATCTGGGAGCGGTCGCGCACGGAGCGGATCTTCGGCTTCACGCACCGCCTGGAGGCCTACGTCCCCAAACAGAAGCGCGTGTACGGGTACTTCGCGATGCCGGTGCTGGCCGGCGGGCGTCTCGTCGGCCGTGTGGACCCGGCCCGTGAGGGCCGCACGCTGGTGGCCAGGCAGGTCACGCTCGACGGCCCGAAGGCGGTCCCGGCCATCGCCCAGGCCCTGGCCGAGGCGGCGACCTGGGTGGACTGCACGGACGTCCGCGTCGAACGGGTCGACTCGCCGGACCTGCGCGAGCCCCTCGCCCGGGAAATCGCCCGCCTGCTCGGCTGAGACCCCGCCTAGCGGATCTCGAGGATCTTCTCCCGCATCGCGTACACCACCGCTTCCATCCTGGAGTGCAGTTGCAGTTTCTCCAGGATGTTGCGGACGTGGTTCTTCACGGTGTTCTCGGAGATGAACAACTCCTTGGCGATGTCACGGTTGTTCATTCCCGTGGCGACGAGCTTGAGTACTTCCAGTTCACGGTCGGTCAGACGCGGCGCGGGCACCAGCCGCCGTTCGTCCGTGCGCTGGATCATCGACTTGAACTCCGTGAGGAGCTTCGACGCCATGGACGGACTGATCTGGGACTGTCCGTCGGCCACCGCGCGGATGGCGGTTGCGACCTCGTCCGTGGAGATCTCCTTGAGGAGATAGCCGGTCGCGCCCGCCTTGATGGCGTCGTAGAGATCGGCTTCCTCGTCGCTGATCGTCAGCATGATGATCTTGGCGCTGGGTGCCACCTCCTTGATGGAGGTGCACGCCTCGATCCCGCCCCGCTTGGGCATCCGCACGTCCATCAGGACGATGTCGGGCAGCAGGTCGGCGGCCTTCTCGACGGCCTCGGCGCCGTCGCCCGCCTCCCCGACCACCTGGATGTCCTCCTCGGCGGCGAGCACGATCTCCAGGCCGCGGCGGAACAAGGCGTGGTCGTCCACCACGAGGACTCTGATCGGTTCCTTGCGTGGAGTCCCCGAGTCCGGGCCCATGCCGACGACGCCGTCGTCGGCATCCTCGTCACGCATCGGTCCGAAGCTGTCCGCCATCGTTCCTCCCCCTGAAGGCTGCGGCCTGAGGTCCTGAGCCATCGCCAACCCAGAGCAACGACCCACCGGTTGGGCCGTGGCCACCATGATTTCATGCCCGGACGGCACCGGGGTGCCGGAGCGGGGCGCGAAGTGGTCGCACGGAGGTGCCCCTGGGGGCGCACACGCGCGCTCCAGGGGCACCTGTTCCGCTGTCACCCGGCATGGTCAGCCGCCGAGCGCACCGCCCGCGTCGGGGGAGTGCGACTGTGTGACCATCGTGTCCGTGCTGAGGTGGATCACGCCGTAGTCGTAGGCGTGCCGTCGGTAGACGACACTCGGTTCCTTGGTCTCGGAGTCGACGAACAGATAGAAGTCGTGCCCGACCAGCTCCATCTCGTAGAGAGCCTGGTCGAGGGTCATGGGGGCTGCGACGTGGGTCTTCTCGCGGACGACGATGGGACCGTCACCCTGCACTTCCAGCGAGCCGATCTTCTTCGTGGGTACCGCCTCCGGCTCCTCCTGGGAGGAGGGCACCAGCCCATTGCCGTTGAGCGTCGCCACGCCCGGAACGTGGTCGGCGACCTCTGCGGCCGGGATCCGGCGCGCACCACGGCGCGAGTACCGCTTGTCGTGCTGCCTGCGCAGCCGGGCTTCCAGCTTTTCCGCCGCCAGGTCGAGCGCCGCGTACGGATCGCTCGCTGCTGCCTCCGCCCGGATCACCGGGCCGCGGGAGCGGAGCGTGATCTCCACTCGGTCACAGCGGTCGGCCTGCCGGGGGTTGGGCTCCTTGGACACCTCGACGTCGAGGCTGATCACCTTGCCATCGAGCTTCTGGATCTTCTCCAGCTTCAGCTTCTCGGCCACGTGCTTCCGGAACCGCTCGGGCACCTCGGTCTTGCGGCCCTTGACGACGATGTCCACGCAGAACTCCGTTCCCGGATCGCTCCGCCTCGATGCGGAGCGCCTCCCTTTTGCACCAGGCTCCGGAGAGTCCCGGAACCTCGGACTCGCGGTGACTTCCACCTCCTCCCCCGAGAGCGAGATCTCCACTCCACCGTCGCGAGTGATGAAAAAACCCGCTGCACGGCATTCGGATTGAAGAGGTGTGGCCTGCGGCTTTCCCTCTCAACCGAACATATCTCGCCCGGCCGGATGTCGTCACCCTCTACTGCGGCGTACCTCCGTTCAGGTGAAAAGGCCCTCTCGTTACCTGCAACGACACAAGATCTCAATCAGTTCCGGTTTATTTCGAAAGAGTCCGGTGAGGCCGCGACCACCGCCGCACACACCACGTCGACGACTCCGTCGATGTCGACCACACCCGCATTCACCTGCCGGGCGGGCCGTCGGTCCGTCCTCTCCCGCCTTGATCCGACGTTCTGTTCCTCTCTGCTTTCCCATGTCTCTCCCCCGTACACGGCCGAAGTCCATGCATCGTTCCGAATCGGCCCCGTCTCCCCCGCGGACAGCCGCGGCCCGTTCGAGGTCGCCCGCACGGCTCGCGCGGCCTCCGCCAGGGACGCCCCCGTGGTCATCACGTCGTCGACGAGGACGACCGGCCCACCGCGGAGCAGCCGGGCCCCTCCGGGCGCCACCGCCAGCGCGCCCGCGAGATTGGCCAGTCGCTGCCGGGAGTTGAGCCCCGTTTGATCGGCCACGGCCCGTCGCTGCCGCAGCACGCCGGCCACCCGGGCCGCGAGCCCCCGCCGCCGCAGCTCGCGCGCCGCCGCCAGCGCGATCCGCCGCGCCGGATCATGCCCCCTGGCCCGCACCGCCCGCCGCCCGGACGGCACCGGCACGAGCAGCACGGGGACCCTGCCGCCCCGGGCCCACACCGCCCCGGACCCCGCCGAAGCCGAGGCGTCCCGGAGGCCCGCGTGCACGGCTCCCGCCAGTGCCGCCCCGAGCGGTCCCGCGAGCGCCAGGGCACCGCGCTCCTTGTGGGCCAGCAGCGTCGCCCGCACCTCGTCCGCGTACCGCGCAGCCGCGTGCACCCGAGGGAGCCCGGGCGGCTCCGGCACCGGCCGCACCCGATGCACCGCTCCCCCGCCCAGCACCGCACGGCACCGCGCGCACAGCACCGTACGAGGCGCCCCGCAGCCTCCGCACTCGCCCGGCAGCACCAGGTCGCTGAGGTCCTGCCACCACCCCCGCATGTCCACCACTGTGCCGCCCCGGCCCGGGTCCGGCCACCCCTGTGGACAACCGCCTGTGGACAACCAACCGCCCCGCCACCAGCGCATCCCCCACACGAGCGGCGCCCTCAGGAATCACAAGCGACCCGGCGGGGAACGGGGCCCTCAGCGGCACCATGGTCCGGCCACGAACGGCGCCCTCAGCAGCACTTTGGTCCGGCCACGAACGGCGCCCTCAGCAGCACGAGCGGCCCCGGCCACGAACGGGCGCCCTCAGCCAGCTCGGACGGCCCCCTCCGAAGGCCTCACCAAACCCGGCCACGCCAACGGCCACCCCTGACGAGGCCCGACCTCGCAGGAGCGGCCGCCCGCACCCAGCACACCCCGGCCGCACCTGCCGCCGGGGCGACGGCGCCTCACCCCGGATAGACCGGCGCAGTCCCCTCCGTCACCTTCTGCCACTGCTCGCCCGACGGCAGGCGGACGATGCCGTCCACCGAGTACGCCACCAGCGGCAGCTGGTCGTCCTCGGCGGCGGTGACCTCCTTGACCCCCGTCAGTGCCGCGGGGGCCGGCACGTCCGGCGTGGAGCCGTCGACCTGGACGTACCGCATCTGCTCCACCCCGCCGTGCTCGCGCCCGACCACCACGAGCCGGCTGTCCCCGGCCCACGACATGGTGGTGACCTCCTCCAACTCCGGCGTCGCGGAGCGCAGTTCGACGACCCTGACGGTCGGCTCCTCACCCGGCTTCTCGTCCCGCTCGATCAGCCCGACGAGCAGGGTCTTCTTGCCGCCCTTCTCCACGACCAGCGCGATCCGCACCCCGTCGGCGGCCACCCTTACGGACTGGATCCGTCCGTCCAGGTGCGGCATGCGCACCTGGACCGGGTCGCCCTTGCCCTCCTGGAAGAGGAGCAGCCGCGGGTCGTCGGGATCGCGGTCGGCCACCCACAGGCCGTCGTCCGCGTCCCAGCTGGGCGTCGTCAGCCGGTCCTTCTCGGCCCGGCCCTGGCTGCGCAGCACCGGGTCGCCCAGCGAACCGCCCGAGACCAGTGAGCCCACGTACAGCGACTTGCCGTCGAGGCTGACGCCCGCCGCGGTGTGCTCGTCGCGCGAGACCGCCGCCGACCGCAGCGCCGTTTCGCCGTCGCCGAGCGCCCCGGGCGCCGGGTCCGGCTTGGTTCCGCTGCTGCCCGCGGGGATCCGGACGAGCCGGTGCTCGCCGTCCACGAAGTACAGGTAGTCGGGGTGGCGCGCCGAGCTCCTGGTCGCCGCCGTGTCGGCCCCCGCCTGCGTGAGCGAACACAGCTCCGCCCCGCCGGCCCGCAGCTCGACCTCGTCCACGGCCGGGCTGAGGTTCCGCAGCGTGAACAGGATCTGGGCGGCCATCTCCCGGCACCGGTTCATGCCGATGCCGGCGGCCTTGTCGTTGAGCGGAACCGTCAGCCGGTTCCGGTCGTCCGGCGTCAACGCGCCGGCGTCCTTCGCCAGCGCCGCACCGGTGGGGAAGCTCGACCTGACCACCGGTCCGAGCCACCGCGTGGGCCCCTTGAGCAGGGAGCTCACCATCTGCGTCATGGGCTCCACGCGCCGGCGCACGTACACGGGGTCCGCGACCGCGGTGGGCTGGGCCTTCGACCCGGCCGCGGCGGTGTTCGAAGCGAAGTAGTACTTGCTGACGGACATGTAGTTGCGCTGGAAGTCCGACTCGCCCATGACGACGCCCTGCGGCAACGCGTCGATCCGCCACTGCCGCTTGGCGTCCTGGGTCAGGTGCACGCTCCTGCCGTACGCCCCGGTCGCCGGCGCGTACGCCTGCTGGGCGTCGACGGTGGCGACCTTGGTGCCGGTCAGCATGTACGAGATCTCGCCGGTGTCCTCGCCTCCGCCGCCCGCCTCGGGCTTGGCGCCCGGCCCGTCGGTCAGCACCGTGGCGGACACCTCGGGCCGCCACGTCTTCGCTGCCTCGCCGGTGAGGTACTGACGCGCGGTCTTGTAGTGCGGATCGTCGCTGGTGAGCGCCTCGAGAAAGCCCTGCACGATCTCCGAGGGCGGCGCGTCCTCCCCCGGCGGCACGGCGAACACCCGCACCTGGGTCTCCTGGCGCGGTGTGGACTCCACGCCGCGCAGATCCCCGCTGTCCGGCATCGAGGCACACCCCGCCAGCACCAGGACGCCAACGGCGCCGTACGCCATCACGCGCGCGGGCCTGCGCCGGCCGCGCCCCTCGCGGTCAGCGCCCACGAGATGCCTCCCCTTGCCTGTCCACGTTCCCCGGCCCGTTCCCACGGCTGCCAGGGCCCGCGGAATCGTCGTCCCCGTCCCGCGGCCCGTTCACCACCGGATCCCGCCCGGTCCGGCCACCGGCACCCTCGTCGCGCCGGGCCCCCTCACGGCCGTCGGCCGCCTCGCCGGGGCCCGGCTCCTTCGCCCCGGCCGATTCGTCGGCCCGCCGCGTGCCCGAGGCGGGCCTGGGCACCACCCGCGAACCGTTGCCGGGCAGCGCCGTCGGGTCCGCCGTCGGAGCGACACGCGGCGGTATCGGGTCCCGCTTCGCCCCCTGCGGCACCGGCCCGCTCGCCGGCTGCGCCGGTACGGTCGCCCGCTTCTCGTCGTCCCCGCCGCACGGCAGACCGGCGTCGTCGAGACCCCGGTTGCGTCGTGAGTCCTTGGGCTCCAGCGGTATCGGGGACCCGCGCAGCGGCTCGTCGGCGGTCCTGGGCAGCGTCAGCCGGAACTGGGAGCCGCCGCCCGGCTCGCCCCACGCCTGCAGCCAGCCGCCGTGCAGCCGCGCGTCCTCCAGGGCGATGGACAGCCCCAGGCCCGTACCCCCGGTGGTACGCGCGCGTGCCGGGTCCGCCCGCCAGAAGCGGCTGAACACGCGGGTCGCCTCGCCCGGCTTGAGCCCGACGCCGTAGTCCCGCACCGCCACGGCGACCGCACCGCCCGCGGCGGCCAGCTTGACGACGACGTCCTTGCCCTCGCCGTGCTCGACGGCGTTGACGACGAGGTTGCGCAGCACCCGCTCCACGCGCCGGGCATCGGCCTCGGCGACGACGGGCTGCTGGTCGCCGAGCACCCGGATCCGGGTGCCCTTGCGCTCCGCGAGCGGCTCGGCCCCGCTGACCACCCGCCGTACGACGTTCCTGAGGTCGATCGGCTCCGCCTCCAGCGCCGCGGCGCCCGCGTCGAACCGGCTGATCTCCAACAGGTCCGCGAGCAGCGACTCGAACCGGTCCAGCTGGTCGGCGAGCAGCTCCGCCGACCGCGCGGTCACCGGGTCGAAGTCCTCCCGCGCCTCGTGGATGACGTCCGCGGCCATCCGTACGGTCGTCAGCGGCGTACGCAACTCGTGCGACACGTCGGAGACGAACCGGCGCTGCATCCGCGACAGGTCCTCCAGCTGGCTGATCTTCAACTGGAGGTTCTGTGCCATCTTGTTGAAGGCCTCACCGAGCCGTGCGATGTCGTCCTCGCCGGTGACCTTCATACGTTCCTGGAGCCGCCCGGCCGACAGCCGCTCGGCGATTCCCGCCGCCATCCGCACCGGCGTGACGACCTGCCGCACGACGAGCCACGCGATGGCCCCGAGCAGCACGACGACGAACAGCCCGGCCGTCGCCAGCGTGCCCTTGACCAGGCTCAGCGACTTCTCCTCCTGGGTGAGCGGGAAGAGGTAGTACAGCTGGTACGGGTTGCCGTTGGGGTCGTTGACCTGCTTGCCGATGACGAGGCCCGGCTGGGAGTCCTGGGTGGCGTTGTTGTAGACGATGCGCGTGTAGCTCTGCGCGGCCGTCGTGCTGCTGCCGATCCGCTCACGCAGGTCGGCGGGCACGCTCTTGCTCCAGTTCACCTCACCCGAGGCGCGCGGCCCGCGCCCGCCGGTGCCGTCCGTGTCCGAGGCCGGGAGCGTGACCACGTCGAAAGCGCCCTGGCCGCCGCTGGACAGGGACGAGACAAGGTCGCTCATCCACTGGATGACGTTCTGCGCGGGCCGGCCGTCCGCCGTGGCGACATCGTCGCCCGTGCCGCTCGCCGCCTCGTCGGCACGCTGCTTGGCCACCGCGAAACCGCCCGTGGCCTGGCTCTGCGAGGCCTTCACCTTGGCGTCCAGCAGGCCGTTGCGCACCTGCCCGATGACGACGAAGCCCAGCAGCAGCACCACGCCCAGCGACATCAGCAGTGTCGTTGCGACGACCTTGAGCTGAATGTTGCGCCGCCACAGCCGCATGACGGGCAGCAGCGGCCGGCGCACCCACCGCATGAACAGGCGGATGACCGGGCTGCCCTGCACTCCGCCCTGGAGCAGCAGCCCGCTCTCCAGGAACCGCCCCCAGCGGGAGCCGGACCTCTTCCGCCCGACAGGCCGCTCCGGGCGGCCCCCGGACCGGCCGGGCGCCGAAGCGGCACTGTCGCCGGACATGTCAGCTCGGCCCTGCCTTGTATCCGACACCGCGGACGGTCACCACGATCTCCGGCTTCTCCGGGTCCTTCTCGACCTTGGAGCGCAGCCGCTGCACATGGACGTTGACCAGCCGCGTGTCCGCCGCGTGCCGGTAGCCCCAGACCTGCTCCAGCAGCACCTCACGCGTGAACACCTGCCACGGCTTGCGCGCGAGCGCGACCAGCAGGTCGAACTCCAGCGGCGTCAGCGCGATCGACTGCCCGTCCCGCTTCACGGAGTGCCCCGCCACGTCGATGACCAGGTCACCGATGGCGAGCTGCTCCGGAGCGGGCTCCTCCGACCTCCGGAGCCGCGCCCGGATCCGGGCCACCAGCTCCTTCGGCTTGAACGGCTTCACGATGTAGTCGTCGGCACCCGACTCCAGGCCCACGACCACGTCGACGGTGTCGCTCTTGGCCGTCAGCATCACGATCGGCACACCGGACTCCGCCCTGATCAGACGGCACACCTCGATGCCGTCCCGGCCGGGCAGCATCAGATCGAGCAGCACCAGATCGGGCTTGGCCTCACGGAACGCGGCCAGCGCCTTGTCACCGTCAGCCACGAACGACGGCTCGAAACCCTCACCACGCAGCACAATGCCGAGCATCTCGGCCAGTGCGGTGTCGTCGTCGACGACAAGGACTCGTCCCTTCATAAACGACATCATCCCATTCTCATAACAGCGGCGAAGGCAGTGGTGAGGTAGGTCACCGGCCAGTGACCATAGTCGCAGCAAGCGCTACTGTCTGCCCTCGCCCGCCAGCAGATGATCCACCCCGGGGCGACGCGCGCCCGATTTCGGGCCCGGAACCGGGTGAGGAGGGTGCCGGAGCCGCCTACGACCCGGCCACCCTCCGTGACCCCCGCACCGCCCGGCTCAGCCCGCCGCCACTCCGCGGGACCGCGCACACACCTGCGCGAGCGCCTCGGCCGTGACGGGCGACACGACGCCCTCCTCCGTGACGATCGCCGTCACCAGCTCGGGCGGAGTCACGTCGAACGCCGGGTTGTACGCCTGCGTCCCCAGCGGCGCCACCGGAATCCCCCCGCCCGCCTCCGCACCGAGCACCGGCACCTGCGGCGCCGTCACCTCGGTCACCTCGTGCCCGGGCCGCTGCTCGACCTCGACGGACGCCCCGTCCGGCGTGTCCAGGTCCACCGTCGTCACCGGCGCCACCACGATGAACGGCACATGGTGGTACCGCGCCAGCACCGCCAGCGGATAACTCCCCACCTTGTTGGCCACCGAGCCGTCCGCCGTGATGCGGTCCGCCCCGATCAGCACCGCGTCCACCTCCCCCGCGGCGAACAGCGACCCCGCCGCGTTGTCGGTGAGCAGCGTGTACGCCATCCCGCTGCGGGCCGCCTCGTACGCCGTCAGGCGAGCGCCCTGCAGCAACGGGCGCGTCTCGTCCACCCACAGCCGCCGCAGCCGCCCCGTCCGGTGCGCCGCGAGCGCCACCGCGAAGGCCGTCCCCTCCCCGCCCGACACCAGCGAACCGGTGTTGCAGTGGGTGAGGATCCGGTGCCCGCCGCCGGGCAGCAGCTCGTCGATCAGCGCCAGCCCGTGCTCGGCCATCCGGCCACTGGCCTCGGCGTCCTCCCGGTGCAGCTGCCGCGCCGCCGCCAGCGCCGCCGCGGCCGCCTGCCGCATGTCACCGCCCTTGGCGAGCGCCGCCTCGTGCGCCGACTGCGCCCGGCGCACCCCCACGGCCAGGTTCACCGCGGTCGGCCGCGCACCCGCCAGAGCGGCCGCCGCCTCGTCCACGTCGAAACCCCGCACGGCGGCGAGCGCGACGCCGTACGCCCCCGCGATACCGAGCAGCGGCGCCCCGCGCACCGCCAGCGAGCCGATCGCCTCCACGAGCGTGGACGCATCCGTACAGACCAGTTCGACCTCCTCGGCCGGCAGCCTCGTCTGGTCCAGCAGGACCAGAACGGGACCTTCCGGTGGCTCTTCCCAGCGGATCGCCGGGATCTCGGTCGGCCGCTTGTCATCGCCGCTGTGCGCGTACTGATCAGCCATGCCGTCAGTCTGCCCTTAATCGAGCGGACAATTGAAGGTACGCAGCCCATACCGCGGCCGGTCACTCCAAGACCACCCCATGGCACGATGGCTGCCAACCTGCCGCCGCGACCGCGGACGGGCACCGTGAAGGAGCGACGATGAACGACACTCCGGGCTGGGCCTCGCCCGGATCCGCCCCGTCCGACGGACAGAAGCCGGACCAGTCCGGCCCTGCCGAGCCCACCGACCGCCCCGCCCCCGCACAGCCCGCGGCCCAGCCGGCCCAGGCCCCGCAGAGCCAGGGCCCGCAGTGGTCCAAGGAACAGCCGCCCCCGGCCCAGTGGTCCGCCCCCGGCCAGGCACCCCCGCCCCCGCCCCCCGGCCCGGGCTGGGGCCACCGGCCCCCCGGCGGATACGGCCCCGCGGGCCCCGGAGGCTACGGCGCCCCGGCAGGCCACGGCTGGGGAAGCGGCTGGGGCGGCCCCCCGCCCGCCGCCAAACCCGGCGTCATCCCGCTCCGCCCGCTCGGCGTGGGCGAGATCCTCGACGGCGCGGTCTCCACCATGCGCACCTACTGGCGCACGGTCCTGGGCATCTCGCTGACCGTCGCCGTCCTCACCGAGGTCATCGTCGTCCTGTTCCAGGGCCTCGTCCTGGACGACACCAGCACCGACGCCCTCAACGACCCCAGCGCCAGCCTCAGCGAGCTGAGCCGCGCCATGGGCGACGCCCTGCTCAACTCCACCGTCGTCTTCGTGATCTCCCTGGTCGGCACCGTCATCGCGACCGCGCTGCTCACCACCGTCACCAGCCGCGCCGTGCTCGGCAAGTCCGTGACCATCGGCGAGGCCTGGCGGGACGCCCGGCCCCACGTCCTCAAACTGTTCGGCCTGATCTGCCTGTTGCTGCTCATCACCGCCGGCATCGTCACCGTCGGCACCCTGCCCGGCATCCTCGTCGGCATCGCCGTGAACGGCGGGGCGGGCGTCGGCCTCACCGTCCTGGGCGTCATCGGCGCCGGCATCGTCGCCCTGTGGCTGATGATCCGCTTCTCCCTCGCCTCGCCCGCCCTCATGCTGGAGAAGCAGGGCATCAAGAAGGCCCTCGGCCGCTCCGCGAAGCTCGTCCAGGGCACCTGGTGGCGGATCTTCGGCATCCAGCTGCTCGCCACGCTCATCGCGAACGTCGTCGCCTCGATCATCGTCATCCCCTTCACCCTCCTCGCCGCGGCCCTCAGCGGCGACGGCCTCACCGGCTGGCTCAACACCGGTGTCGGCAGCCTGGGCTGGACGTTCCTCATCGTCAGCGGCATCGGGTCGGTGATCGGCTCCATGATCACGTTCCCGATCACGGCGGGCGTCACCGTGCTCCTCTACATCGACCAGCGCATCCGCCGCGAGGCCCTCGACCTCGAACTGGCCCGCGCCGCCGGCGTCCAGGGCTACGGCTCCACCGCCCCCGGCGCCACCCCGGGGAGCTGATGCGGTGAGCCGGGCGGGGGAACTTCTCACCACGGCGCTGCCACGCGCCGGCATACGGACGCTGCTGAGCGCCCACGACAGCACACTGCTGTCGTCGGCCCGCTCCGCGGACGAGCCGCCCCTCACCACACCGCGCGGCCCCGCGCGCGAGGCGGCTCGGCGCGAGCTGTCCAAGCGGATGTACCACGAGAACGACCCCAGCCTCTTCCAGCGCGCCCTCGACGCCTTCTGGGAGTGGCTCGGCAAACTCCTCAACGCCGCCTCGGACGCCACCCCCGGCGGCGCACTCGGCCTGATCGTCATCGTCGTGGCCGTCGTCGCCGTCCTGGCCGCCCTGTGGTGGCGCCTGGGCACCCCACGCCGCCAACCCACCTCGTCGGCAGCCCTGTTCGACGACCGCCCCCGCAGCGCCGCCGACCACCGCGCCGCCGCCGAGGCACACGCCGCCCAGGGCCACTGGAGCCAAGCCGTCCAGGAACGCATGCGGGCCGTCGTCCGCGCCCTCGAGGAACGCGCCCTCCTCGACATCCGCCCCGGCCGCACCGCCGACGAGGCCGCAGCCGAAGCCGGCCGCGCCCTGCCCGCCCACACGGACCGACTGCGCACCGCCGCCCGCGACTTCGACGACGTCACATACGGCGGCCGTTCCGCGACCGAAGAGTCGTACCACCGCATCGCCGAACTCGACCGCGACCTGGAAAGCACCAAACCCCAACTCGCGACGAGCAGCGCCGCCACGGCCCCCCACACCCGCCAGGGAGCCGCCGAATGACCACCGAGGCCACCCTCACGTCCACCTCGGCCTCGCCCACCGCCCGCCAGGTGTGGACCCGCGCGCGCGGCATCGCCCTCGCCCTCGTGGTGCTCCTCGCGGGAGCGGTCGCCATCGCCGTCATCCGGTCCGACGCCCGCCACGGCGAACTCGACCCCCGCTCCGCCGACCCCGGCGGCAGCCGCGCCATCGCCGAACTCCTCGCCGACCGAGGCGTGGACACCCGCGTGGTCACCACCCTCGACGAAGCGGCAACCGCGGCCGGCCCTGACACGACCCTCCTGGTCGCCGTCCCCGACCTTTTGACGCCCGGTCAACAGACCCGTCTGCACGCCGCGTTCGCCGAGTCCCACGGCCGCACCGTCCTGGTCGCCTCCGGCAGCGCCTCCATCGAACGGCTCGCCCCCGGCGTCACCGCCGACCCCGCCACCAGCCTCGACTCGACACTCGCCCCGGACTGCGCCCTGCCCGCCGCCCGGCGCGCCGGCACCGCCGACACGGGCGGCGTCCGCTACAGCACCACCCACCTCGGGGCCGACACGTGCTACCCCAGCGAACGCCTGGCCACCCTGCTGCGCATCCCCGACAAGAGGGGGAACGGCGACACCATCGCCCTCGGCGCGCCCGACATCCTCCAGAACGACCGCCTCGACGAGCAGGGCAACGCCTCCCTCGCCCTCCAACTCCTCGGCTCCCGCCCCCATCTGGTCTGGTACCTCCCCTCACTCTCGGACACGTCGGCCACCGGCCCCGACGACGAACGCAGCTTCTTCGACCTGCTCCCCTCGGGCTGGCTCTGGGGCACCCTGCAGCTCTTCATCGCCGCAGCCCTGGCCGCCCTCTGGCGGGCACGCCGACTCGGCCCCCTCGTGCCCGAAAGACTCCCCGTCGCGATCCGCGCCTCCGAAACCGCCGAAGGCCGCGCCCGCCTCTACCGCAAGACCGACGCGCGCGACCGCGCGGCCACCGCTCTCCGCTCCACGACCCGCACCCGCCTCGCCCCCCTCACAGGCGTCCCCGTCGCCCAGGCGCACACGCCCGAGGCCCTGCTCCCCGCCCTGTCCGCCCACCTCCACGGCGACGGCCAGGACCTGCATGCTCTCCTCTTCGGACCACCGCCCAGCGACGACGCAGCACTCATCGCACTCGCCGACCGACTCGACGCCCTCGAAAGAGAGGTACGCCGTCCATGATGGACCCGACCACTGACAACGCCGGGCAGACCGGGGACCCGGGCACCGCCCGAGACGCCCTGGAGGCCCTGCGCGCCGAGATCGCCAAGGCCGTGGTCGGCCAGGACCCCGCCGTCACCGGTCTTGTCGTCGCCCTGCTCTGCCGCGGCCACGTCCTCCTCGAAGGCGTCCCCGGCGTCGCCAAGACCCTCCTGGTCCGCGCCCTCGCCTCCGCCCTCGAACTCGACACCAAGCGCGTCCAGTTCACCCCCGACCTCATGCCGAGCGACGTGACCGGCTCCCTGGTCTACGACACCCGCAGCGCCGAGTTCTCCTTCCAGCCCGGCCCCGTCTTCACCAACCTCCTCCTCGCCGACGAGATCAACCGCACGCCCCCCAAGACCCAGTCGTCCCTCCTCGAAGCCATGGAGGAACGCCAGGTCACCGTGGACGGCACCCCCCGCCCCCTCCCCGACCCGTTCCTGGTCGCAGCGACCCAGAACCCGGTCGAGTACGAGGGCACCTACCCCCTCCCTGAAGCCCAGCTGGACCGCTTCCTCCTCAAACTCACCATCCCCCTCCCCTCCCGCCAGGACGAGATCGACGTCCTCACCCGCCACGCGGAGGGCTTCAACCCACGCGACCTCCACGCCGCCGGCGTACGCCCCGTGGCCGGTCCCGCCGACCTGGAGGCAGCCCGCGCGGCGGTCGCCAAGACGACCGTCTCCCCCGAGATCACCGCCTACGTCGTCGACATCTGCCGCGCCACCCGCGAGTCGCCGTCCCTCACCCTCGGCGTCTCTCCACGAGGCGCCACGGCCCTCCTCGCCACCGCCCGCGCCTGGGCCTGGCTGACCGGCCGCGACTACGTCATCCCCGACGACGTGAAGGCCCTGGCCCTCCCTACCCTCCGCCACCGCGTACAACTGCGCCCGGAGGCCGAGATGGAAGGCGTGACAGCCGACTCCGTCATCAACGCGATCCTCGCCCACGTCCCCGTCCCCCGCTGATGGCACTCACCGGACGCGCCGCCCTCCTCGCGGCACTGGGCTCCCTCCCCGTCGGAATCTGGGAGCCCAGCTGGACGGGCATCCTGGCGGTCAACGCACCCCTTGCCGTGGCCTGCGCATGCGACTTCGCGCTGGCCGCCCCCGTACGCCGGCTGGGACTGACCCGCTCCGGCGACACCTCCGTGCGCCTCGGCGACACGGTGGACGTGACCCTCACCGTCACCAACCCGTCCCGCCGTCCCCTCCGCACCCGGCTGCGCGACGCCTGGCCTCCCAGCAGCTGGCAGCCCGGCACGGAGACAGCGGGCTCCCGCCACCGTCTCACGGTCCCCCCGGGCGAACGCCGCCGCGTGACCACCCGTCTGCGTCCCACCCGCCGGGGCGACCGCCAGGCCGACCGCGTCACCATCCGCTCGTACGGCCCCCTCGGCCTCTTCTCCCGCCAGGGAACCCACAAGGCCCCTTGGACCGTGCGCGTCCTGCCTCCGTTCACCAGCCGCAAGCACCTGCCCTCGAAACTGGCCCGCCTGCGCGAACTGGACGGCCGCACCAGCGTCCTCACCCGCGGCGAGGGCACGGAGTTCGACAGCCTGCGCGAGTACGTCCCCGGCGACGACACCCGCTCCATCGACTGGCGCGCCACCGCCCGCCAGACCACGGTCGCGGTTCGCACCTGGCGCCCCGAGCGAGACCGCCACATCCTTCTGGTCCTCGACACCGGCCGCACCTCGGCCGGCCGCGTGGGCGACGAGCCCCGCCTCGACGCCTCCATGGACGCGGCCCTCCTCCTCGCGGCCCTCGCCTCCCGTGCCGGCGACCGCGTGGATCTCCTCGCCTACGACCGGCAGGTCCGGGCTCTGGTCCAGGGCCGCGCTGCGGGCGACGTCCTTCCCGCTCTGGTCAACGCGATGGCAACGCTCGAGCCGGAGCTCGTCGAGACGAATGCCCGGGGTCTGACGGCCACCGCCCTGCGTACGTCTCCCCGCCGCTCGCTGATCGTCCTGCTCACGACTCTGGACGCGGCACCCATCGAAGAGGGTCTGCTTCCGGTCCTCTCTCAGCTCACGCAACGCCACACGGTCCTGTTGGCTTCGGTGGCGGACCCGCACATCGGTGAAATGGCCAAAGCCCGCGGAAACGTCGATGCGGTCTATGAGGCCGCCGCAGCCGCCCAGGCCCAGTCGGAACGTCACCGCATCGCAGAGCAACTCCGCCGCCACGGCGTCACGGTCGTCGACGCCACACCGGTCGATCTGGCGCCGGCCTTGGCGGACGCTTACTTGGCTTTGAAAGCAGCCGGACGCCTGTAGCAATCTAGGAGCCCTCTGAGAGGGGGGCTCTACAAGGTGGCCCTAAAAGCAGAAAACCCCGCATCCGAAGATGCGGGGTTTTCCCAAAAATTGTTCGGCGGCGTCCTACTCTCCCACAGGGTCCCCCCTGCAGTACCATCGGC